>NZ_JADEXE010000226.1 GCF_015207265.1 Nodosilinea sp. LEGE 07298 | reverse complement strand
GGGTAGGCGGGTGGATGAGTGGATGGGTAGCTTTTTGCTCACCACTCGCCCACTCGCCCACTTGACCTATGTGTAGCTGTTCGCCATTTCGCGGACGATGTCGCCGCGAGTGAGAATGCCGACAACCTGCTGTTCGCCATCGACCACGGGTAGTCGCCGCACCTGCTTATCGTGCATGAGGTGGGCGGCTTCACGGAGCGATTGGTCGGGGGTAATGGTAACGACGTGATCGGTCATCACGTCTTTGACCAACTGGCCCAGGGCTTTGTGGAGTTCTTGGTTGTACTGATTAGGATTTTTCAGATAAATCACGCTGTCGAGCAGCATGATGTAGGTGGGCATCTCAATGCCGGTGGTTTGCCACATTAGGTCGGATTCTGACAAAATACCCACCAGATCGCTGTCTGCATTGATGACCGGTAGGCCACCGACGTGGTTTTCAGCCATCAGCTGAATGGCATCCTTTAGCACGGTGTCGGGGGTCACCGAGATTGGGTTTGGAGTCATCACGTCTGCAACGGTTTTGGCCATAGGATTGATTCACTGCGCTTTACTTCATTCTAAAAAAGGTTCTCGACTAACCGGTTGGCTGTCACAGGTCGTTACAGTAGTGCTCTAGAATCTCGGCGCAGCGAGCGATCGCGCCCAAGTGGGCAATTTCATAGCCGTGGGTGTTGTGGGTGGGGAAGCTGAGACAGGCCGCCCGCGACACATGGCCAAACTTCATGGCAATTGAGCCATCGCTGCCAAAGCCGCTGATTACCGCCATCTGCACCGGCAGGTTATGGTCTACTGCAGCCTGGCGCAGCTCGGCGTTTAGGCCCTCATCGTAGAGGCCGTAGGCATCCTGGCTGAGGAGCACAGGTATTTCGCCCGCCTGAATAGGATATTCTGCGGCCAGAGGACAAATCTCCAGGGCAATCAGGGCTTCGAGGCGGTGGCGCTGGGAGAAGTAGAGGGCACCGATCGCGCCTACTTCTTCCTTGGCTGAGGCCACCAGATATACGGTGACGGGCAGCTCTTTCAAGCGTTCTGCCAGGGCGAGCAAAATCGCCAAGGAGGCTTTGTTGTCGAGGGTGTAGCTGGCGATGTGGTCGCCCATGCGAAAGGGCTGTTTGCGGTGCTTGCCTACCACCACCCGTGTGCCGGGGCGAATACCGGCGGCGGCAAGGTCTTGGGGCGATCGCTTGGTTTCAATCCAGGCGGTCTCCCAGGTGACGGGCTGGGCCTCCTGCTGGGCCTTCTGGGGCGACTCGTGAGAAACATGGCGCGAGCCAAAGCTCAAAATGCCGCTAATGGTCTGATGATCCCCAAGCAAATCCATTACGCCCTCGCCGTAGACCCAGGGAAACGAGCCGCCCAGTTTGCGTACCGACACCCGGCCATCGGTGTAGATGCTCTTGACCAGGGTGCCAATTTCGTCTTTGTGGGCGGTGATGGCGATCGCGCGGCTGTCATCGCGTCCAGGAATTTTGGCAATGATGTTGTCGGCCTGATCGCGCCAGTGGTCTACCCCTAAATGGGCCAAGGCGTCAATTAGATACTGGTTAATTTCGTCCTCCATACCGCTGGGGGAATGGCACATGACCATGTCGGTGATTTGGTTGAACAAGTCGTCGTAGGGCATGAGTGTGGATGAGTAGGTGGGTCGGTGGGTCGGCGAGTAGGTGGGTCGGTAAGTTTTGCTGCCTTTATTTTCCCACCCACGCACCTACGCACCCACGCACCCACAGTTCCCCCGTTAGTCCACTCTCCGGCTTGGGCTTTCTAAAGACATGAAATCTTCCTAAAGCTTGTGCATCTACTACCTAAATCTCCTTGGGTGCGCTGGGGGATCGCGTTTGGGATCGGGCTCCTGCTGTTTGTGGGGGTCAGTAGCCAGTTTCACAGCGAGGCTACGCTGCCCACGCTCGATCCTCTGCCGCAGGATCCGTACATTCGGGCGTATTTTAATCAAAACCAGGCAGCGACCTACACCGACCCCTACCGCAACATCACCCGGCACGGGGATAACTTGGAGCAGGTGGTGATCGATGCGATCGCGACGGCCCAATCGTCGATTGACATTGCGGTGCACGAGTTTTCGCTGCCGGGGATTGCCCATGCCCTCAGCGAGCAAAAGGCGGCTGGGGTAGAGATTCGGGTGGTGGTCGAAAACACCTACAGTACACCGATGGGAAAGCTGGGCAACCCGGCGGCGATCGCCCAGCTCGATGAGCATTACGAGGCGAAGGCCAACGACCTGTACGCCTTTATTGATGCCAACCAGGACGGAGTGCTCAGTGACGGGGAACTGCGCGATCGCGATGCCCTGACCATTCTGGCTGAGGCCAACATTCCTCTGATCGATGACACCGCCGATGGCAGCAAAGGCAGCGGCCTAATGCACCACAAATTTATGGTGATCGATGGCCGTACCGTCGTTACCGGCTCCGCGAACTGGACGTTGAGCTGTACCCATGGAGATTTTTCGGATCCCGATAGTCGGGGCAATGCCAACAGCATTTTGGTAATCGACAGTTCTCCGCTGGCCCAGCGATTTCAGGCCGAATTTAGCGCCATGTGGGGCGACGGCCCCGCAGGTCAGCCCGACAGCCTCTTTGGCCTGCAAAAACCCCATCGCACTTCGGCCCTGGTTTCTACCCCTGGCTCAGTGCTGGAGGTACAGTTTTCGCCCACCTCTAAAACTAAACCCTGGGCGCAGAGCGTGAACGGGCTGATTGCCAAAACCCTGGGCCAAGCCACCCAAAGCGTTCATATGGCGCTGTTTGTGTTCTCTGAGCAGGCGATTAGCAACCAACTGGTACCAGTCGCCAACCGAGGGGTCGCCATTAAGACTCTGATTGACCCCAGCTTTGCCTACCGCAGCTATAGCGAAGGGCTCGATATGCTGGGCGTGACGCTGCCTGATCACAACTGCAAGCGCGATAACAGTGTGCCCTGGGCTCAACCCATCACGACCGTAGGCGTACCTGTGCTGCCTCCTGGGGATAAATTGCACCATAAGTTTGCGGTACTTGATCAAAGCACTGTATTAATTGGATCCCAAAATTGGAGTCAGGCAGCCAATACTACCAATGACGAAAACCTGCTGGTGATTCGCAATGCCACCGTAGCGGCCCACTTTGAGCGCGAGTTTCAGCGGTTGTACGATGGTGCCAGCTTGGGCATGACGCCGCAGCTAGAGGCCGCGATCGCCCAGCAAAAGCAGCAGTGCGGCCTGTAGGCTATGTCACCGGAGGTCCAAACCAAAGCGCCTTGGCCTCGCTCCAGCTGACGCGATCGCTGAGCACATCTTGGGCTATTAGCTCTTCTATATGCGTCGACTTAAGCTTGAGCCAGCTTAGAGTTTGTTGCACACTCCAGCCTCGGTACTGAGCAATGTGACGAATCTGTTGCAGGGTAATGGTAGGCACGACACCTTTGAACCAACCTTGGAGAACATGGGTAGGGACTTGCAGCGCTGCCGCCAGGTGTTGCAAACTATCACGCTCAGCTAGTTCTAGCTTGAGCCAATCGACCAGTCCCTGCACGTTCCATGGATAGTAGGTTGTACTCATTGAGCAAAATCTCCTTGTGTCAAACCCATGGAACTATAGATTTATGGCTATGTCTGCCCTTTTGTAGCCTCAGGCAATTCTTTTCATGATCTGATTATTTTTCTTTGAAAAAATTTGGTAGTCCCGAATCCACCTGCCCCAGTTGTTCGTAGAAGCATAATGACTTCTGATTTTGCTTAAGCTGCTCCTGCTGCCAGCCCTACTTTTGAAGATATGGCACAAATTCTCGCTTCTGTTGTCTTCGTGGGGGTCAAAATAGTCCTGAGGACTATCCAGGGGACGGTCTTCTAGGCCATACTGAAGCAATATCCTGAGGATTGTCCAGAGGATGGCGATGAACTCCGGGGAAATTGATCGGTATCCAGTCAACCAGTTGCAAGATCGCTATAGCCTGGCTCGCAGCGCTGTGTATAAGCGCATGGAGCAGCTCGGCATTGCGCCCAAAAAAGTAGGGCAGCGATCGTACATCGGTGACCAAGAGCTGCGCCTTATGGATGAACTGCACGTCTTTATTAACCAGGGCGGCAGTGCGGCAGAATTTATTGAGGCGCGAGGACTGCGAAAGCGACCAAGTAGTAATGGCAATGGTCAATCGGGTAGTGGGTCTGCTTTGACGACTACCCCTGGCGACTTTGGCGGATTAATTAGCGCCATTGTTTCTGAAGTCATTGGCCGAGTGGGCATAGGGCCGGAACCAGACCCCCTAAAGTATTTCGAAACCCTTGAAAATGCAACTCGCAACGGCTGGTTGCCGAGTACCAGCGAGTTGGCTGGGCTGCTGGACTTATCACCCAGGGACATTGAGAGCTACGGCGATCGCTTTACTGAAGCTGGGTTTGTTTTCAGCCGCTCTGGGTACCGAAAAAACGGCGAAATTGCCTGGAAGGTCACAAAGCGTTTAAAATAAAAAGACCAGCACTGCAATGCTGGTCTAAATGCAACTTAGTTGTTTTCTTTTTTTCCTTTGGTGATGTTGGTGTTAGCACTGGCATCACCTCTCTTTTTTTGGGGGCAGCATCCTTTGCCTTGGCTCAGGAAATGCTGACTCAACAGAGAAGCAATGGACTGTCAGCCGCTCTGGCGTTAGAGTTTGCCAGCGGGAGCTAAACCCACCAGTGGGGGCGGTGTCTCCCTGGGCCCTTCAACCTTGGTCTTATCCTAACACGTCCTGAGGACATTCCTGAGGACATTGCCAAAATATTCCTGAGGACATTCCTGAGGACAGCTAGTTGGGTAGACGGTTCACCTGTTGCGGGTAGATTACCGATTGAGCATTACGTCTCGATAGTGAGCCTCCACCGGATGATGCTGAACCTGTGACGCTTTGGCGGTGAAAGCTTGATAGCGCAGATGGTGGTGCATAGCAGCGGTGTCGACCGTGAGCACCTGACCCTGATCGACCAGCTGCCGCCCCCGTACCCAGGCTGCTTCCACTACATCAGTGGGTCGCCCTAATACCAGTAGCTGTAGCGGGTTGGTGCGAGGCAGCATAGAGGGATGGTCGAGGTTGTAGAGGACAAGGTCGGCATCCATGCCGGGGGTAAGGGTGCCGGTGCGATCGCCCAAATTCGCCGCCTTAGCACCGCCCACTGCCGCCATTTGCACCGCCTGCTCCGGCGTCAGCCAGTTCTCGTAATCGCTATCGGTCACTGTGTGCAGAATTGTACCCAGCTTGATCGCTTCCAGCATGTTCTGAGCGTCGTTGCTGGCGGCTCCGTCGCAACCAATCGCTACATTCAGCCCTGCCTGCAAGCATTTGAGAACAGGGGCCAGGCCGCTGCCCAAGCGCAAATTGCTGACCGGGTTGTGGACCAGAGTGGATCCTACAGATGCTAGTAGCGCAATATCCGCCTCACTAATCCAGACGCCGTGGGCTAGAGAGGTGCGGGGGGTAAGACAGCCGAGGTTCTGTAAATGCTGTACCGCGCTGATGCCGTAGCGTTCCTGGGCTAGACGCTGCTGGGCGCGAGTTTCGAGCAGGTGGGTGTGATAGCAGAGATTGAGGCGATCGCTAATCTCCCCGCAGCCTGCCAGCAATTCATCTGAACAGCGATGAAACCCCGTTGGCCCCACGCCAATATAGATGCCGTTGTTGGGGTCGTGGAACTCAGCAATGATCGCTTCCATTAACGCTAGTAAGTCTGCCGCTGACCTGGGCGAGGCAGACTGGGGCAGCAAACACCCTTTCGGCAAGCCCGATGCAAAAGGCAAATCTTGAATCAGCGGCGCGATCACGGCGCGAATGCCTACCGCTTTGTAGCCCCGCACTAGGGCATCCACCGTCTCCAGCTCTTGACCAGGGATGACATAGGCATGATCGATCAAACCGGTACCGCCGGAGAGTAGGGTGTCTAGCGCTGTGCTCACCGCGCCCCAGTAGAACTGATCGAGTTGCCGGGGCGTCGAGTCGAACACATTGGCCAGCCATAGCTCCAGCGGTAGTTGCGGAATTAGCCCCCGCTGCCACACCTGGGACGAGTGGGTATGACCGTTGACGAAGCCGGGCAGCAGCAGCCGATCCTCGCCAGGAATAACCTGCTGGTGCGGCGCAACGGGAATCGTCCCAGCAGGGGCAACGGTGCGGATGTGTTGATCAACCAGAAGGACATCCACTGATTGAAGGGTGCCGTTTTGCAAGGCGAGGACGGAACGGATCAACGTTTGCATAGGAATTTTAGATTTTGGATTTTGGCGGATTGATGAGATGAGTGAACGGAACTCCGCTGCCCTGACCATGAATTGACTGAGCTGACAGCGAGAGACCTTTAGCAAGGACAGGCTCTTTTGTGAGTCGCGGTATGATTGGGAGTAATACAGTTACTCATACTTGTTTAGGTCCGATCAATGGCCAATACGCCGAATAAGCGTCGGGTATCGATCACCCTAGATGCTGAGCTTTTGGATGCAATCGATCGCCTCTCAGACAATCGTTCGGCAGTGATTGAGGAAGCGCTACGGCTTTGGCGCAATCAAAAGATTGATGACCAACTGCGGCAGTTTTACCAGTCGCGCAGCCAGGCTGATCTAGATCAAGAGGAAGCATGGGCGGAGTTTGCACAGCAGCAGCTCGAAGAAACGATAGAAAACGAGGGAATTTAGGAGATTGTGGCAGCTTACCCACTCCAGGGAGAAATCTACTTGGTCAGAGCCCTTCGCAGCCTGGGAGATAGCAAAAAACGCCCGGTAGTCGTGGTGTCGATCAACCTTCGTAACGAGCTGAGCCAAACGGTGCTGGTAGTGCCCTTTACCAGCGATCTGAACAGGGGTGAAACTCCAACTCGTATTTTGGTTGTGGCAGGGGAGGGCGGGTTACAGGCGGATTCTCTAGCAATCTGCGACAACATTTTGGCCGTGAGTAAACGCTATCTGGAGCAAGGGCCATACGGCAGGATCAGCCTGCGATCGCTGAAACGTATTCAGCAGGGCATTCAAATTGCCATTGGCATTTATCCCGGCTCGGGCAAGCATTGCCCACCCACCAGCTCTACACTCCAGATAGAACCTGCCCATTCTGCTGAACCTGCTCATGGGCCTTGATCAGCGCTGCCAGTTGCCGCCGCATGATGATGCCGGGCTGATCTGACGGCATGTGCTGTTCACAGGACAGGTCCACTGGCGTGTCGTAGTCGGTGGATTCGAGCACAACCTTGTCTTCGTTGACGACCTGACGATCGAAGGCGATGATCGACTCGGCGCTGGCGTCGGCCTCGCTGTCGTTGCGAAGGCAGAACTGCACAATCTGGGAGGTGCGATCGCCTACCGGAGTCGCCGCTGTAAAGATCAGGTGCATTAGCCCATTGGGGTAGGTGATCTTCAGCGTGCGGCTAAAGGGCACGTACCAGGTCGATTCCACCTCGCGTACCGTGAGGCTGTCGGGGATATTGAGAATCTGCTGCTGGGCAGGTGGGTTCACGACCGGCACCGTAGCGTGAACCTTGAGACCCAGCTCCAGCGGTATGATTTCTGACTTGGCGGGCTGTGGTTGCTCAGTCACGCCAAAAGATGCGGCATGGACGATGCTGAAATGGGCGTTGTCGAAGGAATTTTCCATTAACCGCAAACCGCTGCACTGCCAGGGTTCATAGAACTGAGGGATGAGCCGATTTTCGGGCACGTTGGCTTCGGGAATTTCGGGCAGAGGCAGCAGCGGATTCTCTGCCAAACACACCCAGGCGTAGCCGTAGCGTTCGGCACACTGGAAGGCCTCGACTCGGTAGGTTTTGGGGATCGCTGCACCAGAGTCGAGTTGAGGCACGTTTGCACATGCCCCAGATTTGTCGTAGGCCCAGCCGTGGTAGGGGCAGCGCACACAGCCATTTTGCACAATACCCATCGAAAGCTTGGCCGAACGGTGACAGCAGCGATCGCGCAAGGCTGCCGGATTCCCATCCACCATCAGCCACAGCACCAGCGGTTCGCCCAGCAGCGTAAAGGATCGAGGGCCATTGGTGAGATCGGCCATGGGCATGACGGGGTACCAGAAGCGCCGCAGTACGGGGTGTTGGGTAACGAGCATGGGAGTTCTCCGGGAATGGGTGAGTAAATGAGCCCTTCGACTGCACTCCGGCTAGGGGGTTCAGTCGCTTTAGGATTGCTTAGTCTGAGACTGGTGCCAGTGGTTCATTTCTTCGGCAATAAAGTGGTTGACCAGGTCGCGGTAGAGGGCTTCGATCGCATCAGCATTCAGCCCTTCTGCCTCGGCCCAAACCCGGCGCTGCTGGAGCATAGACTGAAAGCGATCGGGAGCTTTGACCGCAGTTTCGCTGGTTTTGAACTTGGCAGCAGTTTTGACGTAGGCAAAGCGCTGACCCAGCAGGGCAATCACCTGGCGATCGAGCCGATCAATCTCCGCCCGAATGTCCGCCATGTTTTGGCACTGGTCAGGAGTATTCATGGGTTTTGGGGATTTGACTATTATTTCCATTTGACTATTATTTCCTGCCGTTATCATTACCAAATTCAATCTAAAAACCTGAGGACCAGGGTGGCGGCAATATCGCTGGCTGCTGTAGAAACGTGAGTGAGTCGGTGAGATGAACCAGGAATTTGGGGAAATGTGGTGCTGAGAGCAATTGATACAGATCTTTGGGTAGCCGAGCAGCCTCTGCGATACTTTGGCCTGAGTATAGGTACCCGCATGACGGTCATTCGTCTGGCGAGCCATGAGCTGGTCGTTATCTCCCCGATTCAGATCAGTGAGGCATTGGTGGGCGAGCTAAGTGAGCTGGGGCCGGTCAGCCACATTATTGCGCCTAACCTCTATCACTACCTGTTTGCTGCTGACTTTAAAGCGGCGTATCCTAACGCAACGTTTTGGGCAACATCGATGCTGCGGGCAAAAAAGCCAGAGTTAGCGATCGATCAAGTTATAGAAGATGATTCCAGCAGCCCCTGGGAAGGCATTGAGTGTCTGTTCTTTGATGGATTCAAAACCCTTGGCCCTAAAGGCCCCGATTTGCTGGATGAATGGGTGTTTTTCCACATCGCCAGCCGCACGCTGATACTGACGGATACGGCATTTTGCTTTGACGCAAGCTTTCCGCTGTTAACGCAGCTAGTGACTAAAGTTGGCGGTAGCTATAAAAGCCTTAGCCCATCGTTGCTAGAGCGCATAGCAACCACAGACAAAGAGCCAGTAAAAGCATCAGCCCAGCAGGTGCTCCACTGGGATTTTGATCGGGTGGTGATGGCCCACGGCAGCATTGTTGAGCGAGGCGGCAAGCAGCAGTTCCAACGGGGGTACGAGCAGTTTTTAGGGCATTCGCTCTGAAGAAGCTCAAGATCTATGCATCTGTCTAGAGCGAACGTTGGCGGCAGACAGGCTCTGGGAGGCAGATGACGATTTGTCGCCTCAGTGCTAACCTGCGAAAGGCTTGTCCTGATTGATTTGAACCCAAAACTATGAATCCCCTGCTCGATCGCATCCAAACTAGCTTGCTTGATTTGGTGGGGCAGTTTATTCAGCTTTTGCCTGGTGTTGTGCTAGGGCTGGTGCTGGTGCTGGTGACCTGGTATGCCGCTAAGGTGGCCCAACGGGTGGTAGGAAAGATGAGCCAGCGCCTGGTGCCCAGCCGATCGCTACAGCTGCTGGCGGTTCAGGTGGCCCGGATTGGCACCTGGGTTTTGGGGATAGTGATTGCGGCGGTGGTGGCGTTCCCTGACCTGCGGCTGGGCGACATTATTGGGCTGTTGGGGCTCGGTTCGGTCGCGATTGGTTTCGCTTTTCAAGATATTTTCAAGAACTTTTTGGCCGGAATTTTGCTGCTAATTGAAGAACCCTTTCGCTTGGGCGACCAGGTAGTGATGAGCGACTACGAGGGTACAGTAGAAGGTATTAAAATTCGCTCTACCCAGTTGCGCACCTACACTGGCGAATTGGTAGAGATTCCTAATTCGATAGTGTTTACTAACCCAGTGCGGGTGCTGACCGCTTTTCGCAGCCGCCGCACCGACTTTGAGATTGGGGTCGACTACACCACGCCCTTACCCCTGGCCAAGCAAACCTTTCTCGACGTGGTAAACCGTACCGATGGGGTGCTCAATTCTCCTGAACCGGAGGTTGATGTGGTGGGCTTTGGCGACAGTTCGATTGACTTTAAGGTGCGCTACTGGACAACGCCTCAAATCGCCGAGGTGCGGCGGATCAAGTCGCAGGTGGCAATGGCTCTCAAGGCCGCCTGTGATGACGCTGGTATCTCCATTCCCTACCCCATTCGCACAGTGCACATGTTTGACCAGACCGAGTTCAACGAAAGCGATCGCCTGACCAATAGCAACTCGGTAGGGCATCGAGAGGAAAATCCTCAGGACGGTAATAGCCAGAGAGCGGTGCAGTAACGAGCTAGGGTGCCTGCGTCCCTCAGATAAAGCCTATAAAACTGAGGCAAGGTTTGCCGTCTCTTTAATTTGCCAGGACGGGTTGTCGTCCGTGGTCCCCGTAGATAGAAGGGATCACCTTGGGGCACATGGCGCAAACCGATGCACAACATAAGGCCGAGACTGAACTGGACTGGGAAGAACTTTGGCCTGGGCGGGCGGAAGCGCTGGTCTAAACGTTTGGTAATGATGACCTGGCTGGTGGCCTTAGCGCCTGCCGGGGCTGAGCTAGCGCCACCCTCAGCAGAGGCTCTGGAGGTGCAGCCTTGGCTAGGTATCAACTATGAAACCACTGGGGGAATGCGGGACTTTGGCAGCCTGGAAGGCTTTCTGCCACTGAGGCAGGTGCCGGGGCAGCAGGTTTTGTTTTTGCAGGGGCGGGCGCGGCTGGATACGGCTGGCTTTTTGGGCAGCAATTTGCTGCTGGGCTATCGCAGCCTGGACCGCGATCGCGCTGGTCTGTCGGGAGCCTACGCTGGGGTCGATACCCAGGCCCACGGGGGCGGCACCTTCTATCAATTAGGGGCTGGCTTAGAGAAAACTAGCCACGGGTGGGAACTGCGCAGCAATGTCTATTGGCCAGTGGGCGATCGCGCCACCGCCACCACCTTAGTCGGTGCCCCTTTTTTTGAGGGCAATCAGCTGCTGCTGCCAACAAACCGACAGGTTGCCCTGGCCGGTGGCGATGTGAGCCTGGGCGGGGCGATCGCAACGCTCGGATCGGCGGGTACGCTCAGTGCCTACGGGGGCCTCTATTACTAC
>NZ_JADEXE010000225.1 GCF_015207265.1 Nodosilinea sp. LEGE 07298 | reverse complement strand
CCCTCCTGCTCATCCACCCTTACACCCATCCACTCCCTCACCGCCTCCGCGCTTGCAGCTTCCGGTATACATCCTTAATGTCGACCCCATGATGGGCCAGGGCTACCAGGGTGTGATACATCAGGTCGGCGGCTTCTCCGGCGATCGCATCGTCATCGTCATCTTTGCAGGCCATCACCACTTCGGCGGCTTCTTCGCCAATTTTTTTGAGAATTTTGTTGTCGCCGCCGGCCAGCAGCTTGCAGGTGTAGGAGTCGGGGGTGGGGTGGTCGCGGCGATCGCAGATTACCCCAAACACCTGCGATAGGGTATCGGCAGGTGGCGCAATTTTGTGGTCTTCAACCTGGTGAAAGCAGCTGCGCTCGCCCGTGTGGCAGGCAACATCGCCCACCTGCTCGACGGTAACCAGCAGGGCATCGCTGTCGCAGTCGTAGCGAATGGCCCGCACCTTTTGCACATGGCCGGAGGTCGCCCCCTTGTGCCAAAACTCCTGGCGCGATCGGCTCCAGAACCAGGTTTCGCCGCTCTCTAAGGTTTTTTGCAGCGACTCGGCGTTCATCCAGGCCATCATCAGCACGGTACCGTCGAGGTGGTCTTGCACGATTGCAGGCACCAGCCCCTGATCGTTGTAGCGAATGCGATCGATGGGTACGGCGTTAGCAAAAGGTGAAGACGGAGAAGTAACCATGGTACGGGTGGCAAAACATCCTTACCCACTCTAGTATTTCTTGGCCGTTGCCCCTCCCAAAGACTGAGTTAGTTATGGCGCGCTAGCCATGGCGCGTTCTATAGCAATTTGCTCTCATAAACAACTGACTTGAGGCAAAACGCGGATTAGACCAATTTCGCTACTACTTTTCTCCCAACAAAAGTTAACATAGTACTTAACAAACCTTCAGCTAAGTCCAGTCTGGCTATCTGCCCTGTCAGGGCGCTTCGTCCGTGGGCTTGGCAACATTCGACCTTCATACCTGACGCAGGAGAGTTTCATGACTGGATTTATTCGCGGGCTGTTTAGCGGAAAAGCTAAGAATCCGGGGGAATCAGACCGCCCCGTGCGCAAAAAGCCTGCACCTCAGCAGCCCACTATTAAACAGGTTGAGGGGGCTTATTTCTTGAGCGATGACGACGCGAAGAGCTACGGCAACATCGAGTACATGCGATCGTCTAAAACCGTCCGGCGCACCTACGCCAAAAAGCGAGGCGAAAGCGGAGAGAAAGAAAGTATTCGGCAGATTTCTGCTCTAGAGGCCAAAAGGCTGCAAGAGCAGGGCTTGCCTGTGCAGCAGGTACCCTCTTCCGACATTTCCTCTCAGCCCGTCGTCAAGAAGGATGCCAATTCCGAGCGCCGTAAGGTTGACACCAACCTCGACATGTTTCGCAAAATGGCGAAGGATATGAAGAAGTAGACCTTAGCTATTTCCCGGTCTTAGGTACTGCTAATGAATCAACGGAGACGTAGCCTAGCTGCGTCTTTTTTTTGTGGCAATTGCCTGAAAGCCTGGGAAACAGATTTTTCTTTCAAGAATGAATTAGTTAGATGGCCCAAGATTGGACACCCTGGCCCCATTATTCGTTACCTTTGGTAAAGATTCGTTTACTTCCCGTCCGTTGAAGTCTGTCCCTGGAGCTTTCCCATGCTGCGTTTAGAGCACATCAGCAAGATTTATCCCACTGGGGAAGTTCTCAAGGATGTGAGCTGGGAAGTCAAGCCGGGCGATCGCATTGGCCTGGTGGGCGTTAATGGCGCGGGCAAATCAACTCAGCTCAAAATTATTACCGGCAAGATCGAACCCACCACAGGCACCATCGTGCGCCCCACCGACCTCAAGATTGCCTACCTGTCTCAGGAGTTTGAGGTCGACCCGAGCCACACCGTACGTGATGAGTTTTGGACCGTATTTAAAGAAGCCAATGATGTGCAGTCGAAGCTTCACCACATCCCCACGCTGATGGAGCAGGCCGATCCCGACGAGCTAGATCGGCTCATTCACGAACTCGACAAGCAGCAGCGGCGATTTGAGGCCCTGGGCGGCTACGGGCTAGAGTCTCAGATCGAGAAGATTTTGCCCGAGATGGGGTTTGAGGCTACTGACGGCGATCGCTACGTTAGCGAGTTTAGCGGCGGCTGGCAGATGCGCATGGGCCTGGGCAAAATCTTGCTGCAGGCTCCCGATGTGCTGCTGCTCGACGAGCCCACCAACCACCTCGACCTCGACACCATCAAGTGGCTAGAGGGCTACCTCAAAAAGCTCACCACCCCGATGGTGATTGTCTCTCACGACCGGGAATTTCTCGATCGCCTCTGTACCCAAATTGTAGAAACTGAGCGCGGTGTTTCGAACACCTACCTGGGTAACTACACTGCCTACCTGACCCAAAAAGAAGAAAACTTGTCTGCCCAGCTCAGCACCTATGAGCGTCAGCAAAAAGAGATTGCTAAGCAGCAGGCCTTTGTCGATCGCTTTCGGGCTAGCGCCACCCGCAGTACTCAGGCTAAAAGCCGCGAAAAGCAGCTCGATAAGGTAGAGCGCATTGAGGCCCCCACGGGCAGCGTTCGCAGTCTGCATTTTCGCTTCCCGCCTGCCCCCCGCAGCGGTCGTGAGGTAGTGACGGTTGAAGACCTGACCCACAGCTACGACGACAAAATCTTGTTTTTGGGGGCAAACTTGCTGATTGAACGGGGCGATCGCATTGCCTTTCTGGGCCACAACGGCTCTGGCAAATCGACCCTGCTGCGCATGATTGCTGGGCTAGAAACCCCTACCGACGGCAAGGTCGACGTGGGCGATCACAACGTGATCCCCAGCTATTTTGAGCAAAATCAGGCCGAGGCCCTCGACCTAGAGAAAACCGTCATCGCCACCATCCACGACGAAGTGCCCGACTGGACCAACGAAGAAGTGCGCACCCTGCTGGGTCGGTTTTTGTTTACGGGCGATATGGCCTTTAAGCAGGTCAAAGCCCTCAGCGGTGGCGAAAAGGCTCGGCTGGCCCTGGCCAAAATGCTGCTGCGCCCCGCCAACTTGATGATGCTCGACGAGCCTACCAATCACCTGGATATTCCCGCCAAAGAAATGCTGGAAGAAGCCCTTCAGCACTACGATGGCACCGTGCTGCTGGTCTCCCACGATCGCTACTTTATCTCTCGGGTAGCGACCAAAATCGTCGAGATTCGGGACGGCGAACTGCGGCTGTACCGGGGTGACTACCACTACTACCTTGACAAGGTGGCTGAAGAAGCCGAAGCTGAAAAGCAATCAGCTATAGCCGCTGAAAAAAAGGCCAAGGCTGAGGCCAAGCGTAAACAGCAGCAGGCCAAGCGCAAAACTGGCGCTACAAAATGACGCCTTTGTAGAGTAATATGCCTTTTATAAAAAATCTTTCTTAAGTCACCTCATAACTCAACCGTAGAGTTGATGGCCAGGTTTAGATTGTAAAAGTCTACGCTTCAGGTGGGGTATCACCCTCGAAGGTAAGGCTTTCAACTATTCCTTCAGCGCGATTTTTTGTCTGCGTATCTTTTGTATTCGCCATTCCAACTCTGCCCTGGCTCAGAATCGGGGCTAATTTTCTGAATGGTATGATTGCCGAGACGTTAGTCCAAATCCCAAGGATTTTTACCCATGAGTCAAGCGTCAATCCCGCCGATGGTGTTAGTTATTCTCGACGGTTGGGGATACCGAGAAAATACTGACGGTAATGCTGTCGCTGCCGCCAAGACTCCGGTGATGGACAGTTTGTGGGCCGCTTATCCCCACACCCTCATTCGCACGGCGGGTAAAGATGTGGGGCTACCTGAAGGTCAAATGGGTAACTCTGAAGTTGGCCATTTGAACATTGGAGCCGGGCGCATTGTGCCCCAAGAATTGGTGCGAATTTCGGACGCGGTAGAAGACGGTTCGCTACAAGAAAATGAGGCTCTGCTAGAGGTCTGTCAGGCGGTGCGCTACCGCAACAGCAAGCTACACCTGATTGGGCTTTCCTCAGAGGGCGGGGTACACTCTCACCTGTCTCATCTGTTTGGGCTGCTAGAGATGGCCAAAGCTCAAGATATTGAGGACGTCTGTATTCACGTCATCACCGATGGACGCGACACCAAGCCCACCGAGGGCAAGATCGCGGTGCAAAAAGTTCAGGACTATGTCGATCAGCTAGGGCTGGGGCGGCTAGTGACCCTCAGCGGTCGCTACTATGCCATGGACCGCGACAATCGCTGGGATCGGATTGAAAAGGCCTACCGAGTGATGACTGACCCTGGCGAAGGCACAGGCCAAACCGCCATGGAAGCGCTGCTGGCCTCCTATGACCAGGATGTTAACGATGAGTTTGTAGAGCCGGTAAGGCTTGCCCCTGGCGCGATCGCCCCCGAGGATGGCGTGATCTTCTTCAACTTCCGCCCCGACCGGGCGCGTCAGCTGACCCAGGCGCTGGTTGATCCCAACTTTAAGGGCTTTGAGCGGGAGATGGTTACGCCCCTAAGCTTTGTCACTATGACCCAGTACGACCCCGATATGCCGGTCTCGGTGGCCTTTCATCCCCAAAACTTGAGCAACATTCTGGGCGAAGTGGTGGCAAACCATGGCCTCAAGCAGTTTCGCACCGCTGAAACCGAAAAGTACGCCCACGTTACCTACTTTTTTAATGGTGGTCTAGAAGAGCCCCTAGAAGGTGAAGATCGAGAACTGGTGTCTAGCCCCATGGTAGCCACCTACGACAAGGCTCCAGCGATGTCGGCAGATGCCGTTACTAAGACGGCGATCGCCGCCATCAAAAAGGGCATTTACTCGCTGGTTGTCATCAACTACGCTAACCCCGACATGGTGGGCCACACCGGCAAACTAGATGCCACTGTGACTGCCCTTCAAACCGTTGACCACCAGCTGGGTCTGTTGATCGACAGTATTGGTCAAGCGGGGGGCACCGCCATTATCATTGCTGACCACGGTAACGCCGAGCTGATGTGGGACGAAAACCACAAGCCTTGGACAGCCCACACCACCAACCCTGTTCCCTTTATTCTGGTGGAAGGGGAGCGGCTCAAGGTGCCCGCCTACGGCGGCGACGTTAATCTTAGAGAAGACGGGCGTCTATCTGACATTGCCCCCACCATTTTGCAAATTTTAGGGTTGCCCCAGCCCGAGGAAATGACCGGGCGATCGATGTTTCTCTCCGCCGATGTAGAGATTCGCAATAACCGCACGCCGGTAAAACTATCTCGTTAAGCCTTTCACGGCCCCGTTCGGTGGTCTACCCCGCTTGTGCCCTGGCCCTTAAGGTATAGTGGAGGTTGGGGCCAAGAGCTTTTTGGGCTGGCTCAGGTTGGCGATCGCCCGCTGGTTTTCTATCCACCGCCCACACCGTTATTTTGAGCAGGTTAGTCTAAGAACGCGATGCTAGTTACCACAATTTTGAAGGTTATCTGGATGGTTTCTGCCGTTGGTCTAACGGCTTTGGTGCTGCTGCATAGCCCCAAGGGCGATGGCCTAGGAGGCTTGGGTGGTCAGGCCCAGCTGTTTACCAGCACCAAAAGCGCTGAAACGACCCTAAACCGAGTAACCTGGACGTTGACCGTGCTCTTTATGGGGCTTACCGTAGTGCTCAGCGCGGGTTGGCTCGATGCCGCAGCAGCCTCTGCGGCCCTTTAGAAACTTCACGAACCTCTACGCTTAGCACTGAGAGCGCTGCTTTTCATAGCGGTCATTTCACCCAACTGGCTCTTACAACAAATCCCCTGGGTCATGGAACCAGGGGATTTGTTGTAGAAAGAATTGGATATCTCCGCTTTGGCTGGGGAACACCGTTTGCCGTTACGTGAGCTTTCCGTTTCTAGTCGAGGTTTTTCTCAATTGGGATGATGGAATTTGAATTTTGTCTCGGCTTACCAATCGCCCGACATGACCTCTAGAGCTTGGCCATTGGTGGTGACGATATTGAGGGGCAAACCCTGACCACGTTCTCGACGGGGAAATTGGACTAGCTGAAGACCGGTATCTACGGGCTCAACCGTGGCTAGGTACTGTTCATCCTGCCACACTAGGTTCACCAAGCGATGATGCAGTAACCACATCTCTGCCAGTTCCCCCTGGTTAATCTGCTCAGGCTGGTTGTCGCTGTAGCAGTCCCAGGTGTCGTCTATGGCTGTCCAAACCCCAGATAGGTAAAGGGGGTCGGTACGGGCGCTGAGACCATAGGTAGTGAACGAAAAAATGTTGTGGCTCCACCAGGTTTTGACCATCTCTGCCAGGGGATCGCTCTGTAGTGCTGCGCCATACATGGGCATAGCTTCTAGCTGTTTCGTCTGGGCCAGATCTGAGGGACGATGCCAGTTAGGTAGGTTGACGCAAATATCGGTCGCAACGACTTCGCCCTCCTGAGTCTGTAGGGTTGAGTCTGAGGGCAACTCTACCTGAGCCAGGTAGGTAGCTAGGGCAGACTCGGCTGCGCCAGAACTTAATAGGCTCGCTCGCATTGGATTGGCGCTGAAGGAACTGGCTAGGGTGGGCTGATTAGACGCTACAAAGAGCCCCGTAGAGCCAGCACTAAGGGTAAGTAGCAGGGTCGTGGCAAACAGTTGATCCATGAAAAAAGACGAAGGGCGTAAACACTGGGAAGAGCAGGCGAGGAGCAATCGCCAGAGGCATAGCTCAGATTGAGCGCGATCGCCGGGCATATTACCCAGCTATCGACTTGATCGTCAGCGATTACCAGTCAGAAGCTAGAGCGTTGTCGGGCTGTGGGGGGAAGCTCAGCCAACGGTAACCGGGGATGGGGCGACTAAATGAGCGCCCAGTTTTGGTTCCGATTTTGGTTCTGGCGCTAGCGCCGCTAACCTTGTTCTGGCAAGACTTTAGCCTACTACTAAGATAGCGGTTGCAGCCATTTCTGAACGGAAAAATTGCCACTTCTTTGGGATCACTACAACTGTCATAAGGGCTAACTAGGAGCACGGCCTAGCAGTCTGCCAAGCCAAAGGTGATAGGTGCAGGTTAGTGAACCTTGTGCTCTAAGCCGTTAGAGCTAGTCAAAATCAGCTTGGTCAAGTACTAGGAGGGCGGCTCGCTGTCAGGTGGTGGTGCTTCGGCAGCCCGAGGCACAGGGGGAAGAGGATCAGCGCTGTAGACGGGTTTGACCGGCACTAACTCAAGCTGGTGGGGACGCTGAGACGACTGCTGTACCCCCTGACGACGACGGCTGGAGATGGCTTCTTCGGTGGTTTCTTCGGCTACAACTTCGTAGAGCACCGCCTGCTTGTTGCCGCTGCCCTTGCGCAAAATGCGCCCTAGCCGCTGCACGTACTCGCGCACTGAACCACTGCCCGAGAGCAAAATGGCGACCCTAGCTTCGGGTACATCTACCCCTTCGTTGAGCACATGGCTGACCACCAGGGTAGGGTACTCGCCACTGCGAAACCCCTGGAGTACCGCATGGCGCTCTTTGACCGGCGTTTGGTGGGTAATGGCGGGGATCAAAAAAGTCTCGGAGATTTGGTAAACGGTAGCGTTGTCGTTAGTAAAGACGATGGTGCGATCGGGGTAGTGCTGAGCCAGCAAATCGGCTAGCACTCGCAGCTTGCCTTCGGTACCCAGCGCGATCGCCCGTGCCTCCCGGTGAGCCAGCATCGCCCGCCGCCCCCCGGCCGACTGGGCGCTAGCCCGCACAAACCGCTGCCATCCCTGGGCCGAACTGAGCCAGATATTGGCCTCCTGCAAAAAGCGGTTGCGCTGGGCAATTAGCTGGGTGTAGCGCGATCGCTCCTGAGCCGAAAGCTTGACCTTGATGGGCACAATTTGAAACGGAGCCAGGGCATCGCCAGATAGATCCGCCGCCGATTTTTGGTACACCACTGGCCCCAGCAGGTGGGTGAGGTCGTCGTGGCGACCATCGGCGCGATCGGGGGTAGCGGTTAGCCCCAGCCGGTAGGGCGCGATCGAGTATTCAGCAATTACCCGGTTAAAGTCGCTGGGCAGGTGATGACACTCATCGCAAATTAGCAGCGCGTACTGGTTGCCCAGGCTTTCGGCATTGATAGCCGCGCTGTCGTAAGTGGCGACCAAAATGGGGGTGCGATCCCTGGAGCCACCGCCGAGTAGCCCCACCTCTACATCCGGAAAGGCTGCCGTCAGGTGGGCATACCACTGATGCATCAGATCGAGGGTGGGCACGGTGATAAGCGTCGGTCGAGGCGTGGTTTGCATCGCCAGCTGGGCCAGGTAGGTTTTACCGCTGGCGGTGGGCAGCACCACCACGCCGCGCCAGCGCTGGTCTGTCCAGGCCTGGAGAGCTTCCTGCTGGTGAGGGTAGGGTTCTAGGCTCAGTTGGGGATCGAGATCGAGCGGGGTAAAGGTTTGGGTCTGGTCGTTGAAGGGCACCTGCTCGGCTCGCAGGGTTTCAACCAGATCTCGATACTGCTGGGCCGGAATGCGGAACTTTTCGATCCGATCGTCCCAGTGGGCAAAGTCAACCCAGCTTTTGCCTCGCGGCGGCGGGTGGAGGATGAGCGTGCCGCGATCGTAGGTAAGCGTTGGCGTGCGGCCCATGGTGGTCGATGGTTACTGGGGGTATTGTAGCGGGCCTCACCCTCTCATTTCCTCTGCTACCGTTGTGGGGTTGTATTGCAGGCAGTCGAGTTGACTGGCGGGCATGGTCAGGTAGAGCACGTCGCCGTCGGTCAGGGTGACGTCGAGCAGGTCGAAGCCATGGAGGGTGCGATTTACCGACTCGATGTATAACGGCACCAGGTGCACCGTTTGCGCGATCGCCTGAATAGGTTGGTTGTAGAACGGATGATGGGGGGTAATGAGAGTCGCGATCGCCACCCACAGCAAATCTCCTGCCATACCGTTGCCCAAAATGCGCCCGCCCAAGGCGGCGGCGGCGAAGGTAGGGGCCGCCAAATCCATCGGGCTCAATACCTGGTCAAATTCAAAGACCTGCTGCACTTGCTGAGCAAACTCGGCATCGTAGATACGTACCACAGCGGGCACTTGGGGGCTAATACTGCGGGCGGTAAGGGCAATTTCTAGATTGACCGTGTCGTCGCTGGTAACGACCATCAGGGCCTGGGCCGAGGCCAAATTTACAGTCTCTAGCGTAGAGGTCAGATTGGCATCAGCGATAATAACCGGAATTTTGAGGGCCTTGACCGAGAGCAGAAAGCGGTTGCTGGCATCTTGCTCCACGACAACAACCTGATGCCCAGTCTTATGCAGGTGGGTCGCAATGCGATAGCCCACGCCGCCAAGACCACAGACAATGTAGTGGTGCTGACGGGGCATGCGGGCTACGCTCCACAGGCTCTGAAAATGCGACCCCAAAATAAAGTCGTTGAGCAGGGCATAGCAAATGCCGATTACCCCCGCCCCCACCAGCATCATCACAGCGGTGAAAACTTTAATGGCAGAGGAGGACTCTTCGGCCACCTGTTCTTGACCACCAGCGCCAGTGATCATGCCCACCGAAAAGTAGAGGGCATCGACCCAGCTGGTGTTGAGGTTGTGCCAGAGGTAGGTAAAGGTGGCCAGGCCAATGGTGATAAGCAGTGCCAAAATCACCAGCAGGGTGGCGCGGGCGCGGCGGCGACCGTGGTCGAGGGTGACCAGCAGCCGTTGCCAAAATTGAGCTACGTGGCGCGATTTGAGAATGGGCTGCTGGGGCTGGGTGGCAATGACCAGGTGATCGCCCACCTGCAATACCTCGCCCGTCACCACCGCTGTTACCAGATCGATCGGTCGGCGGGCCGAATGGTAGTGGATCAACAGCTGCGATCGGTTGTCCCACAGAGCCTTTAGCGGCTTGCCGTGCCAGGGATGGGCGGCATCGATCACCTCTTCGTACATGGGCCAGGTAAGGTCAAACAGGCGCAGCTGGCCAATCGCCCGATGGCCCCGCGCCGCAAAGGCAAACAGCGGTGCCGCCAGCGCCGCCGAACTCAGGCTAACGTGGTGGGGCAGGGTGTGGTCGAGGCGCTCGCCCAGGCTGATATTAAACAGCCGGTTAATAATGCGAATGTTGGGGTTGAGAATGCGCGCTTGAGTCAAAATGGCCAGGTTGAGGGCATCGTCGGAAGTCGCTAGCACCAGGGTTTGGGCCTGATGAATGCCAGCCTGGGTGAGGGTGGCGGGCGATCGCAGCTCTCCTACGACAACATCGCCGCCGATCTCGGGCATGGGGTGGTAGCTGACGCCCACCACCCTCGCCCCCTGCTGCCGCAGCAGGCTAAAAATACGCAGCCCCGTACGGCCCAGGCCACAGATAATAATTTGGGGACGCTGGGGCGAGGGCAATTCCCGAGGCGTTAAAGATGTCGCGGCCATTGCCAACAACCACAGATACTATGTTCTGTTGTCGAGTCTGGCGGCAGGGACCGCTGTAGCCTGGAGCACGTTGTCGTAAAAGTTTGAATGCCAACTCGTCTTTGACCAATCTATCTTTGATCAATTTAATGGTGACAGGCTCTAAAGCTCTAGGGTGAAAGGTTTAAGGTGTGCGGTTCACGGTTTCAGGTTTTAGGGATGCCGTGAACCTGAAACCGTAAACCCTGCACCCCTCTACTCTGCCCCCTCTGGCTTGGCAGGCGGATCCCCCAACTCTTCGCTCTTACCGCGCACCGGGGGCAGCTTTTCGACCAGGCCCATCTCGAAGGCGGTATCAGGTAGATCGCCCGCGATGTACTTGCCAGGCTCAAACATGCGACCAGGGGTGAAGCACATCTGCCGCAGCTCCACGATTTCGGTGTTCAAGAACATATCGCGAGATAAACGTCGTTCCAGGCCCATAGTGGTCTCCTATTCGTCTAGCTGCCAGAGTTCACGGTTGTAGTTTTCGTCGAGAATGCGCTTGGGCCTTAGAATCAGGATGATTTTGCCCAAAATGGGGGTTTCGATCGGGCTGGATGACCAGGCCAGGGTGAGCTGATCGGCCTCGGCAGTGAGAAAGTAGCCGTCGTCATCCCACGTGCGATCGCTGCGATCGACCACTACCAGTACCGTCTCATCGGCGGCATCGCCGGGGTAGTTGGGCAACGATCGCGACTGGGCCAGCAGGCCCACCGGGTCTTCGGCCCGAAAAATCACCTGCCAGCCGGGTACCGCAACCCAGGCGCTGGCCCCGCTGGCGCTGACCATGCTGAAGGGTTCCTTGGGCACCACCACCGGCACGGCTTTGAGGTCATCTATGGCTAAAGGCATCTGCCCCACCACGGGGATCACGCGGGGCAGCTCGCTTTCGGTTTCGAGCCGGTAGAGGGGCAGCCGGGGAGCGGGGCGGTCTTTGACCACGGTAAAGTCGGTCAGCAGCTTCTCGATATGCTGGCGGGCGGTGGGGCTTTCGGCAAAGCGAAGGCCCTGGGCAATCA
>NZ_JADEXE010000224.1 GCF_015207265.1 Nodosilinea sp. LEGE 07298 | reverse complement strand
CCGCCGACGGCTTACCCCCCACGTCTACCGAAGCACTGCCCCCCAACTACCCGATCGATATCCCCTTCAACGGCATCCTCGTAGACGACGAAGGCCACTCCAGCGACATCATTACCCCCATCCGCCAGGTGCTCGACCTGATCTGGGGCGACCAAGCGGGCGACATCGAGCAAGAAGCCTGCCAAATTCTCAGAGTCGCCAACCTGCGCGACTACATCGCCAAACCCAGCGCCTTCTTCGCCGAGCACCTCAGCCGCTACTCCAAAAGCCGCCGTCAGGCCCCCATCTACTGGCCCCTCTCCACTCGCTCCGGCGGTTACACCCTCTGGCTCTACTACCACCGCCTCACCGACCAAACCCTCTACACCTGCATCAACGACTTTGTAGAGCCCAAACTCCACCAGGTCAACCAGTCCACCACCCAACTCCGCAGCCAAACCAGCCGCACCCGCGACGAAGACAAACGCCTCGAAACTCTCCAGAGCCTAGAGCTAGAACTCATCGACTTCCGCGACGAACTGCTTCGCATCGCCCAGCTCCCCTACAAACCCAACCTCAACGACGGCGTGCAAATCACCGCCGCCCCCCTCTGGCCGCTCTTTGGCCTCAAAAAGTGGCAGACCAAACTCAAAGACACTTGGAAGAAGCTTGAAAAAGGCGACTACGACTGGGCACACCTGGCCTACAGCATCTGGCCAGACCGAGTGCGCGAGAAGTGTAAAGGGGATAAGTCGCTTGCTATAGCTCACGACCTCGAAGCACTCTACGAAGCCCCCCCCGAGCAACCCAAGAAGAGCCGTCGCAAAGCTTAGCGTCACACAATAGGGCATTTCCCCCGATGCCGGATACTATAGACTCAGCATCTATCAAAACTGGGCTTATGACTGGTAATGCTGACGAGTCGAATCAGGCAAGTGGGTCGCTAGCCTTCATCAATTCATTTTGGGCTGACTTATCCAAGCAAGACAAAATTATTCTTGGTGCTCCCTCTGTTCTTCTTGTCACAGTCCTTTGGAATTTGGACAAATTTCCAGAGAACCTTAAATCTCTAGCAGTTATAACTGCTGTATGCGTCTTTGTGGTTGCATGGTTAATTGTTCTCGCGGCCCAGTGGAGGAGAAGCAGAAATCGAAATTACTCCTTAGCTCGCGAAAGAAATTTAATCATAGAAAACTGGAATACTCGATACGAACAAATGCACGAACTCAGGAAGAGGGTAACTAAAATTCAAAAAGACTTAGAATCTTTGGTGCAGGAGGGAAGGCTAGAGCCACAAAACCAATCCCTAATCGACCTCAGCGCATTAATTGGAGAAATCGACAAGTACATAGCCACAACCAATCGCAGAGTCTTAGAAATTGAGCAATCCGAGGAAGTGGTGAACACTCCTGAAGAAAATCAAGCCCTTATTGACATGCTCAAGAGCCAAGCATCCATTGAGACTATTCACGAGAGCGTTTCTAATCCCTCAATTTCTGACTAAACGCCTTGGCTAAGTATTCATAGTAATGAGCAGATGCTGGGACACTTCCGCTCTTAGCTCTATATTGAAAAACCTGTATGAAAATATTTCTGGGATGCCCAAGTTCAGCTTTTACACCTGCCCTCAGGAATGGTCGAACGCCCCATTTATCAAGCACATCGTATGTGCCAGCAATCATGGCATGTTTCACCAACTCATCAAAGTAAGTTGCAGCCTCGCCTTCACTACCTTTGGGAATTAAACACCCTTGCCGGTGAAGGTTGTCAAAAAGTTGATCAAGACGTTTGAGGTAGGCTGCTGAACCCAACGCATAATTAGTTTGCTCTTCAAGCAGTTTTTCCCGATATTTAGCCAAATTTTGCTTGACCGTAGGGGCTGCTTGACAATTCACGTGCTGAATCTGGCGTTCTAAAGCATCCATGGCATTTCTAAATTGGTTCCAGTCCATAATCTGGGCACTCCAAAAACTTCTCCATTACAATTTCCTCGTGCGCCCAGAGGAATCAGGTCAACACAAGCAAAGTAATGATGAAGATGTGGAGGAGGCCATAGCACCCTTAGCCAAGAGCATCATAGTACATTTGAACTGCGATCATGTAAGGGGTTAATGATTTTTTGCCCTTTTGTCTGAAATGCCAGCCGTAGATTCCCTACTATGGCTGGAACGTCCAGGCATTGGGGTTTGCAGGGCGGTAAGGTGAGAAGACGACAGCCAACCAGTGAATCAATCTCATCCCTATGGGCATACTCAGACAGGTATGTTCACAATCCATAAGCATTCGGAGATGCCTGCTCGCCAGGGCAAGGCGAATAACTCCTGAGTTTCTAAGTTGGGCCTGAATACTGGAATAGTGAATTCACGTCGTTTAAGGGAAGTACATGCCGAAGGATACTAGTGTTGAGGCCCTTCTGAATGCAGCGCGCAAAGAGCTTCAGTCTCTTGGTGAATCAGTCGAGCGCCTGGCTCAAGGCTATCCAGAGGTTTTTGAAGCCTCCGATCTGGCTTTACGGCTAGACGGCTTCAGGGCAGCCCACCAGGAAGCCACCGAACGGCTAAAGACCCCTCGACTCTCTATCGCCACTATTGGTACCACCTCTTCTGGGAAGTCCACTATCGTTAATGCCTTGATTGGACGAAAGCTGGCCCCTATAGATGCCAGTGAGATGAGCGGTGGCGTGTTGACCTTCCTCCATGCCGGTGAATCTCGCGTTGTTGTAGAACAGACAGAAGGATCTGTGTGGGAAACTGGAGCATGGACAGCCCAAACAGATGAGGAAATCTACAACCGCATTCGCAATGCGGTAATGCATCCTTACCATGAGGAGCGAAAGAAACGCTCTCTCGCAGCACCAATTGTTACTGTTTCTAGCTCCCTTTTACCTGCAAACGATGCCCAGTTAATAGGCATACCTTCAGGGGTAGAAATTGAAATTATTGATCTGCCTGGCCTTAAATCTGTCCAAGATAAAACTAACTTAACTGTTATTCAGGACCGTGTAAAAAAGTCTTTTAGTCTCGTGGCTTTAGACTATATGCAGGTAGATGATGAACATCGCGGTGCCCTACTCATAGAGCTATCGAAAGTTGTTGATGCTATGGGAGGACGTGCCGAGAATGCAATGCTTTTTATTCTCAATCGCGTTGATCAGCGGGGAGCTGACGACAACGAAATATCACACCGAATTCAACAACTAAAGAAAGAGATTAAAGACAAACTTAAACTGAGCGAAGTGCCAGAGGTTATAGCCTTTAGTGCCCGTCCTCTATATTATGCTCAGTGCGCTTGGGGTTCATACCCTCTTAATGAAGAGTCAATTACTTTACCTCAAAATAGGAACCAATTTATAAATTCACTTTTTAATGACTGTTTTAACTTCATTTGGCAAAAAACAGCCGATGATACAGAGCTTATGCAGTGGTTTTTGAGCCTAGCTGCACAACTGAAAAGTGGCACAGATATTTCAGAACATGATCTCCGTCGAGTTCTGAAATATATGTATGAATGGAGTGGAGCAAAAGAGCTGTATCAGGCATTAAATGCCCGAATTGCAAAATCATGGCCAGAGATTATCCTAGCCCCTATATTATTGCAATCTATACAGAGATGTAGTCTTTTGACAGATAGCATAGAAACCTTTTGTCAAGCACGAAAGATCCAGTCAAAGGCTGAGGTTAAAGCAGCTTGTGGAGAGATTGAGAATACAAGAAAAAGCTTAAAAAAAATTATTAAGCAGACAGAACAGGAATTTCAAAAAGAATTAAAGGATATATTAGACAGATTAAAGGAAGGAACTCGGACAGGAAGCATTGATGCAGAAATTCAAATAGAGAAGCAAGCAAAGACCAATAAATGGAGTGGACTCAAAGATTTAGAAAGAGCTGTCAAAGAAGTTGAAATCGATTTGGTAGACAACCTTATCATCCCTGTCCGAGATGCTCTTAAATCAAAATCTAGCGCTTTTGAGCTAGAGGATAGACTTCAATCATATGTTGGGTCAGTCTATGCAAATGACATCGCTAGAGCCTATGATTTGGTTCGAGAAAATTAAATAATTTCGAGGAAAACCCTGGCTACCTTTGCAAACGCGTTCAGGTAGATGATACTCCTCAAGAAATTAAGAAACTTGAGAACGCTGAGCGATCTGTCGTAAAGCTGTACATTTCCATGAGGAAAGCTCTCATAGCACGAGCTGAATTTACTATTCAATCACAGGTCAAAAAAATAGAAAGGGTACTAAGCTCTGCTATTGCAAGTGCAGAAGAGCAGTTACTTATTATATGCCCTGATGAAGTTTCGAGCTTCAGCTTTAAGAGTAATGTTTTAGCGGTCTATAAAAGCAAAATTTCCAATGAGCCACCTACCCTTCCAAGAGATTTCTTCAAGCTTCCACCCCCAGGTGAGTATAAGAAGTTTAGCCAGGAAGAAATCACAGGAACAAAAGAATACATAAAAACAGTTGAAACAGGAAGTTGCCTAAAAAGAAAAAGAAAGAAGACGATTTTGGAGGATATCAAAGAGACCAAAAACTACTGCGAAATTATGCTTCCAGATGCAGATAACATGGCCCGCCAATGGGGTGATGGAATTACTCAGATGAAGCCAGGGTTGTGGGATGTTATAAGAAATTGGATTGAAGCACAACTGGAAGTGGTTGCCGACTCATTTGAGGATTCTATTAAAGAAATCTTTGATCTTGCCAATTCCGCTCTTGAAGAGCAATTGATTGTAATTGATGGCGACTTCCAAGCAGAACTAGAAAAATGGAAGCAAATAAGCTCCGAAATTCGCAAAACATCTAACATTTCAAAGAAGTTGCAATCGAAACTTGCCATAAAAAACTCGGCTGTCGGTAGAGAAAAATGACTCTTTACGAAGATATATGCCAAGTCCATGAAAGTTTGATCCGTGAGATTGAGCAAGGATATAAAACTGATGATGAACTTGTAGTCAATGCTATAGAGTCCTGGTTAGCCATTTTTTATCCTTCTTCTCCGGATCTTAGATCTATTAAGGAGCAATGCTTGATCTCCATGAAGGAGAGTCAAAATTTCAAATTTTTGTGGGCAGCTGATAATTTGGTTAAAGCTGTAAACTATAGCAGAGAAATTAATTACTGGAATTCGCAAAGGAGTAATTCCGTGCAGTCATGGTCTTATTTGATTGTTGGATTAGTCATAGTTGTTTTGGCAACGATAATTTTTTATGGAAGACAAGGTCATCGAGGTAGGGAACGTCTTAAAGCAGAAAAAAACTTTGACAAAGATCTAACCCGTAGCACTAAATCTCTCTTTATCATTGTTAATGCCGAAAGAGATGATTTGATTTCAGCCTTGTCTAATGTCTCTCAGCGCAGCACAGATGTGAACTGGAAAATGCTTTCTGATAAGTTATACAAGTCTTCAAAGGCTCTATGGATGGGTTCAAGCCAAAGTCCTGAGGCGCATGACATTAGAGAGGTATTGCAAAGACTTCAGATATCTGAATTTAAATCAGATTTAAATTCAGAATACGATGTTCATATTGTGGAAATTTCTCTGAAGGAAGGTGACAAAGGATTCGACAGGAATGCCAATCCAATTGACAGAAGAGATGCTTTTGAGAACCTTGTATCTAATTGCACGAAAATAGTTCAGGTCTCATCCCGGTTTTCTAGCTCTTCCTGTGAAGGTTTAGGCTTCTATATTTAGTGAATTTAGTACTTAAGGTGTAATGTTATGCTAATTTCCACAAATCTTTTGATTAATGACTCGTATATTATACAAGGCCTTATTGGTGGATCTTTGAAGAGATTTGGTGGTGTTATTCGAGATGCTAATACAGGTCAGATCGTTCGCCACCTAGCCGAGACCCCTGGCTTAACTCAAAAACTTTTTCAACTCCCTGCATCTCCAATCACTGGAAGCTTAGACCTCGCAACCAACATTGTCGGTCACGGTGTTACTTGGAATAAGTTGAACAAAGTTCAGCAACAGTTATCGCAAGTAATGGGGCTAACCCAAGTCGCGGCTGGGGCGAGTGTACTCGGTGTTGGCGTTAGTGTTGCAGGCTTTGCTTATATGGCCTACAAAATGCATCAACTCCAAACTTCGATGGATACGATGCAAAAGACAATGGAGTCTGGCTTTGGCCGACTAGAAGGTAAACTAGGTCAAATTTCTGGACAACTCAGTTATTTGCAACTTTTAGTCGAAGACAATCGAAAAGAGCAGGCTCGACTTGCCGACGCTATTAATAGCTTGCATAAAGCTTTCTTGGTAAAACAAGTAGCGGATCTACAAGCTGCAATTCAGAATCGACATCGGTTTCCCGATTCTTCCTTTAACGAAGACTTGAAAACAGCAACAGGTGCACGTAACTTCTTGTCTAATCAGGCCTTTAGCGCTGAGCCCGAATTCGATGCACGCAAGATTATGATTGCCGATATTGCTATTCAGGGCTGGGCGATCGCGACTACCACAGAAGCCTACATCTTGCTGGAGACAGGGCATGTTCTAGAAGCTAAACAAATTCTCAACTCCGAGCTTCTACGTTTCAAAGACTTAGCTTCCCAGTGGACTGAGGTACTACTCAAGAGCGAGCGCCCTGAATTGGCAACGGCTTATCGATTCACGGGTGATCGCTTTAAAGACCTCATTACAAGCGAGCGTGTAGAGCGAATCGCCATGCTATCTCCTATGGATACGGATTTGACCGAAGAGCAAAAGCGTAAAAAACTTGCTGATATCGAGGTCGAGTTTGAAATGTCTTACACTACAGACCTTGGCGAGGTATGGACACATCAGCAAATTGCTGAATCCGAATATTTGGACACTCTTAGTGAGCTATTAGCCCGAATTGAGGGATTGGAATCTTTCGTAAGACTATGTGAAACGACTGGCGTTAAAAGCATTCGAGAACTCCTACCAGATGAAAACTGTGAGCCTGGTCTTTACTTACTCAATCCAAGCCAAGAAAATTAATACCCGAGGAAATTGCAAGTATGGCTAAATAGCGTTCTGCCCGCCTTATACCCGCTGCTGAGAACCATGAGCATTGCTGAATACATCCGAGACGATATCCTCAAACTTCGCCTCAAGGCAGAGTGCCTGGTCGTCTACGACCCAGACCAGCGCTATCGCGACATCTGTCTAGATCTAGCCGAAGATCAGGTTGCCGTCATCGATACCTCAGCCAGCAGCATCGAAAGCCGCGAGCAGGCCCAAGCCGCCTTCCTCAAAGTCGCTAGCAGCAGCCTCAAAGGCATGGTCGTCTACATCCCTACCGCTGCCCCCGCCACCGATGAGCAACGGCAAAAAGATCCCTTTGCTATCTACGTTCAATGCGGAGCCCAGTTCCCCGATAGCGACGGCGATGAATACTTCAACCTCTGCCTTAAAGCCAAGCCCGAGCACAACACCGAAATTCGCCGCATCTTCCAAAACAACCCCAATCCCCCCTTTGCCACCATCGATGCCGTTGGCGGTGGCATTAGCTGGCCCCAACTGCGGGCTACCCTCCAGGCTGACTCCGCCGTCGATATCCTGATCGCCTTTCTCGTGCCCACCGAAGCACAGCAGCAGGCGCTTAAAACCGAGACCGGCTGGTTGCCAGAGGCCAAAGACTTTTTCAAAGCCACCCTTGGCCATACCCTCAAAACCCGAGCAAAATCCTGGAGCCCCATCGCCGAAGAGCTATGGCGATTCGTGCTGTTTAGTGAATTTGTCTTTGACCTGCCCGTACCGTTGCCAGAAGCCCTCCATGCCGTTCCCTACGGCCCCAGTGAGGCCGAAGTGGTGGTGTGTGACCTGTGCGATCGCCTACGCAACGACCAGCGTTACCAAGAAGCCTACCTAGAGCGGGCAGAAGCCATCGAAGCCGAGCTAAACCTGCCCCCCCTCTGTGCGGATATTGACGACCTTGGCCAGCTCAACACCTTTCCCTTTGAAGAGAGAACCTTTCTCCAACGAGCGGTTCAGGGCATTCTCGACGGTGATCTAGACATTACCCGCGACCTGCTGACCCGCCACAGCCAGTCAATCTGGCGTAGTAAGGGAGAAAACCAAGAGCAGTGGTCACTGCTTCAAGCCGCCCTCAACCTGATCGTCATCTGCGAAGACGTTGACCGGCAGCTACCCGAGTTTGGCCGCAGCCAGGAGAGCTTAATCAATGCCTACGTTGAGAGCCTGCGCCAGGTCGATCAGCGCCAGCGAGAGCTAGAAGAAAGCGTCGGCAATGCGATCGCCCTCAGCGACTCCCTCGATGCTGTTTTAGATGCCGCCCGTAGTTGCTACCGACGGCTGACCGAAAAAATTCAGGCGCTGTTTACCCGGCAGCTCGAACACAGCGGCTGGCCCCCAGCAGGCCGTCTAACCAACACAGAAGTCTTCAAGCGGTTTCTGGCCCCCCGACTCAGCGAGAAAGGGCAGCGCCTGGCCTACCTGATGATTGACGCCCTACGCTATGAGCTGGGCACTGAGCTAGAAAAGCTGCTGACCGAAGTCGGCATCGTCGAAATGCACACCGCCTGTGCCCAGTTACCCACCATTACCCCAGTCGGCATGGCCAGCCTGCTCCCCGACGCCCACAACAGCCTCACCCTAGACATCGAGCAGGGCAAGCTGGTGCCGAAAATTGGCGATGTGGTCGTTAGCAACGTGACCCAGCGGATGGGGTACCTGAAAAAGCAATTTGGCGATCGCTTCGCCGAGATGACCCTAAGAGACTTCATCACCAAAAAGAACCCCAGGGTTGACCCCACCGTTGATTTGCTAGTGCTGCGCAGTACCGAGATCGATAGCCAGCTAGAGTCTAACCCCGAAGACACCTTAAGCCTGATTCCCAAAACGCTGAAGCAAATTCGCGTGGCGCTAACCAAGCTGGTCAAACTCGGATTTCAGGAAGCCATTATCGTTAGCGATCACGGGTTCTTTCTCAATGCCCAGGCCGAAGCGGGCGATGTCTGTAGTAAGCCCCAGGGCAACTGGCTCTACACCGCCCACGATCGCATGCTGCTGGGCAACGGCACCGCCGACGCCCATAACCTGGTGCTGAGTGCTGATAAGCTCGGCATTCGCAGCAATGCCGCCCAGGTGGCCCTACCGAAAACCATGGCCCCCTACCGGGCCGGACATCTCTATTTCCACGGTGGCGCTTCTCTAGCAGAGGCGATCGTGCCCGTCTTGGTCGTGCGGTTAGACAGCGAACCTGTAGAAAGGCTAGAACAGTTCCAGGTAGAGCTGAGCTACAAGCGCGGCTCCAAGCGGATCACCACTCGCCTCCCCCGCATAGAACTCTCTCTGCTAGCAGGCAACCTATTCTCCCAGGCCAGCGCCTGCGAATTGCTTTTAGAGGCCCAAGACGCCCAAGGAGAGGTAGTAGGTGAACCGCGTCCCAGTGAAGACGTCAACCCCGCCACCAGAACGATTACCCTATTCCCTGGGGAAACTAAGCAAATCGTGCTGCGGATGGATGCCATGTTTGAGGGTAAGTTTACTGTGAAGGCCCTCGACCCCAACACCCTCAGAACTTACGCTAGCCTCAACTTAGAAACCGATTACACGGTCTAGACCCCATGGACAAGCTTGATCTACAGCTCAACGACATCTTTGAGGGCAAGGTTGTCCGCAAAGACTTGCTGCACCGGATCAAGAAAGGTACTAACGTTCCCACCTTTGTTTTGGAATTCCTTCTGGCCAAATACTGTGCCAGTGACGATCCCCTAGAAATCGACGCCGGGATGGAAGCCGTGTTGGCTACCCTGCAAGACAACTATGTTCGGCCTGACGAGGCCAATGCCGCCCAGTCTAAGGTAGCGACCAAAGGGAACTACCGCTTCATCGATAAGGTTCATGTGCGCTATGTCGAAAAAGAAAAGCGACACTGGGCTGCCCTAGAAAACTTTAATTCCCAACGCATTGCCGTCAGCCAACAGTTCTATCGTGACAACGACCGTATGCTCGAAGGCGGCATTTGGGCTGAGGTCACCGTCGCCCACAATGCCATCGAGGAAGATGACTACGCCTTTTATATCGAAGACCTACGCCCCGTTCAACTCAGCCGCTTTAACTTTGAGGCCTATGCCGAGGGCAGTGAAGCCTTCAGCCGCAATGAATGGATAGATATCATCCTGCGGACGGTCGGGCTTGAGGCGACTAAGTTATCTCCCCGGCAACGGCTGCACTACATTGCCCGCCTCGCCCCGCTGGTCGAGCCCAACTACAACTTTATTGAATTGGGGCCGAGGGGCACCGGGAAGTCTTACTTTTTTAGCGAGTTCTCCCCCTATTCCACGTTGGTCAGTGGTGGCCAAGCCACCAAAGCCACCCTGTTCTATAACAATGCGCGGGGCAAAGTCGGCCTGGTAGGCTTTTGGGATACCGTGGCCTTTGACGAAGTCGGCGGCATCAAAATCAAAGATCCCGACACCATCCAAATCATGAAAGATTTCATGGCCAACGGACGGTTTTCCCGTGGGGTAGAAATTATTGCCGATGCCAGTCTAGCCTTCGTTGGCAACATCGACATGTCGGTACAGCAAATCGTCAACTCTAGCCAGTACGACCTCTTTCAGCCCCTCCCCAGCCAGTTTGACCTAGCTGTGATGGATCGCTTCGCCTGTTACTTACCTGGCTGGGAGATGCCAAAGAACAGCAGCGAATACCTGACCAACAGCTATGGCTTCATCACCGACTATCTAGCTGAAGCCTTTCACTATGCCTTTCAACACACCAACCGCTATGAAGAAGTCACCAAGCGCATTCGTTTGGGTTCAGCCGTAGAAGGTCGGGATGAAAAGGGCATTAAGAAAACCGTGGCGGCTTTCCTAAAGATTTTGCATCCATCCACCAGCCCTACCGACGATGAATTTGAAGAATATGTAGCCTACGCTGTTGAATCTCGCCGCCGCATCAAAGAACAAATGAACAAGCGCAAACCCGATGACGAGTTTGCCAAAATCAATCTTTCCTACTTCACTGCCCAGGGCAAAGAAGTGACCGTCTACTGCCCTGAGTCAAAAAATGCCCTGGCCACTCAAAACCCAACTCGTCACAATCTAGAGGACGAAAAAGCAGCTCCCACCGCGAAGGATAAGCCGTCGCAGCGAAGAGAACCCGCAGCAAAAGCTTCCCAGACCGCTGTCCCCTTAGTGGTGCAGAAAACTTAGGGCAGTCTCACCATGAGAATGTGAGGACCTTAGCGAACTCAATGCGACAGTCTAGGGCGTCTCGCTTGCATTGAGAGGCGCAAGCGGGCGGTGGATTGCCCCTAGTTCCACCCAAGTTTGTGTCGAGTAAAATAGGGGTAGAGCGCTTAGGAGGCCAACGTGATGGCCAAGCAACGACGGAAGCGTGGAACCGCAGGCGATAAAACGATTTGTCTTCCCATTGCAGAC
>NZ_JADEXE010000223.1 GCF_015207265.1 Nodosilinea sp. LEGE 07298 | reverse complement strand
CACCCACTCACTCATCTGGGCACTCTAGCAAAATCTGTTCTAAACCATCCTGATGCACCTAACCAGCCCTGAAATATGAATTGGTAGATGCACCCTGATTATTCCCTGGCCCTCGGGCTGGGGAATTTTTTTGTCTCATCAGCCTGCTCAGACGTAAGCTCACGCCGAAAAGTTCTGAAAAATTCAGGTACACTGGGGCCACGATTGGGGGTCATCTGTAGCTGTCGGGCCAATGGACTTTGAGGAAATTGCTGTACTCATTAACCAGGTCGCCGTAGAGCGCAAAGGTCGCCCGCTCAAGGATGTAGAGCGCCTGGTGCTGAAGGGGTCGTGGGAGAACAAAACCTACTCGGCGATGGCGACCCCTACCGTCGGCTACACCGAAGACTATCTCAAAAAAGACGTTGGCCCAAAGCTTTGGCAGTTCCTCACCGACCTGGTAGATAGCGATCGCCGGGGCATTCGAGTCACTAAGCGCAATATTCAAAACGTACTGCAAACCTGGGCCGTTCAGGGAGCGCTGACCAGCCCCAGCCCTGACGAAGTACCCTCTCTACCCGCACCCCCTCCGGAACCTACGCCTCCAGTCGCTACGCCTCCGGCCTTAGTGGTCCGCGACTCACCCCGCATTGACCTGGCTGACTGCGGCGGGCGCGACGGCGAGCTAGCCAAAATAACCCAGTGGATTTTGACCGAACGCTGCCGCACGGTGGTGCTGTGGGGTCTGCCAGGGGTAGGTAAAACCACCTTGGCGGCGGCGATCGCCGCCGCCATCGGCCCCCAGGTAGAGCAGTGTGGTTATCTGGCGCTACCCCCCAATGTCACCGACGAAGCGGTGCTAGCCGCTATTCTGCACTGGCTTAGCCCCACTTTGGCAACGCCTGACCTGTCGCCCCTAACCGCCGTTGACTGGGTACTCGATCAGCTAGAGCAGCGTCAGGTGCTGCTAATTCTGGATGACATGGAGCAGTTGTTTGAGCCGCAGCAGCGGCTCGGGACCTACCGGACGGGTACCGAAGCGCTTCAGCGGCTGTTTAACCAAGGGGCCGAGCGCCATCACCAGAGCTGTCTGGTCTGGGTCAGCCGCGAAAAACCAGCCGATTTTGCTCAGGTACAGGGGCCGCGCGTGCAGGAATTCGCCCTGGGAGACTTAGCGATTGAGGGGGGGCAACCGCTGCTGCAAACCCCCGGTTCGCCTACCGTTAGCACCGCAGACTGGGCGGCCTTAATCGATCGCTACGGCAGTCACCCCCTGGTACTGAGGGGGGTAGGGGCTACCCTGCGCGACATGTACCAGGGGCAGCCCAAAGTGCTGCTTCAAGCTCACAGTCTAGCGGTGCCGCTGGTAGTGCAGCGTACCTTTAGCCAAGCCCTAGCGCGGCTGCCGTCCGAAGAATGGGCTATTCTCTACGGCCTAGCCCTGGCGCAGGAGCCCGTAACCCTCGATCAGCTAATCGCCACAATCCAACCGACCCCAGCGGAGGGGGTGGTGCAGTCGGTGCTGGGGCGCGGCTGGGTGGTGGGTTTGCCCGTTGAAGGAGGGGGGCTGGAGCTGAGCCTGGGGCCGATTGTGCAGGCCCTGGTGCTAGAGCGGCTGCACGCAGCACTGATGGCCGAGCTAGAGGCAGAATCTTTGGGGTGGCTACAGCGGTTGCCCCTGATTACCATGACCGCTCGCGAGGTGGTGCAGGAGCGGCAGCGGGCGGCGCTGCTGGTGCCCCTGGGCGACGAACTCAAGCAACGCTACCCTACCGACGAGGCGCTGGCTGCTAAGGGCGATCGCCTGCTCAAGGCGCTGTCCGGGCTGGCTAATCAGCCCGGCTACGGGGCCAGCAACCTGATTCACCTCTGCCAGTATTTGGGTCTGGGGCTGAGCGGGGCCGACTTTTCTCGATTGGCCGTTTACCAGGGTGATCTGCGCCGGGTGAGCCTACAGGGGGCCAACTTTAGTCAGGCCCAGTTTAGCGATACTGCCTTTGCCACTGCCCTGGGCCGCGACCCGGTCGCCGCCTTTAGCCCAGCCGCTGCCCCCGACCACCATCGCTACCTGGCCACGGGCGACCACGAAGGCCGCCTGCTGCTGTGGGATCTGAGCCGGGGTAAGCTGGCCTGGATGTTTGATGAAGACCAGTCTCAGGGGGTGCGATCGCTGGCCTTTAGCCCCCAGGGCGATCTGCTGGCGGTGGGCACCGAGACCGGAAAAATCTGGCTGTGGCCGGTGGGCACCACCTACCAAACCGATGTGCTCAACGACCACCAGGTTGCTGTGGGGGCCTTGGCCTTTAGCCCCGACGGCAGCCAGCTGGCCTCGGGCGACGATAGCGGGCAACTGTGCCTGTGGGAAGTGGCCTCAGGAATGAGTCAGGGGCGACTAGAGAGCCACCACGGTCCAATTCACAGCCTGGCCTACAGTACGGCGGGCGATCGCCTGGTCAGCGGCGGCGATGACCAGCGGGCCTGCCTGTGGCAGACCCGCGATCGCACCCTGCTGCAAGACTTTCAGGCGCGATCGACGGCGAACCTGCGCACCGCAGGGTTCCTTGCCGACCCCAACGACCCCGCCTGCCTGCCAATTCCCTTTGCGGCGGGCTACGACGACCACTGCCTCACTATTTGGAACCTAGACACCGGGTTGCCCTGCTGGATTTTGCCCGCCGATGTGCAGGCCCTCCCGGCCCTGGCGATTAGCCCGAATGGGCGCTACCTGGTGTGCAGCCGCCAAGACTTTAGCGTTTCAGTATGGGATATTCCAGAGCGCCGCGCCTGCTACACGCTGTCGTCGCTGGGGGCACCGGTTTGGGCGCTGGCCTTTAGCGCCGACAGTCGCTACTTTGTCACCGGCAGCAACTACACTATCAAGCTTTGGAACGCCCGGCGAGGCCAGTGCTGGCGCAGTTTTCTCAGTCAGGCCCACCGGGTTGGCTGTTTGGCCTTTAGCGCCGACGCCGTCAGCGGCAAAATTTTAACGGGCCATGACGATACTCATCTGCGCCTGTGGCAGGTACAGGCCGATAGCCCCTATGCCGTTGGTCCTCGCCCGCTGACCGGCCATGGGGGAGCGGTGCGCACCGTAGCTCTCAGCGCCGACGGCCAATGGTTAGCTAGCAGCGCTGACGATCAAACCATTCGGCTTTGGTCAGCGGCGACGGGGCAAAGTCAGTGGATCTGGGCCACTGCCACCCCGGCTAGCCTGCTCGCCTTTAGTGCCGATGGCCAATGGCTAGCCAGCGCTGGGACAGAGGGGCAAATTTCTGTTTGGGATACCGCCACCGGCAAGGCAGCGGGCGATTTAGAGCATGTGCCCGAGAGTCCGTCAGCGCTGGTGTTTAGCGCCGATAGTCAGTGGATTGCCGTAGGCGCACGGGACGGAACCATTGGGCTTTGGCCTTGGCAACAGCGCAGTCGCGCTGGCTCCTCAGGGTCGGCCTTAGACTATCGCACCCTGAGCGGTCACCAAAGTCAGGTACACAGCCTGGCGATCGAGGGCCATATTTTGGCGAGCGCCAGCCACGATGGCACCGTGCGCTGGTGGAGCCTGGAGCAAGGCGATTCAGCTACCGTTCGGGAACTGCCCGAAAACGAACCCGCCGCCCCCCTAGGCCAGTGGCAGCATCCTGCCGAGCAGTGGTTGCAGGGGGTCACCCTAAGCCCATCTGGCGAAATTCTTGCCCTCACTAGCCAAGATGCCCAGGTGGAAGTGTGGGCGGTCGAAACCAACCAGTGCCGCCATGTTCTAACCGGCCACAGCCAGGATATTTGGCAGGTCTCCGTTAGCCCCAGCCGTACCCACCTGGTCACCGCCAGTCAGGATGACGAAATTCGCGTCTGGGCCTTAGATTCGGGCGTTTGCCAGCAGACCCTGCGCCCCGATCGCCCCTACGAAGGCGTCAACATTCGCGAGGCCATCGGGCTTTCAGACACCGAAGCCCGCATGCTCAAGTCTCTAGGGGCGATCGTCAGCTACTGACTCCTCCATGCTGAGTTCTGCTCCTAGCAGCCATCCAAATTCCAGGTTTTCCTCGTAAACTGGTTTGCAGAGAGGAACAACCATGAATACTCAACTCATTGATGGCTTGGTTCAAACCATTCGTTCGCTCCCTCTAGCAGAGCGCCAACTTTTGCTGAGCCGCATTAAGGAGGAGCAGACCCACGATGAAATTTGCGAAAAACTGCATCATTATGAGCAACAGTACGGTATGTCCAGCGAGCAGTTTTATCAACAGTTTTCAACAGGTGAGTTGGGAGACGATGCGGATTACATCGATTGGGCAGGTTTCTATGAACTGTTGCGGCCTCAACCTCTGGTGAATCAGTAGACTGTGTCTCCCGAAGATTATGTGATAGCCACAAAAGATGTCTTAACGACTAGTCCTGTAGTTCAGGACTGGGTATCTGTGACGGAGATGCTCCTATTAGACCGGGGCCATTTCCGGGTTCGTATAACCCTGACAAACGGCGATTTTGTAGAAGCTTCTGAATTTTTTCGTATATTCAAAAACCAAATCGAGCAACAGCGTTACCGTTATCAATGGATGGATGCGAAGCAGAAGCAGCTCAAAAAGCGTTGGGATAATGCTCCGCACTTTCCTCATATTGAGTCTTTTCCCCACCATGTCCACATTGGTCAGGACGATAACGTAGGGTCTAGTCAGATGTTAGGCATCTCTGGGCTTATTGCCGTCCTTGAAGAGGAGCTTTGCCTCTAAAACCTCTGTACCTTCTAGCACCACTATTTCCGCCTGTCATGATGACCATTGCCGCCCTAATTGCCGCTGAACTTGATATTCGCCCGGCCCAGGTAGACGCTACTCTGACGCTGTTTGCCGAGGGCGCGACGGTGCCCTTTGTGGCCCGCTACCGCAAAGAGCGCACGGGGGATTTAGACGAGGTGCAGCTGCGGCAGATCGCCGAACGCTACCAGTACTTGACCGAGCTCGAAGACCGACGACAGACGGTACTGAGCGAAATCGAATCTCAGGGCAAGCTAACCGAGGCGCTAAAATCGGCCATTCTGGCCTGCCAGCAAAAGACCGAGCTGGAAGATCTCTACCTGCCCTATCGGCCCAAGCGCCGCACCCGCGCCACTATGGCCAGAGAAAAGGGCCTCGAACCCCTGGCCCAGCAGATTGAGGCCCTGAACCAAAGCGGCAAAAAGGCGATTTTGATCCAGATCGCTCAGCCCTTTGTTGATGCTCAAAAAGGCGTGCAAACCGCCGATGATGCGTTGCAAGGGGCGGCAGATATTTTGGCGGAGCAGGTGGCGGAGCGGGCGGATCTGCGGCAGTATGTGCGCGATCGCTTGCTCAACCACGGCCAGTTTACCGCCAGCATCAAAAAAGACCACCCCGAGGGCACTACCAAGTACGAAATGTATCGGTCTTACCAGGCCCCGGTGCGAGCGATCGCATCTCATAACCTGCTAGCTCTCCTGCGGGGCGATCGCGAAGGCGTTCTCAAAGTGGGCCTGGCAATTGAGGAAGACCCCGTTCTGCACACCCTCGAAAAGCGGGTGGTTAAAACCCCGGTGGCCGACATTCGCCAGTTCTATCGGAGGGTGCTTCAAGATGCCTACAGCCGCCTGATCAAGCCCTCGCTGACCAGCGAGGTGATGGCCGAGAAAAAAGCCTGGGCCGATGAGGTCTCAATCCAAAATTTTGAGGCGAATCTTAAGAACCTGCTGCTGTCGCCCCCGGCAGGCATGAAGCCCACCCTGGGCGTAGATCCGGGCTTTCGCACCGGTTGCAAGGTGGCGGCGGTGGATGGCACCGGTAAGTTTTTAGAGTACCAGGCGGTGTTTCCGCACCAGTCGGCTCGGCAGCGGCAGCAGGCCGCCGAAACCCTGGCAGGCATGATTCGTAAGCACCGCATTGAGCTGATCGCGATCGGCAACGGTACCGCCAGCCGCGAGACCGACGCTTTTGTGGAGGAGGTGCTCAAAACCCTGACCAATCCGCCGGTCAAGGTGTTTGTGAATGAGTCGGGGGCGTCAATTTATTCGGCTAGCGAGGTGGCGGCGGCGGAGTTTCCCGATCTGGATGTGACGGTGCGCGGGGCGATTAGCATTGCCCGCCGCCTGCAAGACCCCCTGGCCGAACTGGTGAAGATTGACCCTAAATCTATCGGCGTGGGCCAGTACCAGCACGATGTCGACCAAAAGCGCTTAAAGCAAAAGCTGGATGACACGATCGAAAGCTGCGTTAACTATGTGGGCGTCGATTTGAATATGGCTTCCCGCGAGCTGTTGACCTATGTGTCGGGGCTCACCCCGACGGTGGCAGGCAATATTGTAGATTTTCGCAACACCAATGGCGTATTTCAGTCGCGCAAAGAGCTGCTGAAGGTAAAAAAGCTGGGGCCAAAAGCCTTTGAGCAGGCGGCGGGGTTTCTGCGCATTCGCGATGGCAAAAACCCGTTGGACAATACAGCCGTACACCCTGAGAGCTACGGCATTGTCGATGCGATCGCTGCCGACCTGGCCATTCCTGTCACCCAAATGTCCCAGGCCACCGATCGCCTCCAGCGCCTCGATATCAAAAAGTACACCACCGCCGCCGCTGGCGAACTCACCCTGCGCGACATTCTGCGGGAGCTAGAAAAGCCTGGCCGCGACCCCCGCGAACAGTTTACCTACGCTCGCTTTCAGGAGGGCATTAACGAAATCACCGACCTGAAGCCGGGCATGACCCTGGAGGGCAGCGTTACCAACGTCACCAACTTTGGCGCTTTTGTCGATGTGGGCGTACACCAGGACGGGCTAGTGCACATTTCGCAGATGGCCGATCGCTTTGTCAGCGACCCCAACGACATTGTCAAGGTGGGTCAGGTGGTCACGGTGCGGGTTATGGAAGTCGATATCAAACTCAAGCGGATTAGCCTCTCCATGCGGGCGAACGCCTAATCCCAGGGAAAATTTATCGATAGCATTGATTCCATCGTGGCAATCCCCTAATGTAGGCAAGGAGAATCGCCCCAGGGCAGTGCCCGAGCGATGCCCGAGCAACCGATTCCGCGCCGATTTAGCGATAGGCATGACCAAACACCTAATTCTCTTTCGCCACGGCAAGTCAGACTGGCAGGCTGGCTCTGGCCGCGATCGCGATCGCCCTGTAGCTGAGCGCGGCATTACCGCCGCCAAAACCATGGGCAAGCTGCTTGCGGCGGCAGGCAAAGTTCCCGATTTAGCCATTACCTCGTCGGCGGTGCGGGCTCGCACCACCCTAGAGCTAGCCGCAGAGGCGGGAAGGTGGCCATGCCCCATCAAGGTCACCGACGATCTTTACGAAGCCTCAATCAAGCAAGTACTAGAGGTCGTTCACCAGGTAGCCGACCACCATAGCTCCGTTATGCTGGTCGGCCACCAGCCCACCTGGTCTGACGCCGTCACCTACTTTATGGGGGGAGGTGCGGTACAGATGCCCACAGCCGTAATGGCCTGCCTAGCGTTTGAGGTGACTACCTGGGCACAGGTCGAATACGGTCGCGGCACGCTGGTGTGGCTATTACCGCCCCGTCTATTTGTTTAGCGGCGCTGCTGAACGCTGGCGGCGGCGGTGCGGGGCGCAAGGCCGTAGGCTTTTAAGTTGTTGCCTTCAATCACCACGACTCCCACGGCAGTCTGTACATAAACCTTGTCATCGACTGCGTATACGACCGGAGCCAGCGTTGAGTCTACGCTAGCCTGCGGGGCAGAGCCGACGGCAGCAAAGGGCAGTGGCGGAGAACCTTGAGCTTGAGTGGATACCGCAACTGGCTGAGCAGCCGTGGCTGGGCCTGGTTTGGCTTCAGGTGGTGGTGTCCAAAAGCAGGTCTTTTCGGCTGCCTCGGCCTGGTCTTTTTCCAGCCATACCATCATGTCGTCGCCGTGGTGGATGGTCTCGCCGCGCAGGGTCTCAGCGTAGAGGGTGCCGCTGTTGATGGCAATGTTGCGCACGGGGTACCACTGGTGTTTGATCAGCACAAACAGGTCAAACTGCAGGTGGCGATCGCGCAATCGACTGGCATGTGACCACCACAGCTTCCACAGCTGCCGGGCCTGCCCGTAGACAATGCGGTAGCCGTCGGGTACGGGGTAGTGAGCATAACCCACAGTTTGGCTGTCTAGATCTTGCCCAATGGGTATAAAGTGATGGTCTAGAAGAATTTGGTGCAGCACGTTGGTATAGTCGGTGCTGCGGCGCACCTCAATACGAGGGGGTATGGCGGCATCGTAGGCGGTGGCCAGCAGCAGGCCCCGGCGGCTCAAAAGCTGGCGCAGACTATTGGCAGGCTGAATACGGAGAGACTGATTGGCTTCCAGGGTGGCATCCCCCGAAATAAACCATTGCAGCAGGGTAAGGTCGTCTAGTGAAGTCATTTCAGGAACAGGCGCAAGGAACGTGACGGGAGCCAAAACCCGCAGGTCATTCCAGAACGCGACGGTTATGAACCGCCCCATCGGGGCCAGAGCGCAAAGATCAGCCTTCGGAACCCGGTAACCTACTAGGGTTTGGCCAGTGAACAGCAACTCTTGGCTGTAGCGCCTTAAGGGTTGCTAAAAACAACCGCCACAACGACAGAGCCTCATTGCTCTTTACCCTCTACAGCCGCCGCCATTGAGAATCAGGTTATTTTGTGACCAGAATAAATATCGAGCCCTGACATTTACATATAGCTGTAGCCAGTCTGGTTAAGACATTTCTCTTCTAAATATTTGAACGTTCAAACGTTTGAACGTTTTCTGATGTCCTAACCCAGGCGACTGTAGCTATAACTGAGAACTTTTGGACTGCGGCTCTAATATCGTTAGCCCCAGTCCAAAAGTTCTCAGTATAGTGAAAGAGATGGCGAGTGTAGAGAGACCATGACGGCAGCAGTCAGTCCACAGCACGGTTTTTTAGATACCAACGGCGTGCGTCTGCACTACGTCAGCCAGGGGCAGGGACCGCTGATGCTCTTTTTGCACGGCTTTCCAGAATTTTGGTACTCGTGGCGGCACCAGCTCGACTATTTTGCGGCCCACTACACCTGCGTCGCGCTAGATCTGCGGGGCTACAACGACAGCGATAAACCCGAAGGTCTTGAAGCTTACCGCCTAGAGGTTTTGGTCGAAGATGTGCGGGGAGCCATGGCGGCGCTGGGCCACGATCGTATGGTGCTGGTCGGCCATGACTGGGGCGGCGCGATCGCCTGGGCCTTTGCCTACGCCCACCCCGAGCTACTACAGTCGCTGATCGTCATGAATATTCCCCACCCGGCCAAGTTTGCTGAGGGGCTGCGTACGCCTCAGCAGCTGCTAAAGAGCTGGTATATCGCGGCCTTTCAGCTGCCGCTGCTGCCCGAGCTAGCGCTGCAAGCCAGTGACTACTGGGCGATCGAGCAAATGCTGCGGGGTATGGCGATCGACAAAACCACCTTTAGCGACGCCGACTTGCAGGCCTACAAAGCCGCCGCCGCCAAGCCTGGTGCCCTCACCGCCATGATCAACTACTATCGATCCTTTGCCCTCAGCGGTCGGTGGCAGCAGTCGTGGGGCATTCTAGAAGTCCCCACCCTGCTGATCTGGGGCGAAGACGATGCCGCCCTGGGCAAAGAACTTAGCGTTGGCACCGAAGCCTACGTGAGCCATCTGCGGCTGCGCTACATTCCCCACTGTAGCCACTGGGTACAGCAAGAGCGACCCCACCAGGTCAATGCCCTGATGCGTGAATTTCTTGCTCTAGAATCGTGACCACTTCTCCAGAACGTATCCGTGCGGCTTTGCTCGATTTAGTCGCCCAGCGCGGCCCCAACAAGACCATTTGCCCTTCCGAGGTCGCCCGTGCCCTTAGTGCTGAACACTGGCGTACCCTGATGCCCGCTGTGCGCAAAATAGGCTGTGAGCTAGTGTTTGAGGGCCGCATAGTGGCCACTCAGAAAGGCCAAGTTGTCGACCCCAAAACGGCCAGGGGGCCAATTCGGTACAGGCTGTAACGGCGCGATCCATTGCATCCCTACGCTTCATCGGTTCATTTGGGCAAGCTAGAAATGCCCCATTTGTGGAGTGCCGCTAGCCATGCGCGTGCTTGTTATCAGCCATACCTATATTGTTGACCTCAACCGCGAAAAGCTGCGCGCCCTGGCCCAGCTTTCCCCCGACCTTGAGGTAGTGGTAGGGGTGCCCCGGCGCTGGCAGCCCGGCGGCGTGCAGAACCGACTGATTGTTTCAGAGCCGCTACGGGAAGACAACTTTCGCGTCCAGCCCCTTGGCAACCTGAGCCAAAACAATCAGGGTCTGCTCAGCTTTGGCCCAGACCTGGTCCGTCTACTCAAATCGTTTCGGCCCCAGGTAATTCAGGTAGAGCAGGGGTCTAGGGCGCTGGCCTATGCCCAAACCATTACCCTCAATCGCCTACTGGGTCTAGAGGCCAAAAATGTCTTCTTCACCTGGTGGAATTTGCCCTACCAGCTCAAGTTTCCGATTTCTGCGCTAGAAGCCTACAATCTGCGGCACACTCACGGGCTGGTAGTGGGCAACCAGGATGGGGCCGATATTTTGCGTGAGCATGGCTACCAAGCTCCCTACCGGGTCATGCCCCAGCTTGGTGTTGACGAAGTCTTGTTTAGGCCCCAGTCTCAGCCTGAGCTAGCAAAATCCTTGCGTATTTCCAGCGATGCCTTTGTCGTGGGCTACTGCGGTCGGTTTGTGGAAGAAAAAGGGCTGCTCACTTTCTGTGATGCCCTGGCGATGCTGCGTGACCGGCCTCAGCCCTGGGTGTGGCTGCTGGTGGGCCGGGGTGAATTGCGCGATCGCATCCAATCTAAGGCTGATGGGCTGGGCATTGGCGATCGCCTGCGCTGGGTCACCGATATCCCCCACGACCAGGTGCCAAACTACATCAACCTCATGCATACCCTGGTGCTACCCTCTGAAACCACCGACCAGTTCAAAACCCTCACCGCCACCGGCTGGAAAGAACAATTCGGCCACGTGCTGATCGAGGCCATGGCCTGCGCCGTCCCTGTGATCGGCTCCGACTCCGGCGAAATTCCCAACGTCATCGACCAGGCCGGGTTAGTTTTCCCCGAAGGCAACGCCCCCGCCCTGGCCCAGCACCTGCGCCTGCTTATGGAAGATTCTGCCCGTCGGCAGGAGTTAGCCGAGGCAGGCTACCACCGCGCTATGAGTTGCTATACCAACCGGGCGCTGGCGAAGCAGCTGCTGGCCTTTTATACAGAGATTGAGGATTCGTAAGCAAATAAGGTACCCAATGATCGGACTTCGACGTCGCTCAGCCCTCGATCGCTGAAGGCTGAGCGCACCTCGATCGCTGAAGGTTGAGCGACGTCGAAACCTAGCCACCTGGTACACCATTGACCCGCAAATGCCTCAGCATAGGCGGACACGTGAGGAAGTAAAAGC
>NZ_JADEXE010000222.1 GCF_015207265.1 Nodosilinea sp. LEGE 07298 | reverse complement strand
CATCCACCCCGCCCGCAGGGCCACTCATCCACCCTCACCCCTCACTCCCTATGACTCCTGAACTGACCCAATTCGGCGAGCAAATGTCTCATCTGACGGGCGTGCGCGCCATTATGAAAGACATTATTGAAACCTTGCAGGCGGGGCAGGGGCAGCCGTTCATCAACTTGAGCGCGGGCAATCCGGTGATTTTGCCCGAAATTGAGCAGCTCTGGCGCGACTGTACCCAGGAGCTGCTGGCTAGTGCTGAGTACGGTAATGTGGTGTGCCGCTACGGTACCAGTCAGGGCTATGAGCCGCTGATTACGGCGATTAAAGACGACTTTAATCGGCGCTACGGGCTGAATCTGAGCGATCGCCACATTCTAATTACCCCCGGCAGTCAGGCGCTGTACTTTTTGGCGGCCAATGCTTTTGGTGGCTATCATGCCACCGGGCGCATGAAAGACATCGTGCTGCCCCTTAGCCCCGACTATACGGGCTACGGCGGCATTTCGCTGGTGCCGGAGGCGGTGCGGGCCTACCGTCCCACTATTGAGGCGGATGAGGTGGCCCATCGGTTTCGCTATCGGCCCGACTTTAGCCAGCTTGCGATCGACGAAAATACTGGCTTTGTGCTGTTTTCGCGGCCCTGCAACCCCTCAGGTAATGTGCTTACGACTGAAGATGTCGAGCACATTGCCAGCCTCGCCGCCGTCCACAACGTGCCGGTGCTGGTGGACTCGGCCTACGCGCCGCCCTACCCGGCGCTCAACTTTACCGCGATGGAGCCGGTGTTTGGCGACAACATTCTGCACTGTATGAGCCTCTCGAAGGCGGGGCTGCCGGGCGAACGGCTGGGGGTGGCGATCGGCGATCCGGCCATGATTCAGGTGCTGGAGTGTTTTCAAACCAACTTTTGCATTCACTCGTCGCGCTACGGCCAGGCGATCGCGGCCCGAGCGATCGCCTCTGGCGAACTGGCCCGTCTGTCTGAGCAGGTGATTTGCCCCTACTACCAGGACAAGTTTGCGGTGCTCGAAGCCGCCCTAGACCAGGCCATGCCCTCAGATTTACCCTGGTACCTGCACCGGGGCGAGGGAGCCATCTTTGCCTGGCTGTGGTTTGACCAGCTGCCGATCGCCGACCAGGAGTTGTATAACCAGCTCAAGCAGCGGGGCGTGATTGTGGTGCCGGGCAATCCCTTCTTCCCTGGCCTGCGCCCAGAGCAGGGAGAACCCTGGCCCCACACCCGCCAGTGTCTGCGCTTGAGCCTGACCGCCAGCCGCGAAGACCTGGCCGAGGCGGCCATTCGCCTGGGCGCTCTAGTCTCTGAGGTATATCAAACAGCTACCGTGGCGGTACCAGCGTGATGGCAGCCAATACTGTGACCACCGACGACTGGGTTGAAATTGGCCGCATTGTTGCCCCTCAGGGGGTTAAAGGCGAGGTGCGGGTGTACCCCAGCAGCGACTTTCCCGAGCGGTTTCTCGAACCGGGCGATCGCTGGCTAAAGCGCCCCCGTAGCCTTACCCCTGAGCGGGTGGAGCTGGTGCGAGGGCGCTATATCGATGGCAAAGGGCTCTACGTAGTGCAAATTGCTGGGGTCGACAGCCGCGAGGAGGCCGAAGCCCTGCGAGATGCGGTGCTGATGGTGGCAGCGGGCGATCGCCCTACCCTAGCCCCCGAGGAGTTTTACGTCGCCGACCTGGTAGGGCTGCGGGTGATTGTGCAGGCCACCAGAGCCGAAATTGGCACGGTTACCGACATTTTTGCGGCAGGTAACGATCTCTTAGAAGTTACTTATTATTCTCCAGACGGAGAGAACTCACTCAACTCTAAGCCTCGTACTGTACTGGTACCCTTTGTGACAGCCATTGTGCCGGTGGTGAATTTAGCCCAGGGCTACGTCGAAATTAACCCTCCAACGGGGCTTTTAGATCCTTAAGCTTATGACTTTCTTATCTTTAAGTTCTATTGTTGGGCCAACGACCATAAATGGAACGACCAAATTGCCCCGGCTCTCCTTCGGAGGGTCGGGGTTTACTTATAGAGCTGCCGCTTACAATCATTCGATAGTCTCTAGTTTGCGTTGACAAGTGAGTTGGCCAATTCAAATGTAGGATGGGTTAGCGATAGCGTAACCCATGCGGGCGTTGGGTTACCCTGCGGGAAGCAAGCTACGTGCCTCAACCCAACCTACATCGACCTATATTTAATTACGCTTGCCTACGTACGCTACATCTTCTAAGCAAGAGGGCCTCTGTAATCTAGTACTCGACGGCTGAAATATGCCCACCATTCCGAATTGCTTGGCTCCCTGGCCCCCCTGCTCCCTGGCCCCCGGAGAATAGTATCTAAACTTGCGCCGCAGAGTACTAGCCGCACCCAGGCCAACGAACTCTCGGTGCGGCTAGTACTACAGGCCGATTGTTTTGCCGAAGTATGGGCTCACAATGCCCAAGTTTCGCGCCAGACTTTAGAAGAGGGCGACATAGAAGAATCCCTCAACGCTGCCAGCCGAATTGGCGGCGATCGCCTGCAACTGGAGGCCCAGGGCTACGTCACCCCCGACTCGTTTAACCCACGGATCGTCGCAGCAGCGGGTCGAATGGTTTTATCGTGGGATTGAAACCGGCGACATTAGTCAGTGCAATACCTTTGATGCAGCGCAGATCTAAACGTTCGGCGAAGCTGGTGTTTATGAATTTCTTATGTTTGTGTTTTAAGCTCCGGACATAAAAGACAACTGGCCTTGCCCCCTAGCCAGAAAAGCAAGTTTAGGCTCAATATCTGTGATTGGGCAGCGGCTCAATGGCAGAAAATACGTGCTGTTCTCGCCAGAGTTTTTCGGCAAAACAGCACGGCTATGAAATGGTTTTGCTGGCTTTAAGGAATTTCTAAACCGGCTTAATTCAGAATTAAACTGGTCTAAGCTGATGTATTGCAGGGCTTTGTTGCCAGCATTTTTTAACTGTTCTTTACGCCTTTTTTTACGTCTCAATATCCTGGTGCCTGCTTATGTTCAAACGCCATAGCGCTAACGCCCACCGTGCTACTACACCCTGGGGACACCCCCTGCTTTGGCTAGCCACTGCTCCCCTTCCCCTGTTGGTTACGGTTACCCTCGTATTCGAGCAGGACAGCGCTCTTTTGGCCCAGACCGCAAGTTCTCTGGAGGGGGTTGAAATTCCCACCTCACTGGAGTCAGGCAGCCAGCTCACTATTGACAGCTCAGAGGCGATGCGGCTGGTCAATGACGCTCTGCGATCGCGCTTCTCTAGCCTCTACGGCGATGCCAATGTGGAGGTCACCTACGGAAACGCCGACGATGCAATTCAGTTGTTAATCGATGGCGATACCAGCCTGGCTGCCGTGGGTCGCCCGCTCACCGATGCTGAAACCAGCGCTGGGCTACGCGAGGTGCCCGTGTCGCGCAGCAAAATCGCCATTTTGATCAGCCCCAACAATCCCTTTGCGGGCAGCCTCACCATCGACCAGTTTGCTCAAATCTTTCGCGGCGAAATTACTAACTGGGCCGAGGTTGGTGGCCAGGATGCCCCGATCGTACTGGTCGATCATCCCGAAACCAGCGATACTCGCCAGGCCTTTCGCAACTATCCGGTGTTTGAGGCGGCCCCCTTTCCCGCAGCTTCTAGCGCAACAACGCTAACCGAACCGAGCATTGACGAAATCGCCGCAGCCCTTGACGAAAACAGCATTAGCTATGGAGTCGCCGAGCAGGTCCTCAACAACCCGACGGTCAAAATCGTGCCTATGCACGACACCCTGCCCGACGACCAGCGATATCCCTTCTCGCAGCCGCTGTCCTACGTTTACAACACCGAGACGGCCAATCCGGCGGCACTGGTCTTTTTAGGCTTTGCCGTTAACCCCGACAACGAGGGGCTGATTGAGGCCGCTCGGGCCGCCGCGATCGCCACCCCTGAGGCCGAAACCGCCGCCGAGGTGACAGAGCCAACGCCTGAGGTTGAGCTGATCCCAGACCCAGACCCCGTTCCAGAAACGACCCCAGAAACCACTGACCCAATCGCGACAGCCCCAGCCCGTGGATTGCCCTGGTGGCCCTGGCTACTGGCCCTGCCCCTGCTGGGTGGCCTACTCTGGTGGCTGCTCAAAGACCGCGCCCCGATCGCGGCTCCCTGGGCGGCTGCCCCCCTGGCCGCTGATGCCAATCGCCGCATCATTCTCATCCCCCGCAACTGCCGTGACGCCTACGCCTACTGGGAGCTGCCCGAGGCCGAGGTCGAAGTCCTGCGCCAGCAAAACTGCTCGCTGGCGCTCAAGCTCCACGATGTCACCGACATTGCCGATGTCGATCGCCAGGCCCCTCACAGCACCTTCCCTTTTGCCTGCGACACAGTGGCCGTGGGCGATCTGCACCTGCCCATCGGTGTTGATAACCGCGATTACCTGGTCGAACTGGGCGACCTGGATACCGACGACACCTGGCACGCCCTGGCGCGATCGGCCCACGTGCGCGTACCCGCCTGCCCCAGCACTGTCACCCCTGCCGCACCGGGAATTGGAGCCGCTGCCGCCGCCGCCGCTAGCTTAGGGGTAGCAGGTGTAGGGGCCGCTAGCTTGGGGGCGGCTGAGTTAGGGGCCGCTGCAATGGCCCGTCCCGCTCAGACCACCGAGCCAGCGCGAGTTGTGCTCACCCCTCGCGACTGCAAAAATGCCTACGCCTACTGGGAACTGCCCCAGAGCACCGTAGACGATCTCAAAACAGGGTCGCGCGCCCTCAAAGCGCGGCTCTACGACGTGACCGAGCTGCCCGGCCGCGGCCACGGCCTCAACAGTCTGCAAGAATTCAATGCCCCCCTTGAAACACCGGGTGATTTGCACCTGCCCATTGCCATTGACGATCGCGACTACCTGCTCGAAATTGGCTATGTCGACAGTAACTACCAGTGGCAGGTCTTAGCCAAGTCTGCGTCAGTGCGGGTGCCTGCATGTACCGAAGCTGCCGCCGCTGAGGCTGCTCCGGTACATGCAGGCCTGGCCAGTTCCTGGAGCGGAGCGAGGTCAGCGGCAACCAGCATGGCTGGAGATGTGCATACCAAGGCGGCTGATCTGGCTGCCGGGACGGTCGCTGCCGTAGCCGGGGGAACCGCTGCGATCGCGGGCCTGGGCGTCGCCACTCCAAGCCTCTGGAACCGCACCACTGAGCCTGGCCCTCACCCAGCTGTCGATACCGTGCAGACGAGTGCTGCTGGCGTGGGGCGGCGCTCCGATATGGGCGTCGAGAGCAAGATAATTTTGGTACCCCGAACCGCCAATGCCGCCTACGCCTACTGGGAAACCGCCTCGGCCCACAAAGAAGCCCTGCAACAGGAGGGGGCGCGCGTGCTAGCCCTGCGCATCCACGATGCCACCAACCTGGAGCTTGACGATCAGCCCGCCCACGCCACCCAGGAGTACATTTTGCAGGCGAACGATACCGATCGCCACGTACCCATCCCAACACCCGATCGCGACTATGTCGCCGAACTGGGCTACCTCACCGACAGCGGTCAGTGGCTACAGCTGGTGCGATCGCTCCATGTGCGCATACCCGCCTGAGGGCTTTACCCAATCGCCCTAACTCCGGCTTTGCTTTTAGCTTGTTTGCAATTCTGCATTACTTGAAAGGAACCACCATGTCTCTCTTTTTCGACGTGCTTAGCTCGATCAATAACCCCAACCAGCAGGGCAGTATTGACCAACTCAGCTCGGTCATGACCTCGGTCCAAGATCTGGCCAGCAGCCAGGGCCTCAACAGCGATCAGGTCGGATCGCTGCTCAATGCTGTAGGTGGAGCACTCCAACCCACCCTCAAACAGCAGGCTTCCACCTTTGGAGCAGGCCAACTCGAAGGTATGCTCGGCAAGCTATCCGGAGCTGGGGGTGCCGCTGCCCTCACCTCAGCTATTCCGCTCCAGATGCAGCAGCAGTTGATTCAGGCCGTTGCGCAAAAAAGCGGTCTGAACGCAGGCATGATTCAAACCATGCTGCCCAAACTGCTGCCCGTAGCCCTGGGGTTGCTGGGTATGGGGGCGGCCAAACCCGGTGCACCCAGCGGCGGCAATCCGCTGCTAGGCGCGTTTCTCAACGCTGGGTCGCCCAGCACGACAGATCTAGGCACCCTCATGACGTTTGCCAGTCGCTTTTTGAATCCGCCTCAGTAGGCTGGCGCTCTTTGGCTAGCAACCTCTCCTACGCGCTGCCCTTGGGTAGCGCTTTTTTGTAATTTTCTTAGCGGCGGGGGAGGGACTGTAGACGCGACTCATCCCCTCATTCCCTTACCGCCCTCAACCCGGCTGCCGCTGTAGCGTCCAAAACGGGGGAGCCTGTTCGGCAAAGGGGCCGGTTTTCATAATTTCAAAGCCGTGGCGCTGGTAGAAGCGCACCGCGTCTGCGGTGGAGGTTTCGAGGTAGCAGGGCTGGCCGGTGGTGTTGCTGCCCTCCAGTCCTGGCTGCATCAGCTGGTGGCCAACACCCTGCCGCTGGTAACGGGGGCTGACCGCTAGCAACATCAGGTACCAATGGGGCATGGGCATGGCTTGTTTGTGGTAGCGATCGAGGGCCAGGGCAGCCTGCCAGCGAGATAAGTACTGCCAGGGCAGGCGAAAGGGCAGCTCGTATAGCCCAGCCAGCAGCAGGTCTACTAAATCGACCGACCGGCCTGGCGGCATCCAGATGCCCACCCCTTGCAGGGCTTGGTCATCGTCATTGATTAGGCCATAGGTGTGTCCGCCACTGCTGCCACAGATCAACAACATGCGAAAGAGATAGGTCATTAGCTTGGGGCGATCGCTGACATCGCCCGGCACCAGGTAGTTGAACAGCGGGTCGTCGGCAAAGGCGGCGCAGAGCAGCTCAGTCGCGTTATCAAACTGGGTTGGTTGCAGAACGGTTAGCGGCGATAGTGTTTCCATTGGGTTTACCAGAGTAGATCGTTGAGAAAGGCTGTCAATTTAACACCGTCAATTTTGACCAAGGTGGCCATCCATCGAATGGCGGCGCGGTCTCGTTCCAGACCGCACTGAACCAGCAGTTGCCATCCAGCCATCGTCAAAACCAGCCAGGGATAGATCTGGCGACGTCCGTAGCGCAGCCATACCCAGGGCGAACGCAACGTCATAGCTGTCCTCCAGGGAATTTCTCTAGGTAGGCGGTGAGCAGATCGGCCAAAAGCTCGGCTTGTTGGCGGTACGACACCAACTCTGGGTTTATCATGCGTTCAGAAATTAGGCCGTCAAATAGACAGAGGACGTGGGTGGCAATCAGGGGGTTGTCGATTTGTAGGGCAGCCATGATTTCGTCGCGCGATCGCACGCTTACCCGCTTCACTGCCTCATTCACTCGCGACGGCCCCACCCCCGCCTGCTGGTAAAAATCCATCATCAGCAAGTTCTGCTTGATGAAATAGTCTTCGTTGGTCTCTAAAAAATCGCCCAAAGCCAAAATGCGCTCCCGTAGGCTGCTCAGCCCTTCGATCTCCGCACTGGCGCGCAGTAAATCCTGCGTCGTCAATTCTTCAATTAGCTGCATAAACAAATCCTCCTTGCTGGGGAAGTAGTAGTACAGCGTGCCGGTAGAAACCCCTAGCGCTTTGGCAATCTGTCGGGTGGTCAGGCTGGCATAGCCGTGCTCGGCAAACAGGTCAAAGCACTGCTCCAGAAGCGTTTTGCGGTACTGGTCGTGGTCGACAACCTTAGGCATTTATTTTTAACTGAGCGCTCGTTATTTTTAAGATTAGCACAGTTTTTTTGGCCGTCAACTCTGCCCGGCTGGTCGCTACAGGTTCACAAACTTCTCCAGGGCGGCAACCATGGCTGGGGGCCAGCGGCGCACGGTGCTGACCCAGTCGAGGTCTTTGTAGCGGCGATCGAGGCCCATGACCGCGACCCAGTTGCTCTCGGCCTCGCCGCTCATGCCTTCGCCCCATAGAGCGGCGGTGAGGGCGGCGCGGGCGTCGGCAAAGCTGGGGTAGCGGCGGGTGAGGCTGCGAAACTGGCGAATCGCTTCGTCGGCGTTGCCGAGCTGGTACTCGGCCAGGGCGGCGTTGACGCGGGCAAAGGCAAATTTGGGGTCGAGATCGGCGGCTTTTTGGTAGTCAGCTAGAGCGGTTTCCCAGTGGCCTAGACCGGCCTGGGCGTTGCCCCGGTTGTTGTAGGCGGCGGCATCGTCGGGGTTGAGGGCGAGCACCTGGCTGTAGTCAGCGATCGCGTCTTCCCACCGCCCCAAACCTTCTAGCGCTGCCCCCCGGTTGAGATAAGGGTCGGGCTGCTCGGGGGCCAGGGCGATCGCCTGGTTGTAGTCTTCCAGGGCTTCGGTGAGCTTATTTTGGCTGACCCGCACATTGCCCCGGTTGCTCCACAGGGCGGCTTCGTCGGGCAGGTAGTCGATCAGCTCGCTCCAGTAGGTCTCGGCCTCGGTGAACTGCCCTTTTTGGGAGGCGGTGAAGGCTTTTTGGCGCAGGTCAGAAATCTCCTGTACCGTTTGGGGCGATAGCTCGGAGAGATCGGATTGCGCTTGGGCAGGAAAGCTCCAGCCTGTAATGCAAAGCAGACAGAGCAGGGCTGTTACCAGAGATCGAAGAACCAGATTTATCACGATGATCGGGGAAAGAATGCGGCGGGTGAAATATGGAAGAAATCAGCCAGTTTTTCAATGTGCTCAACGGTGGAATTGCGTTGACCATTGATAAGTTTAGGATAGTGAATTCGGTCTTAAAGGAAAGTTCATACCCTACTCATAGCGTGATTTTTTTGACTTGATCACTTCAATAACATCATCATGTTTTTGTCCTTCGATAACATCCTTTAAATGAATCTCCCCATTGATATACTGAACATGAATGCGCCAACCTGAAACCTTGTCAATGTCAGCTCGGTATATCGCCTGCTTGACGCCCTTTACTTTATGTAGCCTGGTTTTAGGAAACTTTCTCGTTCTGTGACATTCGCCATCCTCAAGCTCCGCTAAGGCATCCAAAAAACTAACCTTCAATTGATCGTTGGGCAGAATCCTCATCGCTTGATAGACAATTCCGTATTCATCACAAAGGGTAAGATTCTGCGCCATAGATGCACTTACAAAGCGGAAGCAGTTTCTGGACTATGATGAGCTATTTCTTGATATAAAGACTCTGCAATGCTTTGATATGCCTTAACGAGGTCATCATGCGCAACTACTCGAAAAAGTGTGAAAATAGCCTGGTCAAAAATAGGATCTTCGTCAACTGTCAGAATCGCTCTTAGATTTTTCGAAATTTTTAGCGTGTAGAGAGAAGATTCATACCCATTTAAACTGGCGAACAGAGGAAGGCGATGAAGCTTGCGGTAAACATAACTCTTTTGAGTTGGAAAAATGTCAGCGCACTGGTTGATTTTTTCAATAACCATCGCTTTTTCACCATGACCTAGCCTATTAAGATCCTGCTCAAACTTCTCGGTCGACTCGATCAGAATATCCACGATACAAACTGCCTGTCTATACTGGGCATCATTGCTATGCCTTTAGCATAACAATAAATGTTTTAGACAAACCCCAGGTCGTTGCTGTGTCCGGCGTGGGCTAGGGCGAGTTGGTGGTACTTTTGGGCGTGCTCCAGCAGTTCTAGGGCCTGCTGGTCAGAGACATCGCGCACGATTTTGCTGGGTACACCCATGACCAGCGATCGCGGCGGCACATCCTTGGTCACCACAGCCCCAGCCCCAATAATGCTGCCCGTTCCCACCCGCACCCCGTTGAGCACGATCGCCCCAATGCCAATCAGGCAGCCTCGCTCGATGTGGGCGCTGTGGATAACGGCCCGGTGGCCAACGGTGACGTAGTCACCGATAACGGTGGGCTGACCAGGGTCACCGTGGAGAATGGCCCCATCCTGCACGTTGCTGTAGGCCCCTACTTCAATCGATTCCACATCGCCGCGCAGCACGGCCCCGTACCAGATGTTGCAGCCCTCATGGAGCGTAATTTGGCCCATAATGGTGGCGTTAGGGGCCACAAAAGCGGCTTGAGACAGGTCGGGGCGAGGCCAGAGCGAGGTCAGCGCAGTATCCATAGCAAGCCAATTCTCCGATAAAGTTCCGAAAAAAATTAGCGGAATCCGTCAATGGGAGGCCCCAGCTACGGGGAGACCCGAGTTCTCAAAGGTATAATACGGCTACGGATATAGTGCAACTGCCCGCCCTTGAGGACACGTCTGGTTTCAGCCCAATGGTCAACTCCGCCTTGCAGTACCCCATCTATGGCCCAGAAATCCAGTGCCCTCACTGTCGTCAAACCATTCCGGCCCTGACGCTGACCGACACGTACCTGTGCACGCGTCACGGTGCCTTTGAGGCCAACCCCGACTCTAAAGAGCTAGTGCACTTGCAGTCGGGGCGGCACTGGCGACAGTGGGATGGCGAATGGTATCGCCAACACACTCACCCCGACGGCATTCGCTTTGAAATTCACGAGGCGCTCGATCGCCTCTATACCCAGGGCTACCGAGCCACGCGGGTGATTATTGCCGAGCGCTACCAGGAGTTGGTTAACGCCTACCTAGAGCGCAACTCGCCCTGGCGCGGGCAGGTTGAGACCTCAACGGCCCCCAAGCTCTACGGTTTGCCGGTGGAGTTTAGCCCCCCCGCTGAGACCGATCCTCGCTGGGCGGTGATTAACTTTAGCCTCGAAAAAGAGCCGGGCGTGCCGGTGCGCTATCCTTATTTTCGTCTCTTTGAATAGCCAAGCCGCCCGCCCGATGCTCCACCACGCATCAATTCGCACCCAGGACATTCACCGCGCGATCGCGTTTTACGAAGCCCTGGGGTTTACCGTCCACGAGCGCTTTACCGCTGGCATTACCCTGGCCTGCTGGATGGAGGGCCTGGGGGGACGGATTGAATTAATTCAGGTGCCCGAGCCCCGTCCTGCCGCCGATGCCTTCAGCGATGAGCACTACACCGGCTACTATCATCTATCCTTTGATTTGACCGAGGTGACCCCCAGCCTGCCCGACTGGCTGACAGAGGTGCGCCAGCGGTTTGTCGAAGAGCCTGACGCTGATGGTCATTCCAACGCTAGCCGCCTGAAGGTTTTGCTGGAGCCGCAGCAGCAGATCATCGGCGATCGCGTCTACGAGGTCGCCTTTTTAGCCGATGCCGACGGGCTGCCTTTGGAGTTTATTCGAGTGCTGGGCAATGTCCAATCCTGAAGGCCCCATTCCTGAAAAAATGGCCCCTTTTGCCGATAACTGGGCCTACCTGAAAACCGAGCTGGCCTGGCTCGATCGCCTGTTGATGGTGGCCGTATCGCGGCAAAAGCGCGAGCTGCAAGAGCTAGACGACTTTGCTCTCTCTGACCAGGATCGTGTCTCCCGCCATTGGTGGAAGGGGATTATTCACCTGACCGGACAGCCCAACTACGACCATGCCCGCCC
>NZ_JADEXE010000221.1 GCF_015207265.1 Nodosilinea sp. LEGE 07298 | reverse complement strand
GGTCAAAGCGACCGAGGGCAACGCCGAGGGCGTATTCGATCAGGCCATAGACGAGGGAGGGGAGATCGGCGGATTCGGTGGTGTCGTCTTCGTCTTCCTCTTCGATGTCGCTCGGGGGGCTGTCTGCGGTTGCGGCTGCGCTCAGAGGATTGTTTGCGCCGACTTCTTCGGGGCTGATGCCGTAGAGGTCAAAGGCCAGGGCATCGATTTCGGCTTGGATTTTGGTTAGCTCTTGCTCGGTGGTGGCGATGGTGGCGGCCCAGGCTTGGGCACGCTGGCTGAGGGTGGCACCCTGGACTTGCAGCAGGGCGGGGAGGATGAAGGCGTGGGAGGTTTGGGTGATGGTGTCGAGGTTGCGTTTGAGGAACCAGGCGCGATGGAAGAGGGTGGAAAGACTAGCAGTAGAACTTCTGGTAAGAGGCGGGACAGGAGTTTGTTGAAGGAGGCCCACTTCAAAAGATTGGGCAAGTTCAGTCCTTGCTAACTGTAAAGCAACAAGAGAGTTAAAGGTGGATGAGTTCATTAAGGCACAAACAGCCATTAGGGATTCGGGATCATCACCTTTCATAAAAACTGATGGTCCTTTATGACTAAAGGCGCATCCTTGTGGTAAAGCTCGGATACTTAATCCGTTTGTTCTCAACGGGTAAGTTAGCCCAGCACGGAAGTAGTACTTACAAGAAGCTGGTTTTAATGAAGGTCTATGAGGAAGCCCAGTAAACGCGAAGAATGTTTGCCTCTCAAAATCCCACCGGAGGCAAAGATAAATATCTGAATAGAATCGTGAAAACGAGCCTCCCTTAGCGAAAGGAGTATATTTAGTCTCTAGACAAGCCTCTGTTGCTATTCTCAGCCACCTGAAATCGTCTCCTGTTACGCCACCTTGACGAGCATGAATTCCTTCATCTTCTAATTTGTTTAAAGAAACAAAAAGGCTAAGTGTTCTAGGACTTACCCAATAAGGGAATGGCGCTCCCGGCACTTGCTCAAATGACTCAGGATTCACCGCGAATGCTTCTGGTGTTGGGTTCTGCGGCAGGGCGGCGATGGCTTCTTGTAGGGCGGTGCCTTTGTCTTCGGCGTCGAGGAGGCGAAAGAAGAGGGTATTCATAGTAGGCAGTTGTCAGTGGGCAGCGGGCAGAAAGTGGACTGTGAACTGTGGGCATTGATCCCTGACAACTTCAACTCAGGGTGAGAGTTCTTGTTCTAGGAGGGTAACCAGTTGAGGAATGCCGAACATCTGACTAGGTAAGACATTGTTTTCTTGATTGACATGCACATGGTGGGGAAAAGTCTCGATGTTGGGGAAATGGGGAGCATTATCCCAGCGCTTTTTGAGCTGCTGTTGGTTGGCATCCATCCACTGATAGCGATAGCGCTGTTGCTCAATGCCATCATTACGGATGTAGAAAAATTCAGATGCTTCGACAAAATCCCCATTTGCTAACGTCAGTCGCACTCGGAAGTGCCCTCGATCTGACAGGGCTATTTCGTTAACAATCGTCCACTCTTGCACGATTGGACTGCGGATTAGAGTTTCCTTAATGATCGCCAGATAGTCAGTGGGAGACATTTTGGTTTAGCCTGCCACTGGCTGGGGCTGCAACATTTCGTAGAAGCCTGCCCAATCAACATAATCGGCAGCATCTCCTAGCTCACCCGTTAAAAACTGTTGATAAAACTGTTCGCTGGTCATGCCATACTGCTGTTCGTAGTGATGCAGCTTTTCGTGAATCTCGTCACGGGTTTGCGCTTCTCGAATGCGTTTCAGCAGTAATTGGCGCTCTTCTAACGAGAGTGATAGGATGGTTTGAACTAGGCCGTCAATCAGTTGATTATTCATCGGCGTTTACCTTCACCAAATAGAACTCATAAACAGCCTTTTCCCCTGAGATACTGCAAGTCTTCCTGGAAATCAGAAACATCATAGTGAACACAGATTCCGCGATCAGCCAGCAATCTCTGAAAACAGATTTGAGGCATTTTTAGGATTTCACTAGCTTTACCCAAACTCAGCTTCTCTTGTTGAAATAGAAGGACAATTATTTCTAGTAAAAGATCAGCTTCAGATAAGCCAATGGCCCTAAGAACGTCATCTGAGATTACTAAGCTCATTGGCATTGCTCTCCCAAATACTCTAGGAAAGCTGCTGGTGTGATAATTTGTGTGCCATGAGAGTATTTTAGATTCAGTAGATCACTATCTAGAGAAATGATAAAATCTGATTTTGCTTCATAGGCAGCGGCAATGAACATATTGTCGTTTGGATCAATGTCATCGAGCATAGTTGTTTCATAAACACCTGGAATCTTGAGGGCAATTAGGCTGATGATTTCGATTAATTCCTCTACAACAGTAACCGAGATTCCCCGCCGCCTAAGCACTATCACAAGCTCTCTAAGCAATTGAGGAGAGGTGACTAATATAAATGAACCTTGTTTCCATCTTTCTAAAAGCTGAAAAGAACTCGATTCAGAATTTCGGCTTAACGTTCCAGCGACAAAAACTGAAGTATCTATAACGACTTTGAGCACAGCAACTGCCTTTACTCTTGTCGAGGCGTATTGATGCTTTCAGCCATCCGCTGACGGATCATGTCAAACCGCTGCCAAATTATCTCTGGAGATTGATGAGATGCCTGTTGAGCACGGGCAATACCCCTAGCGATAATTTCATCCGCTTCACGCAGTTCTACCTCTGTGGGTGTGCTAATAACCTGATTTTGCAAGATCTCAATAAACGCTAAAACATCTTGCTGTTGGTTAGGTCTCAGATCTCTAAACTTTTCGGTAACCACTTGCTCTAAATTCATAGTTGGCTCCAGTCAACATTAAACTCTTCGAGATATAGCTCAGTATGAGTGCGGTAGGTAAGGCTATACAGAAATTGTGCCTTCACACTTGACACGTAAGCAACTGAGTTCTGGTATCGTGAATTTCTCCTTTTAGCAAATGCTCAGGCAACCTTTGACAAACAATAGGCCGCTGTCTCTACCATAGCCGCATCCAGCACACCATAGCCCAGGTCAGCAAACACCGTCGGCTGAGCCTCTTTTAGCAAAATCTCCTCCCGCCATTTTTGGAACGACGACAGAAAAAATCCCGTCCGCGAGGTGATTGCCCCCAGGTTGCCCGCCACCTCCAGCAGTTGCAGCCCCCGCTCCACAAAGGCGGCATAGACATCATTTTTGGTGCGCGGGTAGGCTGCCGTCAGCATCGACTTGGTTTGCAGGCTCCCGGCCCCAAAGGGTGGATTCATTAGCATGACGCTGTAGCGCTTACGGCACAGGTCAATAAAAGCAAACCCACGGGCGGCATCCTCAGCAAACAACCGCCGCTGAAACCGTCCAGCCCCTTCGGCGGTAGCGGCATAGCGCTCTAGGGCAGTGTAGATTTCGTCTTCGATCTTGAGCCAAAAGCGATCATCGGTAATGTCATCCACTGACAGGGGCAAGCTCTGCTGCCTGGGTTGATCGGTCTCTAGCTCAAGCAGCTTGAGCTGCTCACCGGCAGGGCGATTGAGCCACTGCTGTTTGGCTAATTGAATGTCCGCGCTGATCTCACGCTCGATTTGCAATAGCGATCCTGCTTCCCCAGCCAGCGTCATCGCGGCAAACACCCGCCGCACTAATTGCCCCACCAGCTGCTGCTCCGCTGTGGCAGAGAGGTAGGTCTCAATAAACTCGCTCAGTAGTGCTTCTTCACCGGGCATTGGCTCGGCACAGACGATGTTAGAGCGCTTAATTTGAGGCCGATCTTTGGGTTTGAGCCCCTGGGCTTGCCAGCTTTTTTGCGATCGCAGCCACAGCGACAACCCCGCAATCTGAGCCGCACGGGGGTCAATATCTACGCCGTGAATGTTGTACTCAATGATGAGACGCGGCACATCTCGCAGGAAGGCCTCTTTGCTGTCGTAGGTTTCCGCCAGCGGCTTCAGTTCCCCGCTGCGCTTCAACCGTCGAGACTGCTGCTCTAGTTCCCAGGCTTCCCCATAGATGCGCTCGTACAGATCAAAGGCATAGAGGCCAAAATGCATTGAGCCGCAGGCCGGGTCGAGCATCCGCAGATCCCGAGGATCTTTCAGAGGCCGAAAGGGAATATGAACTGGCTGCTTCAGTAGGTCTGCCTGGCTCAACTCCTCCTCTGTATCGGTTGGCTCTGGAGCAGGTTCCCCCTCTGCCAAGAAAATCTCTGTCGGTCGTCGTACCAGATATTGGCAGCTCTCCTTCAAGGTCGTTTCGCCCTGGGTCATTTCGTACCAGAGGCGGCCCAGGGTGTTGTCTACCAAAAACTCCACCACGTAGCGGGGGGTAAAAAACTGGTTGCGAACGGCCAGTTCTCGGCTATTGCGGGGCGCTGCCGAAGCATCCCGCATTTGTTTCCGCTCTTCCTTGGAGTTGAAGTATTGATAGATCCAGCCGATGGTTTCGTCCTCAGCCCACAGGTCGGCCAGCTCTGGGTCATTCAGCAGCTTCAGCAAGTCCAGCAGGGCAGATTCGCGGGGAAACAGCCGCCCCATGGGCGAAAAGCGATCAAACAGCACCGCCAGATCCAGCGCCAGCTCATCAAACACACTAAACAGGTAACAGCGGTAGGCCTCGCCCGTTTCTCCCAGCCCTGTACCCGCCAGTCGGGCGTAAAGCTGAAACCCCTTGGAGCTATACCCCGCCGCCACCGATTCGATCAGCAGCTCGCGGGCCTCGGCCATGCGCAGCGCCGCCAGTCGGTTTAGCACCGTAAACGCCTGCTCTCGCACAATTCGCTCTAGCAGGTCTTTGACGGTGGCATCTGGGCTGCTGGCCTGGTAGTGCGCTAACGTAGCCCGCAAAATGCGGGCTGTCTCTCGCCGCCCATCGTCCAGGTGGGCCAGGTTTTCTAGTATCGTCACCTCCCCAGCGATTGGATCTAAGCCATAGTCGTTCTGAAGCTGGCGGGTGAACTCTTCGGTTAGCAGCGATCGCCCATCGCTGACAAACCGCTGTAGTCGGTTACGAGTCGTTTGGTCAAACGCCATGGAACTCTGTTATTCCTGCTCTTGGATACTGATGGAGATGTCAATCTTGGCATAGCCTCCCAGGGAATCTTTAATCTGCTGTAGCTGAGCCAATAGGCGGGTTAACTCATCTACAGACCGAATCCGAGCCGGGACCGTTAAAGACCGCTCAAAACTGGTGACAAGTTCTCGGACACTGGAGCCTCCAGCGATGGGAACTGGTTGAGCTGGCTCCTGCCGTCGCTGAATGGCAAGCTGCTGAATCTTACCCTTCTGCTGCTCCACGGTCATATTCAGGGAATATTCCCGCCCAATCAGATCGCGCAGGCCAGCCAGATTGTCTGGGCAGCCCTTCAGCAGTTTGTCTAGCTCGGCGCGAATGTTGTTTTTCTCTTCTTCAGTCAGGGCCTGCCAGTCGGGCAGCAGTTCTAGATCCTTGGCCCCTTGCTTCACCCGCTGTTGTTGCTGCTCACTCAGCGCATTGACTGCATCGCGCACGCCAGTCTGCATCTTGGTCAGCAGCGTATTGAACTCTGCACCGTGGCTGTAAAAGTCATCCCGGTTTAGCCGCTGCTCTAGATAGCTCAGATCCTCCGTTAGCTCCTGCTGAAGTTGACCAGTCACCCCCGTATTGGGGAGCTGCTTAATCTCTCGCTGATGCTCTTGGAGCTGACGGATGGTGCCTTCCAGGCCATTGTCAAGGGCTTTGGCCACTTCCCTGGCCCACTTCAGGTTTTCGTACAGGGCCGAGTCTTCACCCCCCAGTCGCTCGGGGGCATCGGAGGCATCGGACAACAGCACCTCTGCCAGTTCGTCTGTAAGCGATCGCAGCCGGTCTGCCCCCGCCACTCCTAGGGCAGCGAGCTTAGCGCTCAGGGGGCTAAAGTCTCGCTGATATTTAGGAAACTGCTTCAGTGCCGCCTTAGAAATCTCCTGCTCTAGGGGAATAACCGACTCGCCAATCAGCTCGGTCAACCGCTCACAGGCCCGCCCCAGCACCTCCATCGGCGGTTTGTAATCTCGCAGGCCCACCCCAACTTTGCCAAAGCTCTTGTTGGTTTTGAGGGCATCAATGGCCTGCTGACCCACGGCCTTGACTTCCCGGCCCGAAATTCTCAGGGTAATTTCTCCAGCCACCAGCATGGCCGCCAAAATGTAGCGCAGGGTATCCGGCGACCAGCCAAAGGGCGGATCGCCAAAATGGTCGATTAGCCGCTTGCCTTCGACCGTGCCGTTGCGATCAATGTAGTCGCGAATGCTGACAATGGCCTTTTGGCTGGTTTGAATCTGGGGCTGCCCACTCACCACCTGCACTAGATCCAGAGGATCCAGCGCTGAGGTAATAGCCGACAGATTAGTTTGCTTCAGAAACCTCTCGGCCTGGCTGGTTTCGACCCGAGTGGGCGCTTCGCCGTAGCGGTCAAAGACCTGCTCTGCCACCCCGCCCAACTGCTTGCGGGCCGACTCCAACAGGTCTTGACCTAGGGTAGACACTCCGGTCATTTGCCCTCGAAAGATAAAGGAGCCGCCATAGAGAGACTGTTGAAGTTTCTGCTGGAGGGTGATCTTGAGACGCTCGGCTCGATCTTGCTGGTTTTTGCAGTAGTCCCGCACTTCCTGGTCGGGGTCATTGCGGTAAAGCTCATCAATCCGCTGGCAGCGGTAGATTTCTTCAGTCAGGTCTTGGGCCTCAGGATCGGTGCGCCCCAGGGCATAGATCGTAGTTTGGGCCTGCCGCTGCCGCGACTCTTCCACCGTGGCCGAGCGCACTGCATCGTATTCGGTCACATCTACAAACCAGGGTTTGCACCGGATGCTGGTCGCCCGCCAACCCCTGGACACTGCTGCCAGAGAGCACCTTTAGCCCCGTAACCACCTGCAAGCTGCCCAGCAGGGTGGCCCGAGGCAGGGGGTCAAAGCTGTCCCGCAGGCTTCCATTGAGAATGCTGCGAACATCGACGGAACGCAGGGCAATCTGCGATCGCTCAACGTCGATTTCCCGCAGCTTTTCGCTCAAGAAGCTGAGTGCGCCTTCCTTCTCGCTCAGGGGCACCTGGGGCTCCTGGAGCATTGCTTCAACCGCCTGGCGCACCGGCTCCAGCCGAGATACCCCATCCGCTGCCGGATGCATCAAACTGGCAACATTCTCGACCGTGATGGGCAGGTTGCCGAGAATTTGCAGCACCGCGATCGACTTGGCCACCTCCTGGTGCAGCGGCTTGTCGCGGTAAAAGGTGCAGGTGGTTTCAGCGGCATAGTGAACCGAGGGGAAGGCTCGCCGGATGTCTTTCTCTAGGGAGTCGTAGAGGGTGACCGTGGTGGCCAGCCAGCCAACCGTGCGATCGGCGACCGGCGGGTGACCATTGTGCTCCTCAATCAAAATATCTTGAATAACTTTGATCGCTGAACGCAGGCCCACACCCCCCGTAGACTTGGCCAATGCCCCCAGCAGCCTCAGCAAAATATCAAAGTGGGCAGGCAGAAAGGGATAGAGGTTGATGAAGGTGGTGCGATCGAAGTCGGCGCTATAGAACTTGGCGTCTTTTAGCTTGGTATTGTGGCGCAGCGCTTGGCCATGGGTATCAAAGAGCTGCCCCAGGGCATCATCGCCACTGGGCGATTTGCCTAGCAGGCGACGATAGCAAATCTCTTTAATGTCGCTGGCTTCCAGGTCAACTTGGATAGGGAAGCGGTCTTTGAGCTTGTAGAGCTTGTCAGAATTTAGAGATGCCCGTGGGTCGTCCTCGGTTAGGGTCTGCTGGGCCGTCGCCACGATCCACACCTTGCCATCTCCCTGGCCCTTAACGTTTTTAGCCAGGCCATCCAGGTTCAAAATCAGGTTGTCTCGCGAGGCGATGTACTGCCCCACCTCGTCAATGATGAATAGAATGTGCTGCTTGCCGCTCTTGCGCCGAATCAGGTCAATCATCTCGCTGACGCGGTCTTTCTCGAACTGAAAGAACCCGTCTGTGCTGGAGCTAAAGGCATTTGGGGTGGGGAACAGGGCTGGATACATCTCGTGGGCCAGCTGCGGAATCAGAGCATCCACCGCCAAAGGGTCATTTCTGATATCGGCCCAGGTCATCCCCGGTATTTGGGCTTTGACCGTCGCCTCAAACTCCTCAATGCGATCGTCTTGCTCAATTCTGCGCTCTAGGGTAGCCACCTTCAGATTGCGCGAATAGCCTGCCCATTCCAGCACCTTGTAGTAGAGCACCGTCGAAACATCTTCCATGGTGGCTCCAGCCAGCATCTCGCTGGCCAGATCTAGCATGACCACCGCCGCCGGGAATCGCTGAGCAACGGTGCCCAGCAGTGCCTTCACCTGGGGAGTATTGAAGCGATCCTGCAAATATTTGAGAAACGGCACCTGATCGAGCTGGACGCGATTGTCAAAGGCAAAGCCTAGATATTTGGTCAGCGAACTTTTGCCAGAGCCGTAGAAGCCCGAGACCCAGACCCCGGTTTCATTCTCACCGCCCGCTTCCATCGCCAGCTGCATCCGCTCCAGCAGCTTGCGAAACTGATCCTCAATGCTATCGGTGACGACGTATTCAGAAATCTCTGCCTTCAGCCGCGCCTCCTGCTTAGCCGCGAAGGTGATCACTTTTTCAATGGGCCGATCCAGCCCCCGCTTGGGATCAAAGAGAGTTCTAATAGTCATTAACCTTACGCCTTACCTGTAAAAACCGCGAGCTACCCACCTACATGTACTGATCGATAATTCCCGTCATCGGGATAAAACCCCAAAAACTTCAAGCTTGTTTTACCTGCACGACTGCCAGGGTAAAGAAATACCGTGGGCACGCTGAACTGGCCCTGGAGCTGACTCTCAATCGCCCCAATGCGCAGGTAGGGGTGGAGGGCTTCTAAATCGGTGACCAGCACGATGGCATCTTTGCGCCCATCTAAAGACTGCAACAGAGCCTCCAGCTTGCTCTGGATAGCTTTCCCATTCTGTAGGGCGTTCGTCAGAGACTCGTTGGTTCGCTGCCAATTCTGAGGCTCCTTACCGTCAGCCATTAACCACAGAGCCCGGCGAGGGTCATGCTGCAAAATCTCCTGAATAGCCTGGGCGATCGAGAAACAGTGCACCTCATTCCAGCCCTCATTTTTGAGGCGAGCCACCCAGGCCGGAGTTTGGCGCTTTACCTCCAGAATCAAGTTGGGCTGAAACACCAGATAGTAGATCGGCTCAAAGCTGGCATTGCTCAGCTCTCGACCCCGACGCACTCGGTTCACCAACTCCTTAAAGTCGGCGTCTAGCTTAGCTTTCTGCAAGGACACGGCAAACTGCCTCCAGATCTGGGTACTTCCAACTGATGCGCACGACATCACCGCCAGACTGAACCATAAACCAGCCATCTAAAGAGAGCCGTTTGAGTTCAGTGAGCACGTCGCTGTCAGCCAGGCCATACAAGCTCCAGTCACTATGGCGCAGTAGGGTGGTGTCACCCAGGCCGCTGAAATGGAGGTCGTGGGCCAAATAGACCGCTACTCTGCTTGATAGATGCACAGGCTGGTATCGGCGTTTAGTACGAACCCCGTCTTCAAGCAGACCATAGTCAGCACAGCATCCTGTTAGATTGCCCGCGATGCGTTTAATAGTAGAGTCGGCCCATCGTTTGGCCGTTTTACCGTCATCAATGGCGCGTTGGATAAAGCTTTGAGCGACTTCATTGTGCAGCTGCTGATCTCCAGCCTCGTAACGGGGCCAGTAGACCTGGCGAATGAAGTCCGCCAGGATTGGCGTAGCGCGACAGGTAAACAGTAGAAAAAATTGCAGTAACTCCTCGTTGGTCAGGGCTGGCAGCAATTGCTTCAGGTGTCGGGCCGGGGCCGCATTGTCGGCGAGATAGCGCGGCGCAAAGCACTCGACCACTACATTGCGTAGCCGTCGAGCCGTCATGCCTGGAAACTGTCCAGATTCCAGGGCTTCTCTATGTAGCATGGGCACTGTCATGCCCGGTTCCCAAAGCTGTAGCAGCAACTTTGTTTCAGAAACCAGACCCAGCCCTGCCTGTAACTTAGCGGTATAAGGAGCAGATAATGGCACAGCTAACGGGTGAAATAGGGGTAACTGCGAACGCTCTGCTGGAAGGCGCTGAGATAATGGCAAGCCAAAACCTTTGCGCCAGCAGGGCAATACAGTTCAGAATACTGTCCCAGAGATTGGGGGCCTGATTCAATGGGGGTGGGGGCCTCAGCCAGGGTTTCTAAGGTGGCCATAGCCTGCTCTTGGCTCACAAGGGGCGTAAACCACTCTTCAGGGGCCGCTACAACTCTCTGCTGCAAATCTTGCTCCACTTCCTCGGGCAACCGAAAGAGGTGGTAAACGCCACCCACGGCCACATGCTCATCGTGGAGCCGCCGAGCGGCCTCATGGATGCCGTTGTATTGGGCCAGGCGTACTGTACGAGGCACGACAGGCTCTAAAAATAGCTTGCTGGTGGCGTCAAAGAATGCGGTAGGCCACCAATTTTCCTGGGCTTTTTCGCCTAGATACCCCACCAAAAGGCGCAGTTGACCATAAAGGTCTAAGGTCAAATCGGACATATAACGAAGGAGGGTAAAGGCCGAGACATCTCTAACTGAATGCTACAGGGCTGCATGCATCATTCTGCCCCCTCACAGACCTGTAACGGTCATGGCTAAGTTCTCCTCAGATCCATGAAAGGTCCGTTCCAATTACCTATAAGCTCCAAATCATCTCATCATTCCATTAAGAGGCAGTCTACAACGATGACAGCATCCGTCCTCCCAAAGAGCAGGTACTTTGAACTTCGCTTCACAGTGTGGGCATTTAGCGAGAAGTTTGAGCTTATGGCGATCGCACTTCCACACCGACTTGTACTGCCACTCAATCCGGTGGCAGGGGTTCTCCCCATAGCAGGCCCCACACAGCCGAATCGGCTCACACTGCATCCCTTCTCCATGGGGCGGCAGCATCCCCCACAAGCGCTCTGGAAAAATCCCTAACACCCTTCCTAACGCCTCGAACTGGGTCTTGGTCGGGTAGGGAGTCAAATGAAACTTTTCCCAACGGGCTATCACAGCCCCAATGCCAGCCATATTCCCTAACCCACCCGGTGTTAGATGGTTCCGCCGCTTAAACCGCCCTAAGTAATGGCTCAGGCTCTCCCCCTCATAGGGCTCCACCTCAAACAACCATGGCTGAATACCTGCATCAACTATCACTTGTACTCCTCAGCCACCTCTTTCAGTAACGCTTCTGTAATCTTCTTGTGCCCCTGACTTAAAGCACGAATCGCCGACTCTCGCAGCACCTCATCCATCCGGCCAATGTATCGGGAGCATGTCAGGTTTGCAAGGAGGGTTGAAATAGGTGAGGATGCCAGTGTTGACCTAGCGACCTAACCGATGACCCCCGAGAAAGCAGCCCAACTCAAAACCCACCTTGAGGCTATCGCTGAACT
>NZ_JADEXE010000220.1 GCF_015207265.1 Nodosilinea sp. LEGE 07298 | reverse complement strand
CCGCAAGCATCGCCACCGCATTGTCAATTACGACTATTATCAGCGCGAACAAATCTGCTCGATTGGCTCAGGGGCTGTTGAATCGGCCATCAAGCAAATCAGCCGCAGAGTCAAGATTTCAGGGGCTCAGTGGAATGAGGACAATATCCCTCAAGTGCTGGCCCATCGTTGTGCTTATCTCAATGGCTCAATTGGGCTACAAAGGTGACATGCTCCCAATGTATCCTCCTGTCGCTGCCAGAAGGATTGTCTGCATCGACGTGTTGGTCAAGTTAGAGGCTACCGGTAGCGCCAAGACCTTTTGCTCCCAAATCTTGACCGTTTTGGCAAAATCTTTTCCAGAGAGATTGCCGAAACGGTAGCAGGCCCGAAAGCGGTTTTGCACCTGCTCATCCCGTTTGACCATTGTATCTAGACGGTCAGTGCCCACTAGCACCACCGAAATTGCCAGTTTGTCGTAGAAATCCCTAACATCAGCAAAGGTCTCTGGCTTGAGGCGATCCGCTTCATCGATGATGATCATCTCCACCTCGCAGCCCTTCAATACCTCAAATGCCCGCCCTCGGAAATCTGAGACTGTCCCCTTGGCCACCCGGTACTTGAGAAAATCGATGATCTCCTTAAATAGATCCCTAGGCCCGCACTTCTGCGGCGGCTGAATGTAGACGACAGGGACAATCGGCTTTTTGCCTGTCTCCTGTATGGGCTTGTTTCGGTAAAAATACGCCTCACAAGCACTCGATTTACCCGTTCTGGATGGTCCAACAATGCGACACGACTGCCGTGCCTTGCGTTTTCCATCCAGCCAATCGTGAGCCTTACTGACATGCTCCAACGGCAAAACCGCTTTCTTACGTAAGCGGGTTATTTCAGCCTGGAGGAGAGCTGAATCAGGCTTAGATTCACCTAAGGCATCAGCCCACGCTTTTGCTTGTACCATGCTCACCATGCTCCACGAATATCGTCAAAATCAATCGGCTCAAAGGCACTTAGATCCAGAGGAACCTCATCGGTAAGTTCCTCTTGGCCCAAATTGGCTTCAACTGACTCTGGCTCAGGGGCAACTACAGGTTTTGCTAGCACCTGCTCCTCCCTCTGGCGCTGCTTCCGGCTTTTCTTAGCAACTAGGGCATCTCGTTCCACCGTTTCCTGCAAAATCGACTCATTACTGATCGTCTTGCCTTTAGCCCGCAGGCGTTTGCTGCTCGCCTTGGCCTCTTCGTAGGAGAGTTGCTCAGTCTCCAGGCCCTGGGCATAGGCGCGGGTCAGAAAGGCTTCCCCTGCCCCCTCCTTGCGGTAAACCCTGACCATGGTGATGTCGTTAGGGTCAAACCGAATGGACACTACCTCACCGGCATACCCGCCCAGGTTTTCTCCCCGATAAATCAAGTTCTCAAATTGCAGGTGACCGCCTCGCTGCACCGTCCGACGACCCTCTTTCATTAGACACACGTCTAGGTGCTTCTCATCGAGCATCTCTGGCACCTTCGGCAACCCTGCTTCCCAACGTTGAAAGCGGGTCTGGTCACCCATGCGGGCATCAAGGGTCTGATTGTATTGGTCACAAACAAACCGCACAATCAGGTGCTCTAGATCTCTTAGGGTGAGACTGGCCTCTTTCTCGGTGTCTTTGGGACGTTGCTGAACATTTGACCCGGTGTATCCAGGCAAGGTTGAAAACAACTGGTCATTAAATGTACGAAAAGGCCGCTCCACGATGCCACCCTCTGAGGGGCGAGCTCGCAAATGGCAGGCAAACCCCAAATCTGCTCCAATTCGTTGGAGATGATTGGAGCGAAAGTCTTTACCGCCGTCGGTATAGAAATGGTCGGGCTTACCAAACGTGCCCCAGTCGCAGTTGAGCTTGTACTCTGCCCCATACTTCTTCGGCAAAATAGCATCGCGCAAGGCTAAAGCTATCACCTGAGAGCTAGGTGCATCAAACCCCAGGTTGATACCCATAATGCAGCGTGAGTAGGTATCAATAACGGTTGTTAGCCAAGGCCGCCCCAGCACCTTTCCGTACTGGTCAAGCAGCATCACATCGGCACGGGTATGGTCGCATTGCCACACATGGTTGCTGTACTCGATCGAGAGATCTTGCCCCTCGCGAGTCTTGACCGATAGCGTTGACCCCCTCCAACCTGGGCTGCGAATGCTCTTGGCTTTTTCCTTCCGCTCAATAATGGGCTTCAATACCCGCAGCACAGTTTTATAGCTAGGAGGGGTAGCATCCCCTATCTCACGCGCTTTTACCTGTACTCTGACGGCAACTTGCTTGGACTTCATGCGCTTACTGCTTTTGTTGCCTGCCTCGTAGGTCTTGACAATAAAGTCTTGCCAGAACTCTGAGATTCGATGCTTACCCTGGTCCGATCTACCAGAGGTCACCAGCGCTGAAACCCCTTCAACCTCCCACCGCTTAACTAACCGCTGCACCGTCCTGACGGTGCAGCTTAATTTTTCAGCCGCTTCTCGCAGCTTTTCGCCGTAGGTGGCGCGATCGCATGGCTCTAGCAACGACTGAATCACCTCCAGCTTGCGCTGGCCTTCTTCGTCTAGCTGCTCAACAATCGTGATTCCTTCCGATTGATTAGGGTCTCTCTGAGCAGAAAGCACCTCTTCTATTGGCTGATCCAAATTCTTTTGAGATACATCTAACACCATTGAGCTAGACCTCTAAGCCAAAAAGCCAACTAACCCTCACCCACTTCAATCGTTGCGATCAGTGGAGCGAGTAGTTCATACGTATTATACGCTATTTGAGCAGAAAGCGACACTCATTCTGTCATTTGCTCAGTTTTAGCTTTGAAGAAAGCCGACAAGCAGTGTGGCACTTTTACGGAAGGCGACAGTCTATGTGTCCCGTATTCACAGCCTCTGGAGAGAGCCAAAATACCTGTCAAAATACTCGAAACGACTGAAAATAAAGGCATTCAGACCGGCGACACTAATTTGTCCCAATGACAAAGAGTAAGTCACTGTACATGTTGTATAGTTCAATCAAACTCTAGGGTGCGATCGCCTGGTCAGTGAGGCCATTTAGGGCTTCTGCAACATTGGCAATTACCTGAGCGCCACAGCCGTTTAAGCGATGTCGCCCACCCAGGTAGCGTGGATCGTTGTACGCGATCTGTACGCCCTGCTGGTTTTGAAAAATCAGCAGCTTCTGGGGCAGGTCAATACCTATACTTTGCTGGCACTGCATTAGCGGCGTTCCGGCCTGGGGGTTACCAAAAATGACCACACGAGTAGGCGGTAGTTCTAGACTCGCGTCTGCCGCATTTTGGGCATGGTCAACTGTGGCAAAAACGTTTAGCCCATTAGATTCAAGGGTTTGAATGAAGCGATTCTCTGTTTCCTCAACGCTATACGGACTGGGTTTAATTACAAGTCCAGTCGGGGTTGTAATCTGAGCCGTCGCCGAGCGCTGGGGCATGACCTGGCTGAGCGAGAATCCGAGCCCAACGGCTAAACCCAACCCAATCAGACTAATGTTACGCATACTCACCATCCTAAAGATACTGTCGATAGCTTATCGCTATGCCCTGAACTCGTGAAGAAGGCCGAGCACTAGGGCGGTGACCATACTAGAGAGCATGGTCACCCATTCAACAGGCTCATTTTTGAAGTTGAGTTTGGTTCCTTCAATAAGGCTGTCCATTCGGTCTATCCTTGAAAGATGCCGAATTTTGCCCAGCCGTAGCCATGCACAATTTCTTACCTGTCGCCTACTTTGAAGGCCAGTTTTGCGACTTTAGCGACGCTAAACTCTCCATTGCCACCCACGCCCTGCACTACGGCACCGGGGCCTTCGGCGGGCTGCGGGGCATCCCCGACCCGGCGGGGGGCAACCGGGTTTTGCTGTTTCGCCTCGATCGCCACTGTCAAAGGCTTAGCACCAGCGCTCGCCTACTCAACTACGAGCTGCCCGCCGACAAAATTCAGGCCGTTATCGAAGATTTTGTCCGCAAAAACAGCCCCGACAAGTCCTTTTATATACGGCCCTTTGTCTACACCTCAGACCTGGGCATTTCGCCTCGACTGCACAACGTCGAGAAAAACTTTTTTGTCTACGGGCTAGAGCTGGGCGACTATCTTTCCCCTGAGGGCGTCACCTGTCGGTTTAGCTCGTGGTACCGGCAAGAAGACCGCAGCCTGCCCCTGCGCGGCAAGATTAGCGGTGCCTACATTACCTCGTCGCTGGCTAAAACCGAGGCGGTTGAGTCGGGCTTTGACGAATCAATTCTGATGAATTCTCAGGGCAAGGTCAGCGAAGCCTCGGGCATGAATGTGTTCATCGTGCGCAACGGCAGGCTGATTACCCCTGGCTACGAGCAGGACATTCTCGAAGGCATTACCCGCGACAGCATTCTCACCCTGGCCCGCGATTTGGGCATTGAGGTGGTCGAGCGCCCGGTTGACAAGTCGGAGCTGCTGATTGCCGACGAAGTGTTCCTCAGCGGCACGGCGGCCAAAATTACCCCGGTGCGCCGGGTCGAGTCGTACGATTTGCCCACTAGCCGCCCCGTCACCGATCGCCTCCGTGACCAGCTCACCGCTATCACCGAAGGGCGCGATGAAGCCTACCAAGACTGGGTGTTTGCGATCGATCTCAGCTAGCCTGACCCGGTTTGATTTCTGAGGCTGTCCTAAGACCTGACGAAACACAACCGTGTCATAGCCCGGCGTAAAGAAGTCGCGGATACGCTCTTCTTTGCTTTTGAGCACGGCGTTGCCCGTTAGCCTCAGCAACTCCTGGGGCTGGCACTAGACAACGGCGGTCTATCCACGGCGGCCTCTCTGGCGGCATCAGGCGCTTCTTCTTGTGTCTATAAAACCCTTTACATCTTTAAGGGCAGAGGCTTGCTGGGGGTCTATATCGGCAATCACGCTAAAGCTACCATCGGTTTCAAGTACGACAGCCCCAATATCTTCAACTCGACTATGGCCGCTCAGCCGGATGGCCGCCAGCACTTCTCCTTTTGCAACTCGCTCTTTCTTCAGCGTGGACTCCAGCATTGATCCTTCAAACAGCAGTAGGCTAGGCTCTGCCTTAACGAGGGACTGTACCTGATCAGTGCGAACTGATAGCCAGGTGAGCAAATATTGCAGGCCAACTAGAAGCCCAATGCTCAGCATGGCCTGTACAAAGGAGGTACTGCCGGTTAGTAAAGCGCTGGCCAGAATAGAGCCAAAGGCGATGGTGACAACGAAGTCGAAAGCATTCCATTTAGATAGTGTTCGCTTGCCGGAAACCCGCAGCCATCCAATCAGGCCAATATAGGACAGGGTGCCAACAATCAGCGTGTGTAAAACTGCATTCCAGCTGCCAAATAGATCTTTTGCTAGCGAGTAATCCATAGGAATGGGTAGAGTCCTTAGCGGTTGGCATGACAGGCAGAGAAGCAGGTTCTTGAGTCTAAGGCTCTTACAACAAATTCTTAAACAGGAGCGCCCCCTGACCCTGGATTTTCTCCAGGCGGGGGCGATTTTGCCACTCGGCGTAGCTGAGGCACCAGCTATTGTTTAAGGCATTGAGAAAAAACTGCTCAACTTTTTTGGCCAGCTCGGGATATTGACCCGAGATATTTAGCTCGTCGTTGTGGAAGTAGCTGCGGGGGTCAAAGTTGGCGCTGCCCGTGCTTACCCAGTCGTCGTCAACCAGCACAAATTTGGCGTGCATCATGCTGGGCTGGTGTTCGCAGATTTTCACCCCGGCTCGCAGCAGGGGGCCGTACAGCTCGCGGCTGGCCAAGTGCACCATTTTTTTGTCGGTGGCGGCACCCATGGTCAAAATGCGCACGTCTACCCCTTTCTGATAGGCCTGAATTAGGCAGTGGGTGGTGTTGTGGTCGGGCACAAAGTAGGGGCTGCCAATCCAAAGCCGTCGCTTGGCCGTCAGCATGTGCAGCTGCATCAGCAGGCGAATGGACGATTCGTTGAGGGTGGAGGCGTTATCGGTGATGAAGAGGGGAGTAGTGCCTTCGGCCCGGACCCGGTGCAGGCCTTCTTTAAGGTCAATCACCCCACCAGCGCAAGCCCAGTTTTGCAAGAATTTGCCCTGCAACAGGCTGACTACTTCGCCTTCGTAGGCTAGCTCAAAGTCGCACCAGGGAGCGGTGTCGTGCTCAAAGGCGGTGCCATCCCAAAAGTCAGATACGCCTGCGCCGCCGATAAACACCTGCTGCCCGTCGATAATCAAGAGTTTGCGGTGCGATCGCGAGTTGTAATCTAGCGGCGCGCGCCAGTCGAACTGTCGGAAAAACTGAATCTCGACCCCCACGTTGCGCAACCGCCGCCAGTAGATCTTGGGCATGGAACTGGTGCCCTGGTGGTCGAGCAGCAGCTGAATTTTGACTCCAGCCAGGGCGCGATCGGTGATGACCTCGGCAAAGGCGTCGGCCCGGCGGCCTGGCGTCATAAAGTAGGTTTCGTACTGTACCAGGTGCTGGGCACTGGCGATCGCCTCGCGGCGGGCGGCATAGATGGCATTGACCTCGGGCCAAAAGCCAACCAGTCGGCCGGTGGTATCGGCTGAGTTGGCCAACCCCTCCAGGCTGAGGGCAAAACGCGGGTCGCCCAGGTGAGGAACGTTGGAGACCAAGCCTTTAGAGGCCGCTCGAAATAACCCGGTTAGGTAGGCATAGCTGACCACAATAGCCAGCAGCAGCACGATCGTGCCTCCAACCATCCACCAGACCACAGGGGGAGGCTCCGAGTCATCGGCAGAGGCGGTAGGCATAGGGGTATAGTGTCCAGCGAGTTGAGCAGACTTAGCGTAGCGCTGAACGTCTCTCCAAGGCTCTATCCCCAAAGACAGAAACCTAGCGCTTTAGGCTACCGATCGCGACGACGGCAGCACTCGGCTCAGCCCGATGTAGAGCACCAGCGCCGCCACAACCCCGTTGATGGGTACGATGCCCCAGCCCGCCTGGCCAGTCCAGTAGGCGATCGCAGAGGCGACCACGTAGGCAATTACCCCGGCCCAGTTAAAGGCAGGCTGCGGGTCAGCCAGCGATGGAAACTGCCCCCGCCGATAGATCCAGTAGTCGGCCATAATAATGCCGCCAATGGGTGGAATGAACGTTCCCAGCAAAATCAGGTACTGCACCAGCCCTTCGTAAATGCCGCCCCAGGCCATAAACAGCGCGATCGTCGCGCCGCCCAGCACAAACAACGTGCGGCGGCTACTGCGAAACATATTCGATCCGGCGATCGAAAAGGCGTAGATGGTGTTGTCTTGGGTGGTCCACATATTGAGAAAGAAAAGCACCAGGCCACCCACCAGCAGCCCCTGCTGGGCCATCACATTGACAATGTCGGGTTCGCCGTAGACCTTGGCGCAAAACGCTCCTGAAAAAATTAAAAAGCCGTTGCCCAAAAAGAAGGCAATCAGCGTCGCGATAAAGCCCGCTTTACCGTTTTTGGCAAACCGGCTCCAGTTGGTGGCCTGGGTACCCCCCGAGACAAAGGTACCGACAATGATGGTAATGGCAGCGCTGAGGGGCAGCGGGTCGGCAACAGAGAGATTTTGCAATCCGGCAAAACCACCCACGTCGCGCGATGCCACGGTCAAACTCAGGCCCATCAGCAGCACCATGGCGGGCACCGCCACCCGGCTCAGCCAGTCCATGGCGGTGTAGCCAAAGTAAGCGGTCGAGCAAAAGGCGTAGGTAAAGAACAAGATAATCAGCCAGTTCCACGACTCCGGTACCCCAGCCAGGGTATTGAGCAGCTGCGCCATCAGGGCAGATCCCCAGGCGTACCAGCCAATCTGCGTAAAGCCGAGGATAAAATCGACCCAGCGCGAGCCCACGTTGCCAAAGCTAAACCGCGCCATTAGCACGGTCGTTAGCCCGGTTTCGCCCGCAATGTAGCCCAGCAGCGCCGCGTACAATCCCAAAATCAGGTTGCCGACCACAATCAGTGCCACCAGATTGGGCCAAAACTGAAAGGAAGGGCCAACCAGCCCACCAGCAAACAGGGTGCCCGAGTATAGAGTAAAGCCGGCCAGAATGGGGGCGAGGGAAAGGAGCGATCGCCGCGCCGTAACAGGCACCGGACTGAGAGGGTAATCTTCAGTAATGCTGCCCTGGCTGCCCAGAGACGATTCGGTAGTGGTAGACATAGGGGATTAAAAAGCGCTTTGACCCGCATTGTAAGGATAGGCCAAAGCACAAACAGTGTTCCAGTAAACAGCAGCAGCTCAGATTTCAGGGTTCTGGCCCTAAATGGGAGCTAATTCCGAACCCAGCTTAATCATCCCAGCCTGAAACAGACCGCTTAGATTACAGCGGCGTTTACGGTCATTCGCCTAATTCGCCAATTCGCCAGCAACGCGAGCATCCTGAACTCATTTGTCCGGCTAGCGCCTAGATTTTCTCGGCTAAAAATTCTACCAGGCGGGTCACTTTCGCCGATAGGTGGCGGTTCACCGGGTACAGCGCGTAGATATCGATCGCCGGGGGCGGGTAGTCGATCAAAATAGGGCGTAAGCGATCCTCCTTTAGAGCTTGCTTCACAATGAACTCAGGCAGCATTACAATGCCCAACCCCCTCAGGGCAGCGACTTGCAGCACCTCGCCGTTGTTGCAGCACAGCGGCCCGTGGATGGGGACCGTGTGGGACTCGTCACCGACTAGAGTCCAGCTGTTGTCTTGAGCGCGATGGCCGTAGTGCAGGCAGGCATGCTGCGTTAACTCATCGGGATGGTGGGGACTGCCGTGCTGCTGCAGGTAGGCTGGGGCCGCGCAGATGACCAGGGGGCAATGGGCCAGGGTATGGGCAATTAGGCCAGAACCAGGTGGCTCAGCGGCCAGGCGAATGGTGATGTCGAAGCCCTCTTCAACCGGATTGATGCGGCGATCGTTAAGCACTAGCTCTACCTGCAAGTCGGGGTACTGGGCCATAAACTCAGCCACCAGCGGAGCCAGATGCAGGGTGCCGAAGGTCATCGGCGCGTTGATGCGCAGACTGCCGCGAGGCTCTTGCTGTAGGCGAGTCAGAGACAATTCGGCTTCTTCTAAGTCAGCCAGGATGGCGAGACAGCGATCGTAGTAGGCCCGCCCGGCATCGGTAGGGGAGACTTTGCGGGTGGTGCGGTGCAGGAGCTGGGTTTGTAAATGCTCTTCGAGATTGATGACCAGCTTATTGACTGCCGATCGCGATAGATCCATCTGGCGGGCGGCGGCGGCAAAGCCACCGGCTTCGACAACTTGGGTAAAGGCGCGCATGCTTTCGAGTTTGTCCATGTTGGAGAAGGGGAGGAGAGGGAGGGGGTGAGTTGTTTGGATTGGCAAGGATCTCCTTTGCCAAAAAAAGCCGGAGAGAACGGCTAAGGGATCTGCGGGTCAACGGTGTACCAGGTAGCCAGGTTTCGACTTCGCTCAACCTTCAGTAATCGAGGGCTGAGCGAAGTCGACGTCCGATCAGCAGGCCACTTACTTTCTGGCGATTCCCTAACGGCGGAATTAGGTGAATTCTCTACAATCACTAGCCCAATCCATTGTCTTGATTTAGGCGACAATATGTCAATTAAATTGAGTATTGTCAATTCATTAGATTCAATATATCTTTAATTCATGCGGATGTTTCTAATCCGTTGACGCTAATTAGGAGGTGTCTTTAATGATTACGATTCGTTCTGCTAGCGATCGCGGTGCTGCCAACTTCGGCTGGCTGGATTCTCGCCACACCTTTTCCTTTGGCAACTACTACAATCCTAACCACATGGGTTTTGCCAGCCTGCGGGTCATTAACGAAGACAAGGTGTTGCCGAGCCAGGGCTTTGGTACCCACGGCCACCGCGACATGGAAATTGTTACCTACGTGCTGGATGGTGCTCTGGAGCACAAAGACAGCCTTGGCACTGGCTCTATCATTCGCCCTGGGGATGTGCAGCGGATGTCGGCGGGCACGGGCATTCGGCACAGCGAATTTAATGCTTCAGACACCAACCCGGTGCATTTCTTGCAAATTTGGATTTTGCCCGAGACTGAGGGGATCGACCCTGGCTATGAGCAAATCTCGATCGCACCCGCCGATCAGCAGGGGCAATTGCGCTTAGTCGGCTCCCGCGATGGCCGCGATGGCTCGGTCACCATCCACCAGGATGTCAGCCTGTACACCACTGCCCTGACCCCTGGCGATGCGGTGACGCATACCCTGGCTCCGGGTCGGGTGGCTTGGGTGCAGGTGGCTCGTGGCGCGGTCAACCTCAATGGCCACGACCTCACCGCTGGCGATGGAGCCGCCATTCGCGATCTCGATACCCTGAGCCTAACGGGGGCGGCTGACGAGACCGAGGTGCTGGTGTTTGATATGGCTGCCTAGTCCTAAAGCCGGTCAAGTACCGAACGGATTGATGACCCCATGGGTGTATTCACGAAGCAACACACCCATGGGGCAGGCGGCTGATATAGCCATAGTCACGTTGGTTAGGACATCCAGAAACCCTATGAACGTTCAAACGTTTGAACGTTCATAGGAGACCTGTCTTAACTAGACTGGCCACAGCTATACCTGATTGTCTGGCGAAATCCTTAGCTGTCGGCCAGGGTTTCAATCAGCAGATCCACCTGCTGCTGCTTTTCCTGTAGGTAGGTTTCGCACTGCTGTAGGGCCTGCACCGCCTGCTCAAATTGGCTCAGCACCGTCGCTAAAGGCAAACTGCCCGATTCAAGGTCGGCGATGATGCCTTCGACGGTGGTGACGGTGGTTTCATAGCTCCAGGTCTCGGCGGGGGTGGCTTTTTTGGGCATGGGGGGAATGAAGTGAATAAGTGGGCAGGAGAAAGAGAGGGATTATGTAGGTGACGGGTGAACTTGGGTGACCTGGACGGTGAGGTGGCCTTGGGCGAGCTGGATTTGTAGGGTTTGGCCAGGGGTGGTGGCGGTAGCCTGGGTAACGAGCTGGTCGGCCTCGTCGCGGACCAGGGCGTAGCCGCGTTTGACGACGGTATCGGGGTCGAGGGTCATCAGATGGTTGCGCAGGGCTTGGGTGCGATCGCTCGCCTGCCGCAGCTCCACCTGTACCCCTTGCACCAGGCGGCGCTTGAGCTGCTTCAGGTGAAGCTGCTGCTGCTGCATTCGCTTGTCGAGGCGCACCCGCAGCAGGCGCTGACCCAAACGGTGCAGATCGCTCTGGGCATCGAGCAGGTGGTCTGCGACCAGGGTTTTGAGCTGGGCAACTCGCTGGTGATGGGCTGCGACTACATCGGCTAGGGCCGGTACGGCGGCGATCGCCGCCGCCGTCGGAGTATGGGCACACCAATCGGCCGCCAGATCGGCCAGCGATTCGTCACGCTGGTGGCCAATGCCGGTAATGACCGGAACCGGGCAGTTGGCCACGGCTCGCACCACCCGCTCGTCGTCAAAGCATTCTAAATCTTCGCTGGCCCCGCCGCCGCGAGCGAGAATGAGCACCTCGGCCCGGCCATCGGCAGCGACTCGATCGATCGCCGCAACAATGGACGCTGGAGCGCTGTCACCCTGCACTGTAGCCGGAGAAAAGAGAATGTGTAGGCCAGGATGATGCTGGCGCAGCGATCGCTGAATATCGCCCCAGGCCGCCGCCTGAGGCGACGACACCACCGCAATGGTCTGGGGC
>NZ_JADEXE010000021.1 GCF_015207265.1 Nodosilinea sp. LEGE 07298 | reverse complement strand
CGCACCGACAGCGCCGTCTTGCCAATGCCGCCCATGCCCAGCAGCGTGATCAGTCGGCAGCGGTCTTCTATCACCCAGTGCCGAAGGGTGTCTAGCTCGCTCTGCCGTCCGTAAAAGATTGCATCGTCAGGAGCACTGCTCCAGTCCACCAAAAGGGTGGAGGCCTCAGGCGCAGGCTCTTCGGTTGCCAGGGCCGTTGCACCATTTTCGGCAACTCCCGTCTTGGGCTCAACCTCAGCGACGGTCTGCCAGTCAAGCCTCAGCACTTCGCAGTAAGCTTTAAATGCCTCGGCATTGATAGCGACTTTCCCAGCTAAAAACCGCTTCCATGTCCCCTCAGAAACACCCGCCGCCAGTACCCCCAGCGACTCCCAATCAGTACCAAGAACGAGACTGGCCGCTTGCATCCAGCGAAAATCACTGGCGGCCCAGCCCTGCTTCAATCTGGCCTGCTTAATTTGTGTCCGACCTGAGAAAGATGCTTTAAGGGTAACCACAATCCCTTTAAGTCAGTACGCTACGACCAATTACCGCACACTACAAAGGCAGCCACTGTACTGTCAATCATAAATAAGCGATGTAAAGCGTTCTACAACAGGCCGTTCATTCAGCATCACATCCAGGGCATCGCCTCACACCAGCCTCTTCAATAACTGAAACTGAGCGATCAGGCGCGGTCGTTTGACATCCAACCGATAGTGGTGGTCAAAGCGTCTATCCTGACAGACTCGCTCAACGATCCTGATGAAGACTCTGTCTTCAAACTTCTGTATTTAGCCATAAACAATATTGCCAAGCGATGGATCCGGCCCATCAAAAACTGGAGAGCAGCACTTTCGCATTTTGCTATCCTGTTCCCAGAACGATTCAAAATCTGAACCGTCACAGGCTTACACAAAAATCTGCGCACTCTCAAATTTCATTCAAATATGGATGTCAAGCCGATGACAAAACTGATTTGACTCCGCAGCAGTACACCGCTTGATTTCTTGTCATACACCTCAATCCAACCCTTCTTCCACCTCTATGAGCAACCAACAACCTACTCTCACCTACTGGCACGTCTGGACCGATGAGCAAGGCATTAGCCACCAGACCCAGTGTGAGCTGAGCAACTTTGAGCAAAGCAGCATTGCGGAAGGTACCGATCCTCAGTGGAACAACCGCCTACTCACCTCTGGAGCCAACATCATGTTCACGGTGCTGCCGGTTGACTGGGTGGGCGAATGGCACGAAAACCCTCAGCCCCAGTGGATTGTGCCCCTCTCTGGGCGCTGGTTTGTGGAAACCATGGATGGTCAGCGGGTCGAAATGGGGCCAGGGGACGTCTCCTTTGGCGGCGACCAGAATACACAGGCAGACGATGAGGACAAAAAAGGCCACCTCTCTGGCACCGTCGGCGATGAACCCGCCGTGCTCATGATTGCCCAGCTCAACGACGAGCAATATATCGCCGCAAAACCGGGGGCTTTTGCCTGAGCGGCAGGAGGTATAGATGGCCGCAAACATTGAAATTTTCGACGATCGCCTCAAAGAACTTGTCTACCCAGACGCAGACTTAGAGCAGCTTGCCAGCGGTGTTGTCCATAGCGAAGGGCCAGTGTACTGCCCCGAAGATGGCAGCGTGGTCTTCAGCGAAGGGCATGGCAATCGTCTGCTCTGTTGGCATGAAGATAAAGGGGTGCAGGTCTTACGAGACCCATCGCACTATCAAAACGGTAACACCCTCGATCTGGAAGGGCGGCTGGTGGCCTGCTCCCACGGGCAACGGGCGATCATTCGGCGTGAGCAGGATGGTCAGTGGGTAATACTGGTGGATCGCTACCAGGGCAAGCGGCTCAACAGCCCCAACGATCTGGTCATCAAGAGTGACGGCACCATTTGGTTTACAGACCCGCCCTACGGCATTACCCAACCGGGTCAGGGCTACGGCGGCAAAATGGAGCAGCCCAGCAGCTTTGTCTTTCGTTTCGACCCGGCTACAACTGAGATCGAACCCGTCGTCACCGAGATGGAACGCCCCAATGGGTTAGCTTTCAGCCCAGACGAGCGCCAGTTGTACGTCTCCGATACCTCTGAGGTTGACTATCCCCAGGGTCATCACTACATTCGCGTCTACGATGTTTTGGCGGGCCGCCAGGCTACAAATGGTCGAGTCTTCGCGGTGGTAGACCCCGGCCAACCAGACGGTTTTCGAGTAGATGCGCAGGGCAACATTTTCACCAGTTCGCAAGACAGCGTTCAGGTCTTCGCGCCCGACAGCGTTCTCCTCGGTAAAATCTATGTTCCTGAAACCGTCACCAACCTTACCTTTGGCGGTCCAGAGGGCCACTGCTTATTGATTACCGCTGGCGAGTCGCTGTACAGAATTCGAGTGAAGACTCGGGGCCTGGTGCACGTTAGAAACGGAGGGAAATCTTAGAACGCCGGTTCAGTATTCGCTGCCCCTTGTTCCAATGCGCTGCATTGGAACAAGGGGCCTCTGCCTCCTAAAACCAGCGGCAGAGCCGCAAAATTAGGGCATCCAGGTGGAGCTAGGGCACCAGAGTGAGGCTGTTGTTTAGAGACTGTACCGATGCTCTAGGTTTTGCCAATTGTTTTGCCAATTACCGTCGCCATCGCAGCCAGGTAGCGGCAAGTTTTTTGACGAACGGGGTAAACCGACTGAGGCTGTACTCATCGGCGACTTTGCGAATGACCTCTGCCTGGGTGGGGTAGGGATGGATGACGTTTGCGATCGCGCCCAATCCCAACCCCTTCTCCATCGCCAAAGTAATCTCGTTAATCATCTCCCCCGCATGGCGAGCCACTACCGTTGCCCCAAGAATCTTATCCCGATTGCCATCTAGATGAATTTTGGCGAACCCGTCGGTTTCTCCGTCGGTGATAGCCCGATCTACTTCGGACAGGGACAGGGTAAAGGTACGTACATTCTGCCGCTCGGCCACCTGACTAGCAGGCAGGCCCACATGGGCCACTTCCGGGTCGGTGTAGGTACACCAGGGCATGGTGAGCCCGCTCAGCTGGCGACGACCGATACCAAACACCGCAAACAGCGCATTTTGAATCAAGATACGGGCGGCGGCATCGGCGGCGTGGGTAAATTTCCAGCGCATACAGCAGTCGCCAACGGCGTAAATGTTCGGATTGGTGGTTTGCAGGTAGTCGTTAATGCAAATACCCTGCTTGGGGTCAGCCTCAACGCCGACCTGTTCCAGACCCAGCCCCTGACTATTGGGCTTACGTCCCACCCCAACCAAAATTTCATCCACAACAACGGTATGCGACTCGTCTCCCTGCTGGTAGTGAATGACTTTTTCATCGCCGTGTCGTTCTATCCGCTGGGCCTGGGCATCGAGCTTTAGGTCAATGCCTTCCGCTACAAAAATGCGCTGCATCAGGTCAGAGACCTCGGGGTCAGACTTTTTGAGGATGCGATCGCCCCGCTGCAGCAGCGTCACCTGCGACCCCAGGCGCTGAAAGGTCTGGGCCAGCTCGCAGCCAATATAGCCACCACCGATGATGGCGAGGCGAGGCGGGCACTCGGTCAGGTTGAAGACGGTTTCATTGGTCAGGTAGCCCGCTTCCTCCAGCCCGTCGATGGGGAGTTGGACGGGGCTGGAGCCGGTGGCGATCGCCGCCTTCCGAAACCGCAACGTCTGGTCACCCACGGTAATCGTGTCGCCACCAGAAAACGCGGCTTTGCCAAAAAAGATATCTACGCCATACTCACTCTGGATGCGCTGGGCCGAGTCATTTTCGCTAATTTCTGCCCGCACCTGCCGCAGCCGCTCCATCACTTGGGCAAAGTTGACCTGCACCCCGTCGGGCACCTGCACCCCGTATCGATGGGCCTGACGCACATCCTGCACCGCCCGCGCCGAGCGAATCATCGCCTTGGAGGGCACACAGCCCACATTGGTACAGTCGCCCCCCATCAAATGCTGTTCGACTAACGCCACTTTGGCCCCCAGCATGGCGGCTCCGGCAGCCGTGACCAGCCCTGCGGTGCCAGCCCCAATGACCACCAGGTTATAGCGTTCAGCAGGAACCGGATTTGACCAATCAGGAGGATGCAGGTAGGACACCAGCCTCTGGTTGTGAGCGTCCATTGGAGGAACCGTAACGGAATTGGGATAGGTCTGAGTCACAGGAATACTCTGGCTCGCAACGTTGATGAAACCACTCGAAGTACTCAAAGCCTCTCAAAGTTGACAGAAACTTTCTTCCATCGAAAGAGCGTTTTTATAAAAGGTGGTGTGACAAAATTCCGGTTTTTACGCTATGGTTCGCCCACAAAAGACGTTTTCAAAAACAAGAAAAAACGGCAGGTTACTCTGTTACCAGCCTTTAAGGGCTGGCATTTAGACATACTGAACCCGTAATCGGACGAGGCCACAGACGCACCCAATTACCCTTTCGTACCGCTATGATTTAGCCACACCATAGCCTCTGAATAACTCATCCAGCCGAGGCAGTCTGACCCGTGGGCGGGTGTTGCTCTAGCACCTTGGCCAGGTATTTGCCGGTGTAGGAGCCGGACACCTGGGCCACCGCCTCGGGGGTGCCCTGGGCGATTAGCTCGCCGCCGCGATCGCCCCCTTCTGGCCCCAGGTCGATGATCCAGTCAGAGCAGCGAATCACATCCAGGTTGTGCTCGATGGTGAGCACCGAGTTGCCCTTATCGACCAGGCGCTGCACCACGTCCAGCAGCTTGTGCACGTCGTAAAACGATAGCCCCGTGGTCGGCTCGTCGATCAGGTATAGAGTTTTGCCGGTCGAGCGGCGGGCCAGCTCCGAGGCCAGCTTCATGCGCTGGGCCTCGCCGCCAGAGAGGGTGGGGGCCGTCTGCCCCAGGCGAATATAGCCCAGCCCCACATCCACCATCGTTTGCAGGCGGCTGGCGGCCTGGGGAATATTCTCGAAAAAGGCCAGGGCTTCTTCAGCGGTCATATTCAGTACATCAGAGATATTTTTGCCCTTGTAGGTGACCTGGAGAGTGTCGCGGTTGTAGCGCGCTCCCTTGCACACCTCGCACTGCACGTACACGTCAGGCAAAAAGTTCATTTCAATCACGTTCACCCCCTGGCCGCCGCAGGCCTCGCAGCGCCCGCCCTTGACGTTGAAGGAGAACTGGCCCGCCTTGTAGCCCCGCGCCTTGGCCTCGATGGTTTCGGTGAACAGGTTACGGATCACGTCGAACACGCCGGTATAGGTGGCGGGGTTCGAGCGGGGCGTGCGGCCAATCGGCGACTGGTCAATCACAATTACCTTGTCCAGCGCCTTCAGCCCCTCCAGCTTGTCCATGTGCTTGGGGAAGGGCACTTTGCTGCCAAAGTGGTGCTGCAGGGCGGGATAGAGCAGCTCGTTGATCAGGGTCGATTTGCCCGATCCAGAGACACCGGTAATGCAGACCAGCGCCCCTAGGGGAATCTCCACATCCAGGTGTTTGAGGTTATTGCGGTGGACGTTTTTGAGGATGAGCGATCGCCCGTTGCCCGATCGCCGCTCTGCCGGGGTAGGAATAGAGATTCGCCGCGACAGGTAGGCCCCGGTGAGGGAGTCCTTAGCGGTCATCAGGGTCTTGAGGTCGCCTTCGGCCACGATCGCCCCGCCGTGAATGCCTGCCCCTGGACCAATATCGACTAAATGGTCGGCGGCGCGGATCGTGTCTTCGTCGTGCTCGACCACGATCAGAGTGTTGCCCAAGTCCCGCAGGCGGGTGAGGGTATTGAGCAGGCGATCGTTGTCGCGCTGGTGTAGGCCAATGCTGGGCTCATCCAGCACATAGAGTACGCCAGTGAGGCCAGAGCCAATCTGGGTAGCCAGACGAATACGCTGGGCCTCGCCGCCAGAGAGGGTCATGGCGGTGCGGTGCAGGGTGAGGTAGTCGAGGCCGACATCCATCATGAACTGGAGGCGGGCGCGAATTTCGCGCAGCACTAGAGCACCGATCTGGAGCTGCCGGGCCGAGAGCTTGGGCGAATCGCCCGCTTCGCCCACCACCTCTTCGCCTACCAGAATGCGGATACGCTTCAGGCACTCGCGAATGGAGACATTGGTAAGGTCGCTGATCGAGTGGGGACCAATGCGCACAGCGTTAGACTCGGGCTTGAGCCGGGTGCCGTGGCAGACCTCGCAGGTCTGGTCGATCAGGTACTTTTCGAGCTTCTGCTTGTGCAATTCAGAGGAGCTATCTTTGTACTGACGATCGAGGATGGGCAGCACGCCCTCGTACTGGCGGTGGTAGCCCTTGCGATCGCGGTAGCGCGAGTCCGACTCTATATAAATCTTCTCATCGCTGCCGTGGAGCACGATGTGCTGCTGCTCGGGAGTGAGCTGATCCCACCGGCTCTGAATCTCGAAGCCAAAAGCCTGGCCAACGCTGTAGAGCAGCGAGAAGTAGTAGGTGTTGTCTTTCTCAGACCAGGGGGCGATCGCGGCGTACACTGGCAAAGTCGGATCCGGCACCACCAGTTCGGCGGAAAAGGTCCGCAGGCTGCCCAGCCCGTGGCAGTTGGGGCAGGCCCCGTAGGGCGAGTTAAAGGAAAACAGCCGAGGCGATAGCTCCTCCATCACCGCACCGTGCTCGGGGCAGGCAAAGTTTTCTGAAAAGACTAGCTCATTGGGCAGGCCGTAGCTGCCTTCTTCTTCGGCGGCCTGGGGCAGGCGATCTGCGATCGACACTACATTGCTGCCCGAAGCCGGGGCCTCGGCGGTCTGGGGCTTATCAGCCAGAATTTCAATGACGGCGATGCCTTCGGATCGCTTCAGGCAGGTTCTGAGCGAATCCGCCAGGCGATCCTCCAGACCCTCTTTTTTGACCAGGCGATCGACGACGACTTCGACGTTGTGGCTGTAATTTTTATCCAGCTCGATATTGTCGGTCAGCTCCCGCAGTTCCCCATTCACCCGCACCCGCACAAAGCCCTCCGAGGCCAGGCTGGAGATCAGCTTTTTGTGAGTACCCTTTTTGCCCCGCACGACGGGGGCGAGAATTTGGAAGCGGGTGCGATCGGGCAGCTCCATGATCCGATCGATCATTTGGTCAATGCTCTGGGGCGAAATGCTGCGATCGCAGATTGGGCAGTGGGGATCACCCGCCCGCCCGTAGAGCAGGCGCAGGTAGTCGTAGATCTCCGTCACCGTGCCCACCGTAGAGCGGGGGTTGTGGGAGGTCGATTTTTGGTCAATGGAAATGGCCGGGCTCAGCCCCTCGATCGCATCGACGTCGGGCTTATCCACCTGGCCGAGGAACTGGCGGGCGTAGGCGCTCAGCGACTCGACGTAGCGGCGCTGGCCCTCCGCAAAAATGGTGTCAAAGGCCAGCGACGACTTGCCCGAACCCGACACCCCCGTAAACACAATCAGCTGATTGCGGGGAATCTCCAGGTCCAGGTTCTTGAGGTTGTGCTGGCGCGCCCCGCGAATGCGAATTACGTTGTCGTCGATGGCGGCGTGGTGGTGGGCCAGTCCTGGGGTGGGGTTGCCGTTGCTGCCATTGTTGGATGCTCGGACCTTCTTAGAGGCAGCAGTTTTCTTAGCAGAAGGGTCCGATTTGGGCATGTCTGGGGGCTTCGTGACAACGCTTTACCAATTTAACATTTATAAACACTTGATCAATCTTCTGCGCCAGGGTAAGGAGTATGCCCACCAGCTCTACCTAAGATGACCTGGGTGAGGCTGCTAGGACTGCGATCGCCGGGGGAGCCCAATCACCCCCAGCGCTTCGGCAGGGCATAAAGCTGCATACTGCTCCCACTGGTCTCAATAGCCATAACCTGGGCAGCCTAGGGATAGCATTCCTTTAAACGAATCGCCCCAACGGTAAAGAAAGCATGTGATCACGGCCCGCAACTGATTAAAACCTCTCTGCTAATAGTAAAAGTATTGTAAAAGGAAATGTTTATTGCTCATTTACGGCGTTTTATCCCTACTTCAGCCACCTGGCTTCTGAAGATCCTCACCTTAGTCATGTTGATTTTTGGCAAAAATATCAATTTGTCTCTAAGCACTGCGGCAATCAGATATCACGCCTCAATGCAAGCAACCTACATTGCCCTACGTGAAGGAGCATGCATGTAGCCCATAACACTAATTCACGAATTCATCGCCTTAACTGCTTGAACTAATATATTTTTGCTGTATTCTAGACTATAGATTAGCGGCCATGAATTTACGAAAAGAACTAAGATTTAAAGCACTAGAGTTTAGCTGATTCGGCAGATACCTACCGATCATCAACTTTAGATGCTTAATTTTATGCAACCTTCCCCTGAGCAGAGCCTATGGCGAAGCTGCTTCAGAGGTTTAGAGATGTATTGAGATGTTTTTTGGCTCTCTCCGTTCAGGGAACGTTCGACGTTGGCGAAGCCTGCCGATAGGCTTACGGTTCTGTTCAGCCAAACTAGCTGTAGAAGCACCTGCGATAAGTTGATGGGAACTCTTAAATTCAAAACTATTCTCTAAGCATTTCAGCCGCAAACTTAAATATCACAAAACTAGAGAGAACCTTTATGGATTTATCAATTGTTGAGGTTTTACCTGACTTGAAAATCCCCGCTTCAATGATTTTTTCCTATCCCACAGCGCTGGGAGATACCCTCCGTTCTGAGATAGAGAGAATATTCATGCCTGAGGAGCACCTTCAGCCCCTACAGGTCAAGGTAGAGGTTCGAACAGGCCGTAGCGAGCCCAGAAAGTCAGGGTCAACCCGATGGAAACTTTACCGGGCCATTGCTAAAGCAGTGAAAGGGGAGCAAATCGTAGATTGTCCAGAAAGGTTTTTGCTGGATGGTCGACCAGAGCTAGACACTAACATCGCCCACGTTATCGAAAATATTGCCGCTCCTGCTTTGTTTGCTAAACAAATGCTGAGCAAGCGGTTGGGGCAAGATATTGACATTCATGTCATTCTCAGAAAGCGGGCACCCAGCCTAGCCAAAGAGGTCTTTGAGACCTTAGGTATTCCAGTTATTTATACTGACGATCGCGTCTATGGTGACTTAGTCTCGGTTTCGGCCTTTCGGGCAAATGACAATCAGCCCGTCGAAGACCCCAAATTCTCCCTCATCATTAATGACGAAGCGGTTTCTAGTGTAGACGCAAAGCTCTACAACCTCCACGCAACCCTATTCAATGACGCCGGTTTTTCTGGCCATGAGCCTTTAGAGGTAGAGAAAATCTTTATTCCTCGCCGAGGTAAACGCAATCTACTGAACAACGATGAGGTAGAGAAGTTTTTAGCGGAAAAAGGCTTTAAGACCTACTATTTTGAAGATCTTACTTGCAGTCAAAAGTGGTCTATTACCCGCGATGTAAAGGTGGTCGTTGCGGTTCATGGCGCAGCCCTGAGCCACCTTGTCTTCAACCGCGTCGGTCTCCAAAACCCTGCACTACCCCACAGCGGCGTTAAGGTAGTTGAGCTGTACTCTCCAGGCTGGGCTAGTCGCTGGGCGCACCGCCGTCAGATTACTGGCATCAACGGACAGTGGTGCGGCGTTCGAGGCCAGGTTACACCAAAGTTATTAAATGATATAGATTTCTCTAACCTGCCGCCGGAAGCCTTTAGACCGTCCTATCACGATCCCTTTACAGTTGACTGCAAGTCAATTCAAATGGCCCTCGACTATTTAGGGGCCTAGGTTTGTAAGCCTAAACAGTCGAGGAAACTGTAGATTTGCTTCGCTTTGGCTTAAAATCCGAGGGCAAGTTCCACTATTCGTGGCTTTCCACCGCCATAGCCAGCGCTAACGAACGGCTACAAAACGTTCCTGAGCCAGGGTACGCAGCCGTTGAATGTCCTCCCGTCGGGTAATTGAGAGGGGCACAGTACGCTTAATTTCTTCTATCACTAGCGTGGTGTCAGCGGGGCGGTTTTCGTAGAGGGCGCGGTAGTGGGCGGTGATCACGGCCTGCTCGATTTCAGCGCCGCTAAAGCCGTCGGTAGCAACAACCAACTCCTCCAGACTAAAGTTCTGTAGGCCCTGCTGGCGGCGATCGAGGTGAATGTGCAAAATATCGCGGCGCTCATCGGCCTCGGGCAGGTCTACAAAAAAGATTTCGTCAAAACGGCCCTTGCGCAGCAGCTCGGGGGGAATGGCGGACAGATCATTGGCGGTGGCAACGACAAAGATTTCCTGGGATTTTTCCTGTAGCCAGGTGAGAAAATAACCAAACAGGCGACGGCTCAATCCCCCATCGGCCTCACCGCTGCTCTGCCCCATACTCTTCTCGATTTCGTCAATCCATAGAATGCAGGGAGCCATGGTCTCGGCCATGGTGACAGCACGGCGAAAGTTTTTGTCTGACTCGCCCACGTACTTATTGTAGAGGCGACCAGCATCCAGCTTGAGCAGTGGCAGCTGCCACTGGCGGGCAATGGTTTTGGCCGCCAGTGACTTACCGCAGCCCTGAATGCCTACGATTAAGATGCCCTTAGGAGCAGGCAGGTTGTACTGGCGGGCCTGGGGCGTAAAACCGACTTTGGCGTAGCCGAGCCAGCGTTTGAGGCCCTCAAAGCCGCCCAGCTGGGCCAGGTTAGTCTCAGCTGGAAAGTAGTCGAGCAAACCCTCTTCGTGGATGACGCGGGCTTTGCGTTCTAGCACTCGCTTCACATCATCAGCGTTCAGCTTGCCGTCATGGAGGGCGGCGTAGGCGATTACCTTGCGGGTTTGGCTCAGGGTCATGCCCTGGAGCGCTTTGACCAGAACGTGAATGTCTTCGGGGCTAAGTTCAACTTTGACTCGACCTTTCAGCACCCGGACCACGTCGGAAACGGCCTCGTATAGCTCTTCAGGCTCAGGGAGCTTGATGTCGAAGTACACGGCATCGTGGGCAATTTCAGCGGGTAGGGTGTTGCCGCTGCCGCTAATCACCAGGGTGGAACGATTGTGGGAGAACTGCTCTGCCACTTCTCGGAACTGCCGGGCTATCACTGCATCTTTAAGGTGGGGAGCAAAATCCTTTAGCCAAAAGATGGCTTTAAAGTTCATTTCTTGAATATGGCGCAGCATGTCGATGGGTTCGGCCGTTTTGGGTAAAGCCTGCCCACGCCTGGCCCCTGGAGGAGCGTACTCGTTTTGCCAGCGGTTGTCGGGGCTGTTGGGCGATCGCATCAGCCCCTGAGCAATGCTCCACTCAAACACCGCCATCTGCATATCTCTACAGGCCGCACTGATTAACCCCTGCACCCGTTCTTCTTCAACGGTATCGATTATCACAACCGGGTGAAAGGAGGTCACCAAGGTTTGAAAGTGCTGCACGCTGGCTTTAAAAGACATGGTTGCCGGTAGTAACGCTAGGGCTAAGGTGCCCGTTTCTGCCTACACTTTCTGCACCGTAGATTCCGGAAGCTTAGTCAAGTACATCAATACCCTGGCGGGCATAGCGAATGCGCAGCTTGAGACCCAGGGTGATTTGCTTCATTACCCAGTAGAGGCTAGCCAGGATCATAAAGGTGACAAAGATAACGGCTGCCGGTTGCTTTGAGGTCAGAGCATCGAGGGTATAGGCAATAACGCCAGTGGGGTCAACCACTAAATCCCAGCTGTTAAAGCGCAGAAACCGGCCGAGATAGATGCCCACCGCACTGAGCGCGTGAATTGTCAGCTCAAGGGGCAAAACCATCGCTTTGGCACCGTGCTGTTTGAGGTAGGCGGCCAGATTGAGAATAGAGATGACGTAAGCTTCAAACCCTAGCAAAATGGCAATGGCGTGGATGGGAATGAACACCAGAGCCACGACCAAAATGCGAATCTGCCCCGAGCTGGTGCCTCGAATCAGGTGAATAATATCGGTGAGGACGTAGGGAGCATTGGGTAAAAAGACCAAAAATACCACCAGACCAACCCACCACAGCCAACCCTGGGGATTTTGCTTGGTTTTGAAAATTTTCAGGCTGAGCAGACCGGCAAAGGCTATGACCACCAGTAGCCACAACAGCTCAAACCAGGAGATGAAGCCGCCGCTGGAGTTGTCTCTGAGCACGTTAAAGAGACCTTGCACGGCACGAGGTATGCGAGACCCCAGCCCTAGCACCCCGATTATCCCCACCAGCACGCAGGATGCTAAAAACCATCGGTTGGCTAAGCTCTGGCGGCGAAACAAACTAAAGCTCAGCAGCAGCGGCACCGCCGCCAAAAACAAGTTCCACAAAATCCAGCCGCTGTAGACGTTATCAAAGGCGCTGATAATGTTGGGCAGGAGCCATCTCATCAGGTGTAAACTCCAAAAGCAGAATTTGATTTAACCCAATCTAAATCCTTAAAGGGTAATGTGTCCGCCCCTAGAGTGGTCAATTAGGCGATCGCACCTAGACGACCTGCTGATTAGCACCCGCGCTATAACAAGTAGAGTTTTCTTACCTGCATCTCCATGACAGAAACTCCTCAGCGCCAGGGCAACACTACCGAGCATCTGCTTACGACCCCCCACGGCAGTCACCCCTACACCGCCTCAGCCCAGTGGCAGACTCTTTTTGAGAATGATGAACCCGTCGCTGAGCTGTTCCACGTGGCGTACACCATTGGCGATCAAGACCCAGCCCAGCGACCGATTACCTTTGTGTTTAACGGTGGCCCTGGGGCCGCGTCGGCCTACCTACACATGGGCGCTCTGGGACCGCGCCGGGTCGTGTTTAACTCCGACGGCAGCCTGCCGCGTCCACCAGTGCAGGTAACCGACAATGGCGAAAGCTGGTTAAGCTTTACCGATTTGGTGTTTATTGACCCCCTGGGTACTGGCTTTAGCCGCATGCTCACCAAGGATAAGGAAAAATCAGCTAAATCAGACGAAAAACCTGCCGAGAAGCCTGGGGATAAACCCGACGACAGCGCCAAAAAATTTTGGACGGTCGATCGCGATCTCAACGCCCTGGGCGAGTTTATCCAGGCGTATCTATCAACCCACCACCGCTGGCTCTCACCAGTCTTTATTGCTGGCGAGAGCTACGGCGGATTTCGAGTGGCTAAACTCTGTCGCAAGCTGCAGCAAGACTATGGCGTCGGCCTGTGCGGGGCGGTTTTAATCTCTCCGGTAATGGAGTTTATGCTGCTGGAGGGCAACGACTACAACCTGAGCGGCTGGGCTACGGTGATCCCGTCGATGGCGGCCACTGCGGTTTACCACGGTCGGGTAGACACCGCCGACAGCCCCATGACACACGGGGCCAAAGCCGCCGAGTTTGCCCGCAAAACGCTGATTCCACTGCTGGCCCTGGGTCGCACCGCCGCCGCCGAAGACCAGCAGCGCGTCTTTGGCCAGCTGGCCGAGCTGATTGGCTTACCCCCAGAAGTCGTGCAGCGCCACCGGGGCCGCATTGACATTGCGGTGTTTGCCCGCGAGCTACTGCGCCAGCAGCAGCGCATTCTCGGCCTCTACGATGGATCGGTAACGGCGATCGACCCCTTTCCCGATCGCGTGCTGCACGAGGGCACCGACCCCACCCTAGAGGGCATCGATCGCCTGTTTACCGGCGCGATTAACAGCCACCTGCGCTCTACCCTGGGGGTCAACACCACCCTGACCTACAACCTGCTCAGCTTTGAAGTTTTCAAAGCCTGGGAGTTTTTGCCCGAGAGCGACTACCGACAGGGTTTTGTGGGCTCGGTGGATGACCTGCGGGTGGGTATGGCCCTCAACCCCTACCTGAAGGTGTACATTACCCACGGCATCTACGACCTGGTGACGCCCTACTTTTCATCCAACCACCTGGTCGACCAGATGGCGCTCAACGATGAACTACGCTCAAACCTTACCTTGCGCCATTTTCAGGGAGGGCACATGTTCTACACCTGGCATGAGTCGCGGCGACAGTGGTTTGACGATATGCAGGGCTTCTACCACCAGGCGGCGGGGAAGTAGGGGCGTTGCTGCGGCCAGGCGATTGATCGGGCTTTCCCTGAGGTGCTAGACAGCTGGAGGCTAAACGGCCAGGTGCTGGGTAACGGCCTGTACAATGTGCTGAGTCCAGCGATCGACTAGGCTCCCGTCGATCGCTTCGACCATGACCCGAATGACAGGCTCGGTGCCGGAGGGGCGCACTAGCACCCGGCCCTCACTACCCATGGCCTGTTCGGCGGCTTCGACCGCCTGGTAGACGGGGACACTGTCTTGCCAGTTGAGGCGGCGATCGCGATCGGTCACCTGGACGTTTTGCAGCTTCTGCGGGTAGGTCGTAAAGCTGTCATCCACCAGGGCGGCCAAGGACCCGCCCAGGGCTTGCACCAGGGTAGCCAAGTGCAGGGCGGTGAGAATGCCGTCGCCCGTAAGGCTGTAGTGGTGGCAGAGAATATGGCCCGACTGCTCGCCCCCGAGCTTGGCCCCCCGGCTCACCATTTCGCTGTACACGTGCTGGTCGCCGACCTGGGTACGCACCAGGGTGCCGCCCAGCTTTTCCCAGGCCCGCTCAAAGCCCAGGTTGGCCATCACTGTGGAAATTAAGGTGTGGTTGGGCAGCCGCCCCTGCTCTTGCAGTCGCTTGCCCCAGAAATAAAGAATGTAGTCACCGTCGACCACGCGGCCATGGGCATCGACCGCCATCACCCGGTCGGCATCGCCATCGAAGGCAAAGCCCAGGTCGGCCTGGTGCAGCTTAATGGCGGCTTTGAGCGGTTCTAGATGGGTCGAGCCGCAGTCCACATTGATGCGATCGCCGTCGGGGGCACCGTGCAGCGCAATCACCTCAGCCCCGGCTTCTACAAACACCTGCTCTGCCAGGCGAGTGGCCGATCCCCAGGCCATATCTAGCACCACCTTCATGCCCGCCAAATCGAGGCCGGGCTGCAGAGGTTTGTGCAAAAAGCTGGCGTAGCGGTTGACCAACTCGGGTCGGTAGTAACACTGCCCCCAGGCAGCAGAGGCTGCCTCTAGCTCCGTAAGCTGCCCCCGCAGTGCCGCTTCAATCGTCGCTTGCACCGTGCTGGCAAGCTTGGTGCCATCACCGTCAAAAAACTTGATGCCGTTGTCGGCGGGGGGGTTGTGGCTGGCCGAAATCATAATTCCGCCCAAAGCCTGGCATGACTCGGCCAGGTAAGCCACCGCCGGGGTGGGGCACAGCCCAATGTGCCAAACATCTAGCCCGGCGGCGGTCAAGCCTGCCGAGAGGGCCGAAGCCAGCATGTGACCTGAGGTGCGAGAGTCTTGGCCCAAAATAATCGGCCCATCGGCTAGCCCCTTGGCCTGCATGACCTGCCCGGCCCAGTAGCCAATGTCCATGGCTAGGGGAGCTGTTAACAGGTCGCCCGCTCTACCGCGAATGCCATCGGTACCAAACAAGGGACCTGGGGGTAGTGGTAACCTTGCCAATCCTTTAGCAGATAACTCAGGGGCTGTAGCGCTGCCGCTCTGCTGCTGGCCTAGGGGTACTGTGCCCGTGGGCCTCACCGGAGAACTAACCATATTAATTTTCCTCACACCTCACACTCACAGTGGAGGATAGCACCTCTGCCTTAGGATGGAGCTATCCCTCTAGGCCAGTTCTGCCAGTCCTATGGCTACTCATATCTCTACCGAAAGTGTTGATCCCCGCCTGGAAGAGGGCATTGCTCTGTTTAACCAAGGCGAGTACTACCGCTGCCACGATGTACTGGAAGCGATTTGGATGGAGGCCAATACCTTAGAAAAACCCTTTTACCAGGGCATTCTACAAATTGCCGTGGGGCTATATCACCTGAGCAACCTCAACTGGCAGGGAGCCTCTATTCTTTTGGGAGAGGGAGTAAACCGCCTGCGCCCGTTCGAACCCGCCTATGCTGGGGTAGATATCGCCCGTTTGGTAGACTGTGGCTGGGCCTGGCTGACCATGCTGCACCAAACTGGCCCCGATCGCGTGGCCGAGGTGGCCGCAGCAGTCCCCCTGGCCCAGGGCAAACCGGCAGCTGGGGCTGACCCCGACGCTATGGTTACGATCGCAGGCATTGATTCTCCGCTACCGGCTATCTATCTGTTTACGTAGGTCAAGATCAACCTCAGGTTTGAGGTCGCCAGCGCGGCCCCAAAGCCGAGAGCAGCGACGATCGTTAGCAACAGCGCTCCCTGCTAGGATGGGTTTTGTGCCATTGGGGCGCGCTGTTCTCTTGCCGACGTCGACTATGCAAATCTATTTAGACTACAGCGCCACCACGCCCCCGCGCCCGGAGGCGATCGCCGCGATGAGCGCCTGCATGGCCGACCATTGGGGCAACCCCTCCAGCCTGCACCAGTGGGGCAACCGATCGGCCACGGTGCTAGAGCAGGCGCGATCGCAGGTAGCGGCGCTGCTCAATGCCCCGGCCGATGCGGTGGTATTTACGGCGGGGGGCACCGAGGCCGACAATTTGGCCCTAATGGGAGTCGCCCAGCGCTACCGGGTGCCCCAGCACATTGTGATTTCATCAGTAGAGCATTCAGCGGTCGAAAAACCGGCCCAGCAGCTGGAAGCGTTGGGTTGGCAGGTAACCCGACTACCGGTGAATGCCCAGGGACGGGTCAGTCCGAGCGATCTGCGCCAGGCCCTGCGCGACAACACCGTGCTGGTGTCGATGATCTACGGCCAGAGCGAAGTCGGCACCCTGCAACCCATCGAGGTGCTAGGCCAAATCGCCCGCGACCACGGGGCGCTGTTTCACACCGATGCGGTGCAGGCGGCCGGTCGGCTGCCGCTCGATGTACAGATTCTGCCGGTCGATTTGCTGTCGATCTCCAGCCACAAAATCTATGGCCCCCAGGGGGCCGGGGCGCTGTACGTGCGGCCTGGGGTAGAGCTAGTGCCCCTGCTAGGGGGTGGCGGTCAGGAGTTTGGCCTGCGATCGGGTACCCAGGCGGTGCCTACCCTGGCCGGGTTTGGGATAGCGGCGGCCCTGGCCGCTGAGGAAATGGCTACCGAAACCCGGCGGCTGATTGGCCTACGCGATCACCTTTTCGACCAGTTAGCCAGCGTGGCTGAACTCACCCCCACAGGCGATCGCCACCAGCGGCTACCCCACCACGCTAGCTTTTGCATTGCCGCCGACGGTGAGCAGGTCAGCGGTCGTACCCTGGTGCGCGAGATGAATTTAGCCGGCATTGGCATTAGCGCCGGGGCGGCCTGCCGCAGTGGCAAGCTCAGCCCCAGCCCAGTGCTGCTGGCGATGGGCTACAGCGATCGCGAGGCCAGCTGCGGCATTCGTCTCACCCTGGGGCGGCATACCACCGCTGCCGATATTGACTGGGTAGCGATGGTGCTGCGCCAGGTGCTGCGCCGTGCCCTGGCTCCCCTCGCCCTGACTCCTGTGTAGTGTTCTAACTTCTAATGGCCGCCATGACTCAAGCCGCAAAAGACAATGATGGTGCTATGAATTCTGCTGTGACCGCCGTACCGGCTAGCCTGGAAGACGCGATCGACCAGGCTCGGGGGGCCGCCCAGGCCGCTATTCAGGCGGGGGTACCCCGTATGGTGGTGGAGCTGGCTTACTCCGAGCTGAAGGGCCTGCCCGTGGCCCAGCGGTTTTACCCCGCCCTGCAAGAGCTAGGCCTTGTGTTCAAGGTTTACTTTCCCGATGCGGGGGCAGCGGCTCTGGCCCGCCGCGACTGGGGCAACCCCGACTTTGTGGTGCGCGGCATTGGCGAATTGCACAGCGAAATGGAACCCGATGACCAGGCCTACCTGTTTGTCGAGCCCTCGTCGATTGAGGTCAACCAGGTCGAAGACATGTGCACCGAGGCGGGCGACAAGTTTGTGATCATGCTCAACCCCAAGCTAGAGGACGTAGCCACCATTGGCATCGGCTATGCCGGACGGCAGCTGCGCGATCGCTTCCTCAGCACGTTAGAGCCAATCTACTACCTGCGGCCGCTAGAAGGGGCCGTGCTGCTGCGCTGCTACCCGCACCCCTGGCAGGTGTGGCAAGAATCTGAGGCGGGCTATTCACTACTGGCTGAAACACCCCAAAAGCCCTCCGGCGAAGCGATCGATCGCATTTTACTGGGCGAAACCGCTCCAGCAGGCACCCCTGACGATGCGCCAATCAAGAGCAAACGGGGTGGTTTTTTAAGTGAGCTACAGGGATTTATTCGTGCCCTAACCCAGTAAAGAGACACCCCCTTTTGCTTGTCTTTGACAGAGGCCTTTACTAGAGGCCTCTGTCAAAGGGATGGCGTTATTCCCTTCGCCAAGGCAAGATCGTGCCCCAGGGATACTGTCTTGAGCCCTAACCTGGGGTTATACTTCACTACACCCCGCCTGATCAGCCCCGTCTATTCACGCTGCGCTCAAGCCAACCCTGTTCTACGACTGGTGAGTTACGATAGCCCATGCGAATTCTTAAAACCCAGACTCTCCGAGGGCCAAACTACTGGAGCATCCGCTACCCCAATCTGATCCTAATGCGGCTAGATCTAGAAGACCTGGCTGACCGCCCCTCGGACCAGATTCCTGGGTTTTATGAAGCGCTAGCCGAAACGCTCCCCAGCCTGATCGAACACTTTTGTTCGCCTGGGCATCGCGGCGGATTTCTAAGCCGAGTGCGCCAGGGCACCTACATGGGCCACATCATTGAGCACGTTGCCCTAGAGCTACAAACTATGGCTGGCATGCCTGTCGGCTTTGGCCGCACCCGTTCCGTGGCTGAACCCGGCGTTTACCAAGTGGTGTTTGAGTACCAAAACGAGCAGGCTGGGCGCTATGCGGCACGGGCGGCGGTGCGGTTGTGCAACAGCCTGGTCGAAACCGGCCACTATGCCAAAGAGGAGCTTGAGCAAGACCTGGCCGACCTCAACGAGTTTCGCCTCGATGCCGCCCTCGGTCCCAGCACCGAGGCCATTGTGCGCGCCGCCGAAACCCAAGACATTCCCTGGATGCAGCTTTCTACCCGGGCGATGATCCAGCTCGGCTATGGCCGCTACCAGCAGCGGGTGCAGGCCACCTTGAGCAGCAAAACCAGCATTTTGGCTGTAGAACTAGCCTCTGATAAAGAGGGCACTAAGCAAATTTTGCGCAGCGCCGGGGTGCCCGTCCCTCGGGGCACCGTCATCAACTACCTAGATGAGCTTGAGAACGCGATCGAAGACGTTGGCGGCTATCCCATTGTGGTCAAGCCCCTTGACGGCAACCACGGGCGCGGCATCACCATCGATATCGACACCTACCAGGCCGCCGAAGAAGCCTACGAAGCCGCCAAAGAAGTATCCAAAGGCGTGATTGTCGAACGCTTTTACCGGGGCCGCGACCACCGAGTCTTGGTAATTAACGGGCGCGTGATTGCGGTGGCCGAGCGAGTGCCCGCCCACGTAGTTGGCGACGGCAAATCAACGATTGAGCAGCTGATTGAGCTGACCAACCAAGACCCGCGCCGGGGCGTCGGCCACGACAATCTGCTCACTCGCATTGAGGTCGATCGCACCACCTGGCAGCTGCTCGATCGGAGGGGCTACACCCTTGACACCGTGCTGCCCGAGGGCGAAATTTGCTATCTGCGGGCCACCGCGAACCTGAGTACGGGTGGCATTGCCATCGATCGCACCGACGACATTCACCCCGACAACATTTGGGTGGCCCAGCGCATTGCCAAGACCATTGGCCTCGATATTGCTGGCATTGATGTGGTCACCACCGATATTTCCAAGCCCCTGCGCGAGGTGGACGGCGTTATCGTCGAAGTCAATGCGGCCCCGGGGCTGCGTATGCACGTGTGCCCTAGCGTCGGCATTGCCCGCAATGTAGCCGAGCCGATTTTGGCCATGCTGTTTCCGCCTGGCACCCCTGCCCGCGTGCCGGTAGTGGCCATCACCGGCACCAACGGCAAAACTACCACCACTCGTCTGACGGCCCACATCTTCAAGCAGACGGGTCAAATGGTGGGCTTTACCACCACCGATGGCATCTACATCGGCGACAACATGGTGGAACCGGGCGATACCACCGGTCCCCAGAGCGCCCAGGTAATTCTGCAAGACCCTACCGTAGAGGTGGCGGTGCTGGAGACAGCGCGGGGCGGCATTCTGCGATCGGGTCTGGCCTTCGAAGACTGCGATATCGGCGTGGTGCTCAACGTCGCCGCCGACCACATGGGCCTAGGCGATATCGAAACCCTTGAAGACATGGCCCATCTCAAGAGCGTGGTGGCCGAATCCGTGCGCCCCAGCGGCTACGCGGTGCTCAATGCCGACGACCCCCTGGTGTCAGCGATGGCCCAGCGGGTCAAGAGCCAGGTGGCCTATTTCTCGATGGACCCCCACAACGACCTGGTGCGCAAGCATTCCCAGCAGGGCGGACTAGCGGCTGTCTACGAGCAGGGCTACCTGTCCATTCTCAAGGGCGACTGGCTGCTGCGGATTGAGCAGGCCGAAAAAGTGCCCCTCACCATGGGCGGCAAGGCTCCCTTCCAGATTGCCAACGCCCTGGCGGCCAGTTTAGCCGCCTTTGCCCAAGGGGTTGATATCGACTGTATTCGCCAGGCGCTGCACACCTTTGAGGCCTCCAGCGACCAAACCCCAGGCCGCATGAACTTGTTTAACCTAGGTCGGTTTCACGCTCTAGTTGACTATGCCCACAACCCCGCTAGCTACGAGGCTCTGGGGGGCTTTGTGAAAAATTGGCCAGGGCGATGCATCGGTGTAGTCGGAGGGCCGGGCGATCGCCGCGATAATGACTTTATTACCCTGGGCAAGCTAGCCGCCCAAATGTTTGATGACATTATCGTTAAAGAAGACGACGATACTCGCGGCCGCGATCGCGGCGATGCTGCTCAATGGATTGTGCGTGGCATTGAAGAGGTGCCCAGCGAGGTCACCTACCGCACCATTCTGGATGAAACCGAGGCCATCAATACCGCCTTAGACGCAGCCCCCGACGACAGCCTGGTGGTCATTTTGCCCGAGAGCGTCACCCGCGCGATCGCCCTAATTAAGACTCGCAACCCATTACCCCCCCAGGCCTCAGGGCTGAATGGTGCCGTTGAATCGGTCGCTCAGCCCGTTGATCAATATGCTGAGGCCACTCCCTCTGGATTGCTCAAAAGCTAGCGACCTGTCTGTGAGAGTCGGTGGCTGAGGGAATCGTTTCGCTATAGATCTAGCAGGCGGTTGATAAACTCGGCCTCTAAAGACTTGGCCTGTAGCGATCGCGCAATCTGTAGCCCTCGCTCAAAGGATTGCTCGGCCAAAGCGATGTCACTGGTTTCGAGATAGTAGTCGCCCAGCCAGCGGTAGGTAAGGGCCGTCTGTAAATTAGCGGGGGTGGTACCGAGGGTAAGCGCGCTGCGCTGGTCGAGATACTGCTTCGCGATGTTCAATTCGCCTCGGTCTAGGTAAATCCCCAGCAGTCCGTCTAGGGCGCGGATCTGTAGGGCGATGTTGCCCGCTTCGACCCCGGCTCGCAGCCCTACCCGGTAGGCTCCAATAGCATTAGACTCGCGGCCTAGGGCCACGTATACATCCCCTAAACTGTTGGAGGAGTGAGCCTCACCCACAAAATCACCGGCTAGAAGGCGGTAGTTAGTTGCTGCCTCTAGCAGGCGTACCGCTACGTCCAAATCGCCCCGCTGGGTGGCTACCTGACCCAGATTGCTCAATGACAGACCAACGGCCCGCGAGTCGCCAGTGGTGCGGGCTATCTGCAACGCCTCCTCGAAGTAGGCCTGCCCCTCTAGTAGTCGCCCCCGGTTCACGTAGAGATTGCCCAGGTTATTGAGGCCGTAGACCTGACCCAGTGAATCATCATTGTCGCGGGCGGTGCCGATGCGCAGCACCAGCGCCCGCTCGGCCTCTGGGTATTGGCCCAGGGTGGCAAAGGCGGCCCCGATCGATCCGTACGATTGCCCTGCCGCTTGCCCGTCACCTAGCAGACGATAGATCTCAGCTGCCTCAGCCCAGGAATCTACCGCTGCGGTCAGGTTGCCCTCGCTCAACTGCTGGTTGCCCAGCTGCATCCAGCCGTCGGCCACATCTCGCGATGGTCCCTGGGTAGCGTCGAGGGGGCGAATGTCGAGCTGCTCTTCGAGGTTGATCGCTGAGGCAGGCTGGCTCAGCCCCGACAGCAGCAGGGGCAACATTCCCAGGAGTAGATATTTGTGCTTCATGTCTGTTGCCCTCCCCAGGCATATACCAAGTCCAGCTCGGGATCTGTAGTTTTCCCATCGGCAGAACGTCACTTCTGGACTTGGCTCAGATTTAGTCCCCCAAGTCTTTCTCCCATGGTTCAACGCGATGGGTAGCGGTTAGTGGTGGGTCAACTCAGTTAGCCCATTCGTTGCCCAGTTCGCCCCCAGCGCCGACCAAATTGATTTCATCTAGCCCTGCCCCTTCCAAATCGGGTACATCGAGCAGATTGTTGAGGTCGTCGGGCAGCGGTTCGGGCCGCAGGGAGCTATCCCCCAAATAAATCTGGCGAATGTCCTCCGGCAGAGCCGTTTCTAAATGCTGAAAAGCCAGCGCTAGCTTTTGGCGAACTTCGGATGCCGTAAGCGTTTCGCCCTCGGCCTGTAGATACGCCGCGATTCGGTTCTCGCTCCAGCGGAAGGTGAGCGCCATGACGGCCACCAGCCGCTCTACCGCAGGCAGGCGATCGAGGGCCTGCTCAACGTAGCACCAGAAGGGCGGGGTCGCCTGCGCTAGGGAATAGTGAATGGACTCTACCTCGGGCACTACCGCCTGGTTAATGCAGAGGGCAGTAATGTTGATCAGCCAGTTTTGTAGCGTAAAAGCACCTGGACCTTCGCCTACTAAGGCCTCGGGGCACTCAACCCCGCCCAGTTCGTGAAGAATGTGCCGCCAGGTGAGCGCAAACAGGTATTCGGCCTGCACAGGCGATCGCGCCGAGTGGCGAATTAGGCTGTAGACCATGGGGCTGTAGCGGCAAAAGATGGCCGTGAAGTAGCGCCCGGCCTCGCCGTGGTGCTGAAACAGCTGCACCAGCTCGCGATCGCTCAGGTGGTGCAGGCCCTGCACCAGCCGATGGTCGCACTCGGGAAAGTTGGGAATATGCGCCGTGCTAGACATGGTTTAAGCCGTGAAAAACATTCGCCACTACCCCACAGCTGCCGCCGCTGGAGCCAAGGCCCGCCGCCGACTGATGCGGATAAATCAGCCTCTAATATACCTAGCGTGGCGATTTTGGCGACTTATTTTTTTAAAAAATTGGGCCAAGATTGCAAAGTTTTAACGATATGAAGAGGCCTGTACCCCAGGGAAGCAGACCAATGGCTTAGTATTTTGCCAGCGCGATCGCCTAGGCTCGATAAGCAGCTTAGTTGCCGCAGGTCAACCATTATCCCCGCTCAAACCACACCTGAGTCAACTTTAAGACCATAGAGGTTATTGCAAAATTGATACACTGGGTTATAACCAGCCTTGCTGCTGTGGATAGTTCGCCAGCCGACCGTTTTAGTACCTTCTGTGTGGGCCTATGTTGTTTAACCTATCCCTGACCGCCCCTACCCCAGTGGCCCTGCTGGGGCTACCCCTCGACAGCATTATGTCGACCCAAGGGGTGATGGTCATGCTGCTGGTGGCCTACGCCGGGGCCATGTGGATGTTTCTCAAAAGCGCCCCTAAGGTCTACACCGTTATGGTGTCTGACATGGAGGTAGCTCGCCACTTCTACGAGGGCATGCTCAACCTGCCTGCCGCCGAGGTACCGCTGCACTACTATTACAACTACGAGCAAACCCTGGGTACCGCTGGCCTTGACCCTATGTACATGGGCGGGGCTACCAGCTTTGCCAACCAGGGCGCACTCAGCAGCCCCGAAGGGTTGTGGTACCAGTTGCGCAAAAACACTCAGCTACACATTGTTAGCGGGGCCAGCCTAGGCCATCGCAACCAGCATCGCCACGTGTGCTTCGACCACAACTGCCTGGAGTACATTCTGATGCGGGTGCAGCTCAGCGGTGTACAGCACAAAATTCGCAACGAAAAGCCCCTGAACTTTTTAGTCAAAGACTACGACAACCAGGTGATTGAACTCGCCGAAATTGACGACTAGCACCGATCTTGCAGCTAGCGGGACATAGTCAACCATGCTCTGCCGCCAGAAACTGGGCTGAATCACAGCGCCGCCCAATCGCCTTTATCGGCTCGACATTTCATCTACGCCGATGTTACCTGACCTATTCAGGCCTCACCCGCTGGTACAGGTTCAAAATCGTAGCCAAGTCATTTACGATGCAGCACGATCGCGTCATCGGCCAGCACCCCCACCACAAAGGTTGTGAAGACGTGACGGCGTTTGCAAGCGTGATCCATGCCAGTGCGACCAGAGTAGCCGTCTAAAACAAGGGTATCGTGGCATCGATAGCGGCCCCGAAAAAGGTGTCGTTAAACCGAACTCGCGGCTCTGACGATCGCCCAAAGCTAACCCCGCCGTAGAGGTTCAGGCGCAAATTGGGGTTAAGCCGATACACCACCTGCCCCAGCACCTGTTGAAAGGTGTCGTGGCGGGGCTGGGCCGTGTAGTCGATTAAGTTGAGTTGATAGCTAACGCCTAGCTGAATTCTGGGGGCAATGTCATAGCCTAGGTAAGCCCCCGCTGACTGGAAAATGCGGCTAAAGTCGGTGGCGGTGCCGCTGCCGGTAGCTTCGGCGTCGTTGAACTGAACCAGATAGTAGGAGTCGAGGGCCAGTTTTGGCGTAATGGGGTCGCGGCGGCCTAGGGTGAGGCCCAGGGCAGTATTTTTGAAAAATCGCGCCCGGTTGCCCCCCGGTCGATATAGCTCTTGGTAGGTGACTATCAGCTGCCCGTAGCTACGGGGGCTAAGCCCCTGGCGCAGCCCCACCCGAAACCGCAGATCGTCGTAGTTGAGCGATGACTGATCAACATAGCGCTGTAGCCCCAGGTCGGCAGTGGCAATCAGGGCGGTTTGAGGCCCCAAAGCGGGATAGACGCCAAAGGCGATCGAGGGCCGCAAAAAGGTATCGCTGGTGAGCCCGCCTACGTCATTAACGGCAAGCAAAATATTGTCGCTGCTGGCGATCGCCAAACGAGCCGAGAAAAACCCAATTTTGGCGGGGGGGCGGGCCATCTGGGTCGGTAACTGAGGCTGATCGCGGATCCGCAAGATACCCAGGTCGTTGTCTTCAAGCAGGCTCCGCACCTGGATTACCCCAAGCTCGGGGTCTTGGGGCAGCAGTTCAGAGTCGTCGTCAGCCTGGGCTAGCTCGGCAGAACCGGGGGGGGAGATAGGCGATCGGTCTGGCTGGAGCGGAGCCGTGAGGGCCGCAGCAGTGGTCAAGTAAGCGCTGGTAGCGAGGGCAGGGTCGGGGGCGATCGCGGTGGCGTTGGTACCCAAGGGTGGGTCTGCAACCATCGCAGCCTCTAAGGTAAATCGACTCGACGCCTCGTCTGGATCAGCGGTGCTAGCCAGGTTTGCTACCAGGGCTTCTCGATCGACGGAATTAGCTGCCTCAGCCTGAGCCGCGATCGACTGCCAGGCCGCTACACGATCTGCATCGCTGCTCTGGTCAGATTGGGCGTAGCTTGGCATAGCTCCAGGGCAGAGCAGACCAAGGCTCACTAGCGCCAGTTGAAGGGGGATGTACCGCTTAACCAATGGAGCCTGCCTAGGTAAAACATGAATTGTGTTGCCATCAGAAGAATCACTGATCTTGCTGGAGATTCCTGAAAGTAACGTCTACATTCACTAAATATTTAATCTATAGGGACACAAGATTTATGAACCCGGGCCACATGCCTTGGCCAGAAACCTACCATAGAGCTACGTATGCAACGTGTCCTCTTCAATCTGTCCTCTGTAGTACTACCTCCCTCCAGCTAAGGGCGTGGCCCCTAGGGCTATACCGCCGTTACCGGGGTACTCTACCGATACCCACTTGGTTATTTAAGGGCCAGGGCACTTTGGCCGCATCTACCTCAAGGCTGTAGGCCTGCTGTAATTCGTGGTCACGCTTAATCGCTATGTTTTTCCGTACCGATAATCTTTTGGCAATGCTGCTGGCAATGGTCGGCAGTGTTGCGATCGCATCCCCAGCCCTAGCCGAGGTGCCCTGGGCCTGGGCCAAGCTGAGAATCAGCACCAACCAGGTTAGCTTGCTCTCGGCCAGCGGAGTTTCGCGCCCAGCCTCCGTTGCCGACTGCTTTTGCCCAGGCGACACCCTCAACACCAGCGCCATGTCTCAAGCTGAGTTACTGTTTAACGACGGGTCGCTAACCAGAGTTGGCGAGCAGGCCAGCCTGCGCTTTTGGCCGACCACCCGCAACTTATACCTCAGCCATGGTACCGCTGCGGTCTTTGTGCCGCCCGAACGAGGCCGCACGCTTGTTCAAACCGCCAATGCTACCGTGGGGCTCAACAGCACGGCTGTAGTAGTGCGCTACGTTCCCTCTCGACAGCTAACACTGGTCATGGCGCTAGCTACTGCCCCCACTGGCCCAGTACTGGTGACCAGCGCTAGCACCAGACAAGAATTTGCGCTTTATGGTGGTCAAATGGCTTTTGTCAACGGGGCAAATCTACAAATTGTTGAATTTGACCTGCTGGAGTTTTACCAAACCAGCGACTTGATGGCGGGTCTAAAGCTGGGCGACCCTACCTACCTACCTCCCGAGGACGAACCTCTGGCCGCCCTGCGTCCCAATCTGCTGGAGGCCCTGGCGCAGCAGGCCCCGTTTGAGCAAGAAGGCTCGATTTTAGACCCTGCCCTAATCTCCGAGATTGCGCCTGTCGCTAGCCCCCAAGGCATGGAAGCCAGCCCCTTAGACCCGCTCTCGCCGGTAGAAGAGCTGCGGCGCTACAACGATACCCCGCCTGGCGTCGTCAATCCCCTCCCCGAAGCACCATCTATCCCGGTCGATGTCCCGGCCATTGCCCCTGCGACCGCCCAACCCGCGACCGGTGACGCTTCTGCCAACCCCTAATTGAGGCGATCGCCGTTCTACAACGTTAGATATAGCGTTGGCCAGCTCACCGCAGACAAAAGGCGACTGTCCTGGGTAAATATCCTGAGGTAGCGCATTGGCGTGCGTCAAGCGATCTGACGGTTGCCTTGCCCCATGTGGTGCAGCCTACAGACAGCTCTCTATGTCAAGACACTGGGAGCAATCTTTGGGCTGCCGCTGCTGGCATCAGGCCAGAAAAAGCAAAACCTTAGAAGCATTGACTAAACTACACCGTTCAGTTAAATTCAAGGCAGTTGTCTGCCGCTGTCTATGTCTGCCCAATCGATTCAGCCCTGGAAAAAACCGGGTTTTTGGCTATTGATCACTGCCCTACTAATCGTGGGCACCGGCTCTACTCTAGTTGTGCGCAACGTACTGCAAGCTCGTCAGGAGGCCCGTGAACAGGCCGAACTACCGCCGCCGCGCCAGGTCAAGGTGGTGGCCCTGGGACGAGTTGAGCCAGTCAGTCGGGTGATCGATGTGGCTACGGCAGAGTCGGGCCGCATCGATCGCCTGGAGGTGCAGGAGGGCGATCGGGTGGAGCAGGGACAGGTTTTGGCCTACCTCGATACCTACGATGTGCGCCGAGCCGAGCGTGATGTGGCCGCCAGTCAGCTGAGTGAGGCCCGCGCCCAACTCGATGCCGAAACTCGCCTGGGCAGTTCTCAAGTTCAGGAGGCCAACACTCGCGTTGCCCAAATCGACGAGCCGCAGCAGGCCGCGATCGCCGCTCAGCAGGCCGCCATTCAGAGCCTACAGGCCGAGCTTGACGTCGCCGAAATTGACCTAGCCCGGTTCCAGCAGCTCAACGAATCGGGGGCAATTTCTCGCCAGGAGCTAGACCGGCAGCGGGCAACCGTTGAGCGACTGCGCGCTGACCTCGCCAATGCTACCGCTACCCGGCAGCGGCTTGAACAGTCCCGCATCAACGACATTAGAAACGCTCAAGCCCAGGTAGATTCGACTCGAGCTACCACGACTCGGGCTCAGATCGCTAGCCAGGTCGACTCTGCTGCCCAAAGTCTGGCCCTGGCCGAGGCCCAGCTGGCCCGCACTATTATTCGGGCTCCCCAGGCGGGGCAAGTACTCGATATCTTTGCCTTTCCCGGCGAAGCGGTATCGCCGAATGACGGTCCAATTTTGGCCCTAGGCGACACCGACCAGATGGTGGTGGTGGCCGAAGTCTACGAGACCGACATTGGCCTGGTCGAAGTGGGGCAGCCCGCCACTATCACCAGTCGCAACGGGGCCTTTAGTGAAACCCTGACCGGCACCGTCAGCGAGATCGGCCTGCAAATTGCCAAAAACGACGTGCTCGACGACGACCCCGCCGCCAACGCCGATGCCCGCGTGGTTGAGGTGCGGGTGCGGGTCGACCAAAGCGAGGCGGTGGCAGCCCTCACCAATCTACAGGTGGATGTTGCGATCGACATTGAGTCGTGAGGGGACGCATGAAGTTCCCGTCTCTGCCCCGCATTCCGTTGGCCTGGTACAACCTGCGCCACGATCGCCCCCGTCTGCTGGTGGCGGTGGCCGGGGTCACCTTTGCGGTGCTGTTGATGTTTATGAACCTCGGGTTTCTGGGTGCCCTAGTCAGCACCACCACCAATTTTTATGACGAATTTAACGGCGACATTTTTTTGATCTCGCCCCAGTCGCTCGAAATTAGCTCCACGAAGGCGTTCCCGCGCGAGCGCTTGTACCAGGCCAAGGGTATTGAAGGGGTGCAGCAGGTGATGCCCCTCTACGCTGAGTATGCCCTCTGGAAAAACCCCGAAACCAGCCTCAGTCGGGCCATGTTTGTCTACGCCTTCAACCCCAGCGACCCGGTGTTTCTAATGCCAGAGTTGAATACTCCCGAGGGTAGGCGAGCGCTACAGCAGCCCAATACCGCCTTTATCGACCGGCGATCGCGGCCTGAGTTTGGCCCCCAAACCGTGGGGCTTGAAACCGAAGCCGACCGCCGCCGCATTACCGTGGTGGGGCAGTACGACCTCGGCGGCGGCTTTGCCGCCGACGGCACGCTGATTATGAGCGATCAAAACTTTCGCCGCTACTTCGACCCGCGACCGCTCGACCAGGTCAACCTGGGCCTGGTACTGCTGGAGCCTGGGGCCGACGCGCAGCGGGTTAAAGTGGCTCTCCAAGACCAGCTGCCCGCCGATGTGGAAGTCTACACCAAGACCGAAATTGTGCTCAAAGAAAGCCAGTTTTGGATTCAAACCACCTCGATTGGCTTTATTTTCGGTCTGGGGGTGCTGGTGTCGTTTATCGTTGGCACCGTGATTGTCTACCAAATTCTCTACACCGACATTCGCGACCACCTGCGCGAGTACGCCACCCTCAAGGCGATTGGCTACAGCGGCAGCTACCTGTTCAAAACCGTGATTCAGGAAGCTATTTTGCTAGCGCTAATGGGCTACGTGCCGGGGTTAATTCTGGCGCTGGGGCTGTATGAACTGGCGGTGAATGCCACCGCTGGCACGCTACCGATGCAGATGACGGTATTTCGGGTGATTTTCGTATTTACGCTCACGCTGCTGATGTGCGCTCTATCGGGGCTCATTTCGGTACGCAAGGCCGTTACAGCTGACCCAGCGGAGGTATTTGCATGAATTTTAGAAGTTGGATTTGGGATTTTGGGGGCTTGTCGACCTGTCGGTGTCTGGCTTGCGCCCGCTGCCGGGGGCAAGCCCCTTCTACAACAGTGCAACTCACCCATTCTCTAAGGACAGCCCGTATGGCTAAGCGACTCGTTCCCCTGTTGTTTCCCGCTGTTGATCAGCCAATCTCGAAGCTGTCTAGCCAAGTTTTATTGGATTGCCCCCGGCTAGCGGGGGCGCAGTCTCCTAATAGGGTGGGCAATGCCCACCACCCATCTCCGCTCAGCCAGCCAGCACAACCCAGCCAGCAATCCGTTCAGTTCTAAAGGTCAATGGTGGGCACTGCCCACCTTACTGCCGCTGCCTGCAAATCCAAAACCCAAAATTGCCGGTCATCGCGCCATGCGCCGCACTCCCCTAGCCCTGCTCAATTTAGTTCACGATCGCAAAAAGTTCCTCACCTCCATGGCTGGGGTAGCCTTCGCAGTGCTGCTGATGTTTTTGTTCACGGGCTTCAAAAATGCCCTCTACGACAGCCAGACTCAGCTACTGGGCCGACTTAATGGCGACATTGTGATCATCAATCGGCTGAAGGAGAACATGTTTGTGCCCCGAGCCTTTGCCCGTCGCCGTCTGTACCAGGCCCAAGCCTTCGACGGCGTGGAAGGGGCCTACGCCATTTACCTCAGCGATGCCCGCTGGAAAAACCCCGACACGCGCAAAACCCGTCCCGTACGGGTAATTGCCTATAACCCCTCTGACCCGGTGCTGCCCATGCCCGAGGTGCTGGCCCTACAGCAGGAACTGCGGCTACCCAACACGGCCATGATCGACGAGCGATCGCGGGCTGAAGTCGGCCCCCGCGAAACCGGGGTCGTTACCGAGCTGGCCGATCGCGAAATTCGGATTGTGGGCACCTTTAGCCTGGGCACCGACTTTGCCTCGGGCAACGGCAACTTGATCATGAGCGATCAAAACTTTCTGCGATTTTTTGCCAATCGCGGCCCCGAAGAAGAGGAGCGCAGCTTTGCCACTGCCGACATTGGCCTGCTCGAACTTGCCCCTGGCGCTGAGGTCGACAGACTGGTAAATGCATTGCGCGACGGCCTGCCCCAGGATGTGCTGGTACTGCCCATGAACGGCCCGGAGGGGTTTATCGCTCGCGAGCGCACCTATTGGGAAGAAAACACCAACATTGGGTTTGTCTTCTCGCTGCTCACCACAATGGGCTTTGTGGTGGGCATTATTTTGGTCTACCAAATTCTCTATACCGATGTGGCCGACCACTGGTCGGAGTACGCCACCCTGAAGGCGATCGGCTACGACAACGCCTACCTGTTCGGGGTGGTGATTCAAGAAGCGATTATTTTGTCGGTGCTGGGGTTTATTCCTGGCCTGCTGATCAGCGCGCTGTTCTACAACCTGGGGGCTGCCGTTACCGGGCTGCTGTTTCAGCTCACCCTGCAGCGAGTCGCTAACATTTACATCATGACGTTTATTATGTGCCTGATTTCCGGTGCCATTGCGGTACGCAAGGTGCAGCGCACTGACCCAGCAGAGGTATTTGGGCTATGACGGCACCATCCACAACCCCTGGTTCGCCTGCCGTCGCCACCGAGGCGTCGATTCAGGTACGCAACCTCAACTATTTCTTTGGCAAGGGCGACCTGCGCAAGCAGGTGCTCTACGACATCAGCCTCGACCTGCACCCTGGCCAAATTGTGATTATGACTGGCCCCTCTGGCTCGGGCAAAACCACCCTGCTGACGCTGATCGGGGCGCTGCGATCGGCCACCGATGGCAGCCTGCGAGTGCTGGGGCAAGAGCTGGTGGGCATGGGCAGCCGCCAGCTGGTCGAGCTTCGTCGCAATATTGGCTTTATCTTTCAGGCCCACAACCTGTTTGAGTCGCTGACGGCGGCCCAGAATGTGGAAATGGCCGTGGAGCTTACCGGCAACTTTCGCGGCAAGCGCCAGCAGGCGGTCGATATTCTCAGCCAGCTGGGGCTGGCCGAGCGGGCCAACTACAAGCCAGCGGCGCTGAGCGGCGGGCAAAAACAGCGGGTGGCGATCGCCCGTGCCCTAGTCAACCAGCCCCAGCTGATACTGGCCGACGAACCCACCGCTGCCCTCGACAAACAATCGGGCCGCGACGTAGTTACTCTCATGCAGCACTTGGCCAACGAGAAAGGCTGCACCATTCTCATGGTCACCCACGACAACCGCATTCTCGACGTGGCCGATCGCATCATCAACCTGGTTGACGGGCGGCTAGAGTCCGACGAAAGCCCGCAGCAGTTCGTCGATAGCCACACTCCCCAATCTCTAGATCAAAAAATGTTCATCATGTAGGGATCAGAAACCGGATGTATTGGTCAACCTGTTAGCACCCTATGCATTCCGAACAGAAACTCGGTTTCTCTTTCCTCCAGCCAAAATCGCAAATCCAAAATCGCCCATGGCCATCTCCTTTGCCAGTACCGTTCAAGCCCTCACTTATACCAAAGTCGCCGACTACCTGCAGACCGCTGCCCTATTCAAAGGCAGACTGCGAGCCTACTCCGATATCCCTCGCTTCGACATTCTCTACGGATCTACTTTAGTCGAAATTGAGGTACTGCCCTGGGAGGTACACCCCTGGGAAAAAGCCGACCTGGCAACAGTACGGGCTACTAGCTGCGTCACCATCGGCAGCACCATCGACAATGAGCTAATGCACTTTTTGCTTATCGAAAATCGTCGCATGCGGTTTGGTGCGTTTCATCTTGATGACGCCAACCAGGTGCTGTTTGCTGAAAGCGTGCTCGGCGGCGAAAACATGGATTTGATGGAGCTACAGACCTGCATTCTCTCGGTCGTTACCATCGCTGACACCTACGACGACATTATTGCCCAGCGCTTTGGGGGGCAGCGGGCGATCGATTAACGGTGGCGATCGCCTCTTAAGCCATGACCCCATACAACTAAATTTCAACAATCCTACGAAAATCCTTATTTACCCATGGAGAGATAGTCAAGTGCCATTTGAATAGTCTGGCAATCTACCCTAAAAGGATCTTTGTATGGAGCTTTTAGCGAGTCAGGAGGTGCTTCAGAAAAATCAAGTGCGTTGAGCATTTGAGGGGTGATCTGGCCTCGTACACAACACCACTTGCCATTTAAGGTGTTAGCCATGTACCGATGTTCATAAAAGTTCCATGCGGGAGACATAAGCTCAATTAGCTTAAGCCCACTACCTGGTTCAGCATTGTCTCGCAGTCCGACACGATTTAAAACAAAATTGCCGCTGGCAGCACCAGCCACTACCACCGCCTCTTTTGCATTGCGAGCAATTGACCACTCTTCTTCGAGAGATAAATCCTCAAAGTAAAGCGTTTTAAACCCTCGCTCCTCCAGAAACTTAGTTACCTCATCATTATTGATTAATCTACGGTTTCCCCTGCGGGCGACAAACACTCTTTCGTATGTTTGTTCTTTGTATCCTGGAAACTCGAAATTCAGAAAGTGAGGTGCAGTACTGTAAACCCTCTGCTTTGAACAGGTAACAAGCTCACCGTAGACATCATCATCAGTAAAAATGACAGGATTACCAAGCAATCGGTATACGTCCATAGGCATTCTGTATTTAGGTACCCTAGAACTCAAGATAATATGAATTTTAATATCTTTTTGGAAATGTTCGCTCAAGAGCTTTTGCGCTAAAAAAACTGGTTCTGCTATGTTGCCAAGAATATGGCTGATGTTCGTAAACACATCAAAGCGAGCATCAAAGATGAATTTTCCTGAGTAGTCGAGCACGTCTCCATCTTCTACTGCTTCAGGGAGAAATAATTGAGTCTTGTAATTTTTCACTCTTGAGAAAGCTGATCGGGCCTTTCGCCTGATGGTTTTAGGGAGAAATGATCGGGCCTTTCGCTTGATTGCTTTTGAAAGAACTAGCTGAGTCTTCCGCTTCCAGCTAAGAGTTTTTGTCAGTTCTAGTTTGGCTGTGGCAGATTGCACTTTGATTTCTACGTCGTAAGGTTCAAAATATTTCGCTGGCATTAGCACTTGCTCAGCGGCCGGGTGCCATACATCCATCGCACCTGTAGGAAAGCAATACATCATTGAAGATGCGACTTCAAGGCCTGGAACCTTATACTTTAGATTGATATCCATTTTTAAAACCCCTCCAAAAACATCAGTTAATTAATACATTCAAAAAAATTACTAATAACTACAGAAGCAAGCAGAGTTTTGCCGATCGCACAAATACTAGAGCTATGCTTGCGAAATAACCCTGCGGTTGGGAGTAACAGCATTAATATAGAAGTAGACGGCCAGAATTAAATCATGCAAGCCTAGAAACCTCTACATAACTTTACCGACCTTCGATTTGAGAGTCTTTAAGTGTTAAGAAACAGTGAAGCCCTTGCTATTAAGTAAAGCCGATCAACCATATCAGCTTGGTTAAGCATAGATAAATGTCACTGAAACAAGCTCTTAGAGATCGCCAAAAGATTTGATCTGCCCTAGGACGGGCACTGTCTCCCAGCCTTAATTCAGTGACATTCAAGCATAGATATCTCTCTTTGCATGCACCCTTTATTTTTTCGCGCTATGGCTTGCGGCTGTACTAATTTGTTTAAGCCCTTGCAGAATATGCTGAGTAGTAAAAAAGGCTCCAAGGCCCACAAAACCGCTCCAGCAACCGCGCTGGGCCGTTATCCCTAGGGCAATTGGGTAGGTCTGGGCAGGGTTGCGAACAAACCGGGGAGAGGTATTGATATAGATTATTGCGCTGGTGGCTAGGTGGGTAAAGCGGCTGCTTTCAGTGTAGGTTTCGGTGGCGATCGCATTAGCCAATACTCCGGACAGAAGTGTGTCCTAAATATTGCCTGTAAGCCAGAGCCTACGTTGCTCAAAGTATTTAAATCAATGTCAGCCTGAAAACTAACTTTGAGTCAAATAGGCGAGTGTCAGGGTGATTGCCCTATAAGTCTTGTAGCTTCGTTGCTAAAACTGTCCGAACTGTTGATTGGCGTGACCACTGCTATACCTGTTGATTAGGGTTACCGCCGTATGCACACCGTCCACCGATCGCAGGGCCAATGTTTTGCTCAAAAATGAGCGGCTCCAGTTGGCGGTAGTGGCTGGTTTCACGTCGGGCAGGTCGGGCAGCAGGTCTGCATCAGCCAGCACTTCAAAGGCTTGATTCTACAGGCTGTGGCACAGCTGCACTATCCCAGGTCAACCATAGGGAATGATTAAATCAACCCCCGGATCTTGCAGCTAGGAGCGTGCAACAACCCCCTGTTCATCCCTGCTCAACTGCAGAGCTAAAGTCTGCTTGGGTGGCTAGCTCTACCATAATCCTCACGCCGAGAGGCCAGCCAAAACATGCCCACCACCGCTAGCGACACCGCCAGGGTAGTCAGCAACCGGGCTATAGACTGGGCTCCATCGGGGGTTTGCAGGGTAGCCAGTAGCAAAAAGAACACCATCACCCCAAAAGCCGCCAGCACCACCAGGGGCAAGTAACTGACGCTCAGGGAAGAGCGATCGAGCCGCCACTGCTGTCCTGTCCAGCACCAGAGCCGCTTGCAAGGATAGTGGGTAGAGAGTTGAGCAATTACTAAAAATCTTTAGCGAGCATCAGGCACCGATTCTCGGGCGCTGGCTGGCAAGTTTATGCCATTTTAATAAAGCAAGGCAGTTGATTAAATAGAACAAGAAGCTAAGTATAAGGAAGTACTCATAATTTTGCCTAAGCGTATAATCCTAGCATCTGGTTTTAAGTTATCGAGGTTAATCTCCTATCCATACAGCACAGAACGTTAATTTTCATTAAGAATTTGACTTGGTTTTTTTGGCGTATACCACTTAAAACATCCCATTTAGGGCCGCGAACACAATCGCTGGGCCTGTCGAGGTGAACCCCCGAACAGGTATTTATTTGGAACACTCTAAAGCGGATAAGCCAAATTTATGATTTGTTATGGTTAAATGCTGCCAGATTTAAACACCTTAAATCACTAAAGCCATGAGTTTACAGTGGCATGGGTGTTTATAGTTTAACTGTGTATCGATCGATGAAAGGCTTATTTTACATAGAGGTCTATCTAACTCGGGACAAAACCTAAAGCTTTCAAAAATTGTTCTCATGCTTGAAAGAATCTTAGCTGAATGATACAGCTCTTGATTTACCTGATTTAATTTACAAAAGCAAATTGGATATCTTGTCGGTGCCGGTGGGACACCCGTTCTACGAAGTTTCACCACTCACGCGGGTTTGCTCCAAGTACAACGAAAACAGCAGGCAGCTATTTGATCAGCTAATCAAATAGCTGATCTTCAAAAGCAAATCAAAATAACAAAATAATTGCATTGATTGCACGAATAAATTAGGCAAAACCTATGCTGAGAAAGCTCAAGAGCCAAAATATTGCTAGGGAATCAACTATAGATCTTGATTATCTGCTTGGATCTGGCTCAAGCGCCAATCAGTTTTTTATGTACATTGATAAAAATTTAATACCTTGGGATATTTATGATCCTGAGCCGGAAAATTGTAGCTTTGTCGCCTATTTTGGCAAGGTTTTGCAGGCTGTCGACTGCGCCTTGCCTAACCAAGGCTTAGTCTTCTACGTCACCATGATTGAAATGAAGGAGATGCCTTCCTATGGTGAGAATGTTTTTGTTTTGATTTTAGGTGACGAGTTTTATCGAATCCCAGACTATATTGACAAAGTTGGAGGAGTATTTAAGTGCTATGGCACTCGACAGATTCGTGAGCAGTTAAATCTTTATCGACCACTTCTAAAGCTATCCTATTTTAAGTTCCTGGTGCTTGGCCAGACAATCAAGAATTTGATTCATCGCTTTGTTAGAAAGTCTCGTTACAGACTAAAGAAAATTAAGACCTTGTTTTTGGGCAGAACTAAAATAGTTCCTATTTATGACATTCCACCAGGCTATTTAAATTCCGAAGATTTGCCTATAAGGCCTATTTTAGATCGCAACTGCGACGTCTTTTTTGATGGCAGTGTTATTCAGCATAAATATCCTGTCTGGTCGCTACGGTACTGGTCTAAAACTCCCAAAGCCCATTCGCGCGAGCAAATGGTTGATAACTTAAAACGCTTTAAAGACAAAAATCCTCAATTTCAGATTCATTTGGCACTTTCTGTCGGCTTTGCTGCATTCAATTACACACCGCAAAGTACCTACAGCCAAAATTTAATGAATACAAAAATTTGCCTCGCGCCAAGGGGAACTACCCTAGAGACCTATAGGCTATTCGAAGCCATGCGCTACGGCTGCGTAATTATTGTAGAATATTTGCCCTCTCGCTGGTTTTACAATGGAGCCCCTGTCATTCAAATCGGCAGTTGGCAAAACCTAGAGCCAGTTTTGAACAAGCTGCTCAACAATCCTGTGTTGCTACAAACTCTCCATCAGCAAACCTTAGACTGGTGGGAAACAAAGTGTTCTGAAAAAGTCGTCGGCAAGTACATGGCTAGTGAGATTAATGCTCTGCGGCTGAAGTTTTAGGCCGCTAAGCTGAGTAACACAACCTATTCACATCTTGATTCAGATCAATACTAACCAAGTCAGAATGTTCCTCATCAGAATGTGCCTCAGTTAAGCTACTCCAGGCCTTGTAAAATATGCTGAGTCGTTAGCAGAGCGCTCAGGCCTACAAACCCGCTACAGCGGCCTCGCTGGGCAGTCATTCCCAGGGCGATCGCGGCGGCCTGGGCCGGGTTGCGGACAAAGCGAGGAGAGGCGTTGACGTAGATTACGGCGCTAGTAGCTAGCTGAGTAAAGCGGCTACCCTCAGTGTAGGATTCGGTGGCGATGGCGTTGGCGTGACCACTGCTGTAGCGATTGATCAAGGCAGCGGCTGTTTTGGTATCCTCGACCAAGCGCAAAGCAACCGTTTTGCCTAAAAAGGGGCGGCTCCAATCGGCGGCGGTGGCCAGTTTGACATCCGGTAAATCGGCCATAAGAGACTCGTGAGCCAGCACCTCAAAATCTTGATCCCACAGAGTATGGCAGAGCTGCGCCAGCGCCGAGGGGCTGCAACCCCGGTGCACCAGCACCTTTTCAATGGCGTTGACGGCATCAGGTTCGCCCCGATGGCTGTCTAAAATCATGTGGGTTACCGTGTCGAGCTGGCCAGACGCCGACCAATAGAGGTAACAGTTGCCGATAGCCGTAGGCAGTACCGGCACGCCTGCCTGGCGCACCACCTGCTGCACCAACCCCGGTCGCCCATAGGGGATGATTAAATCGACACCCGGATCTTGCAACAGCCAGGAGCGCGCAACATCTCCCTGTTCTTCGGTGAGGGAGAGAATGCAGTGCTGAGGCAGACCTACTTGATCGAGAGCCTGGTGCAGAGCCTGCAAAATTACCTGGTTGGTCTGACCGGCTTCGTTGCTGCCCTTGAGAATGAGACCGTTACCCGTGCGCAGGCTCAACCCCGCTGCGATCGCCGCCAGTTCTGGAAACGCTTCATAAACCAAGGCCACCACGCCTAAAGGCACCACCTGGCCGTAACCTGCCACGGCCTTGCTCAGGCGACTGGGAACAGGGTGCAATAGCCCGCGCGGGTCGCCGAGATAGGCCAGCCGCCGCAAGATTTTAGCAGTGGTTTGCAGCCGCTCGGGGGTGAGTTTGAGCCAGTCCAACACCCGCTCGGGTACGGCCATATCGAGACTGGCTTCAAGATCGAGGGTATTGGCTTCAAGAATATCGTCAAGGCTGGCCTCAACTGCGGTAGCAACGGCCTCTAGCAGACGGCTTTGGGCGTCTGCCCCAGCCGCCACCAAAACGTGACTGGCCTGACGCACCTGCTCAACTGCAACGCTAAAGTCTGCCTGGGTGGCTAGCTCTACCATAATCCTAACGCCGAGAGGCCAGCCAGAACATGCCCACCACCGCTAGCGACACCGCCAGGGTAGTCAGCAACCGGGCTATAGACTGGGCTCCATCGGGGGTTTGCAGGGTAGCCAGCAGCAAAAAAAACACCATCACCCCAAAAGCCGCCAGCACCACCAGGGGCAAATAACTGACGCTCAGGGAAGAGCGATCGAGCCGCCACTGCTGCCCCGTCCAGCGCCAGATGCGCTTGTAGGGATAGTGGGTAGAGAGTTGCTCGATTACGTAGCCGTCGTCTTGCACGACGAAAATCTGCTGGCAGCGATCGCAGCCAAAGGCCTCGGTCAGAGTAATGGGTTTAATGCACCCATTCCGGCGACAGGGGCAGGGGTAATCAGCGTTCTGGTCGATCTTCTGGCTTTTGTAGGTACGCACAGCACTGCCAGTGGGGGGCAAAAAATGGGCTGGTAGTAGCCCCATCATTCTGACACATTAACCAAAACCTCTTCTGAAAAACAACCAGTCAAGGTAAGTATGTTTAGCGACTGGGTCAGATCGCTGAATTTTTAGCGTCTTTTAGCGTCAATGTATCATCTACGGCTTGAAATTTTAGGGACAACCGTGGTAGTTAAGAGGCTACTTAGCAGTACGGCTCCTTTCCCACTAATCCCGTTAATGGGGGTAGGAGTTTCGTCCTACCCCCATTGCCCCCTATGGACAGGATGTTGTTATGGCCACCGATCGCTTGGAGACGGCCGTGAGAAATTTTCAGCACGTCAATCAGATGGTGGAGCGCTACACTCGCCTGTGCCGCGCCTACGTCAGCCTGTCCGAGCGGTTTCACCAGCTCGATGTCGATCACATGACATTGAAAGGGCAAGTCGTGCCCTTGCTCAAGGCACTCAAAGATCACCAGGCTAAGCTCAAAGCCATTGAAACCGAAAAGGCCGAGATCCAGGCCCGCCTCGACCAGCAAACGGCCCAGCACCGGCAAGAGCTACAGCAACTTACCAAAACCTACGAAGAGCGGCTGCAGACGCTCTCTAACCACATAGACGAGCTGCAACCCCTAGAGCAGCTGCTCAACGGTGAAACCAACCACGAACTTAGCATTGCCGAAGAGCAAATGGAGCTGGTCGAAACCACCTTCCTAGAAATTGAGCAAGACAGTTCCCCCGACCTATCCATTGAAGAAAAAGCCCTGCTTGCCGCCTACCAGGCCGACCCCAATGCATTTTTAGTCGCCGCCGCCGATACCCCAGCCGGTACCAACCTGGTGGGCACCCCTGTAGAAGCGGAAGAACCGGTAGCCTCCCTGTGGAACTACTACTATGACGATCAGGTTCCAGATGGACTAGGGCGATAGCAATGCCCGTTTGAACGCGCTTACGACACAAATTTACTGACTAGCCAGTTGGCCAAACCACCGCCGTAGGGTGCACAGACACGGCGAATAGCTGTAGACGAAAAGCGCTGTTGGTAAAAGCAGAGAATATTGCCGTAGACTCCGTTGGCGTAAAAGGGCGACTCGTGAGCTAAATCTAAAGATTTCAGGTCGAATACTTTAGCCTGAGTGCCAGCGGCGTAGTCAACCATAATGCTAAAGTCATAGCCCAGCTGCTGTAGGGTCTTTAGACAGGTTATGGTGCCCTCAAAAAATCGGGGTGACCAGCCGTTTTTCCCCAAGGCGCGACAGCTGCCGCCGCCATACTCAAACATTACAACCTGGGGCAGCAGCTCGGTGGGCAACTCGGCAAACTGCTGAATCACCACGGGTTCCCAGCCTTCGATATCGAGTTTGAAAGCGGTGATGCGGGTAGCGGCTACTTGTTCTAGCAGCGTTGCCAAATTTAGGGTCGGTACCGAGCGGGTAGTGGTTGAAGCCCCAAACCAGTCGGCGGCCAGCGAGCTAAAGTTGCTGTTGGCCAAGTTAGCAAACTGGCCCATGTGCAGGGTTTGGGTGCCCACCTGGTCAGAGAGGCACTGCTCGATGAGCTGAATTGGGTGCTGCTCACAGACGATCCGCAGCTTATCGGTTGGGGAAGGCTCTACCGCAACAGTCGCAAACCCCAGGCGGGCAAACAGCTCACAGTAAAAAGCAAACGTACCTACCCCGACATCTATACAAAGGCCCTGCCGCTGAGGGTCAAGATTGGGTAACAGATGCTCAAATAGGGCCTGGCAGCAAGCTTCAACGCGCATTAGATCGGCCCCGAAGAAAAATATCTCTTAAGCGTACCACCTGGGCCAGATCGGGATTTCAGACAGCATCCTGACCTTCGCTAGTGGCGCATATCTCTCTCCCAGCAGACGCACCTAGGTTAAGCCACCACTAAGGTGAAAGGCTCTAGCGCAACAGCTAGACCCAGGGCGGTGCGTCAACCTCCTGTTAGGTAACTGTAGTTACCCAGGTAGGCACTTAAGTCTGCTGCCCTGAGGCGATATGTCTTACTGGTCGAGAACGAGAGGTTACCCAATGGGGTCTAAGAAGAAAACCAGCAAAAAGAAAGGGCTCTCCTGGAATGAGTATGCTGAAGTAGCCGTTACTATACGTTATGGCTATGGTGCCTCTACTGACAGAGCTCTTGGGTTTACCCGGTATTGATGTTGAGTCGTACGACGAGACCGAGGAGGGTC
>NZ_JADEXE010000219.1 GCF_015207265.1 Nodosilinea sp. LEGE 07298 | reverse complement strand
CTCCCACTCCCCTGCCCCACAAAAAGCACTTGCTATGCAAATCCGACCTTTCATCCTCACCAGCTTGGCCAGCTTAGGTTTGGCGATCGGCCTCACCACTGGCACTCCGGCTCAAATGCCCCACGACGACAATATGACCGAGCCAACCGGGCAGTTTCAGCGAATTGAGCAACCCCTGTGGTCGAAGGTAGCTGTCACTGGAGCGGGCTTGGGCCTGATTGGGCTAGAGCTGTGGTGGTTTTTGCTCAGTAAGCCTAGGTCGCGCCGGGCCAGCGCCACCGACGGCGTGCAAGAGATTACTGTCACCGTTGATGGTGGCTACGACCCTAGCGAGATTGTGGTGCAGGCGGGGCAGCCGGTGCGGCTCAACTTTTACCGTAAAGATCCCAGCAGTTGCTTAGAGGCGGTGCGATTTCCTGACTTTCGCATTGCTAGAGAATTGCCTGTCAACCAGACTACGGCGATCGAATTTACCCCTACCCAGCCGGGACGCTACGAGTTTACCTGCGGCATGAACATGTTTCGCGGCACGGTGGATGTGCGCGCTGAGACGGGGGTTCTCAACGGCAATAGGGCCACCCAGGCGGCAGCGTAGCCAGGGCTTTTACCTTGGCACCCCGGCCAGCGCTGAGGCGTTTACGGAGTGTCTCAGCGCGAGAATCGCAATTTTCGCGCAGGCCTCAGCATCGGAGAGGGCATCGTGGTGGTTGAGCGGTATGTCCAGGTAGTCGCACACGTTGGGCAACTTGGTGGGGCGAATATTCCACGCCTGACGGGCCAGCTTGACCGTGCAGACAAACTCCGGCAGCGGGGGCGCAAGGTTGTAGGCCCTGCAGCAGGCGTTGAGCACGCTGCGATCGAAGGAGGCATTGTGGGCAGCCAAAAAATCTGCCCCGGCAAACGTTGCTGCTAGCTGGGGCCACAGCTCGGCAAACGTGGGCTGATTCGCCACCTGATCCCAGGTAATGCCGTGGATGTAGGTAAATTCAAACTGCCGTCGCGGAGGCTGAATTAGGTAGTGAGCTTTATCGACCACCTGGCCCTGCTCGACCCGCACCAGGCCAATTGAGCAGGCGCTGTCTCTGTAGCGATCGGCGGTTTCAAAGTCGAGGGCAACGAAGGTCGTCATGGGCAGTGTTTAACCGAGCAGAGCCTCCGCTAGGATACCCGTTCTATACCAGCCCACCCGATACTTCGTTGCAATGCTTATCGACTCGGACGCGCCACTGACTCGGGTGCGTTACTTATCAGTCAAGATTAGGCGGGAATAGGCGGGATTGGATTAGTCGGGGTTGGGCAGCTCTTTCTCTAATGCGTTGTTGCCTTCGACATGGCGCTCGTACCACTGCATGATAGGCGTTGAGGTGATGCCGTGCAGCGCCACTGAGACGGTAACGGTGATCAAGGTTAGCCAGGCGATTAGTTCGCCTGTTTCGCCCTCTAGACCCTGACCTAGGGCATAGGTTAAATAGTAAAGGGAGCCCACACCGCGAATGCCAAACCAGCCAAACAGCCAGCGTGTGCTGGGGTGAACGGGCGAGCCAATGGTGCTAACCCACGCGCCCAGGGGACGAATCACAAATAGCAGTGAGCCCGCGATCACCAGGGCTGGGCCTGCAAAGCGCAGCATGGGTGCGTGGCGCAATAGCGACCCCAGCAGCAAAATAGTGCCTACTTCAGATAGTTTTTCAAGCCGTTCCATAAACCGTAGACGAGAGGCCGATCGGTCAGCACTCTTACACCCCTGGTACATGGTGACCCCAGCAACAAAAACGGCCAAAAAGCCGTAGCCGTGCACTAGCTCAGCCACAGAATAGCTCAGCAAGATAGTGCTAAGCGCAACAAAATCTTCCATTAAATCGTCGATAGCACGGCTTTTTTCGAGCCGTTGCTCTAACCAGCAAACCCCTCTAGCGACGAGCACTCCCACGGCCAGCCCCGCCGCGATCGCCCACACCAGATCTACTGCTACCCACTGCCTGAACCAGTTCTGCCAGCTGTTATCCTCTAGCCAGTGCAGCCCAAAGTAGACGAAGGGAAACGCCAGGGCATCGTTAAGACCACCCTCAGAGGTGAGACCAAAGCGCAGTTCATCGCGGTCTTTAGGATCGTACAGCTGCACCTCGGAGGCGAGAACGGGGTCGGTAGGGGCCAAAATAGCCCCCAGCAAAATGCCTTCTCCCCACTCCAACTTGAGGACGAAGTGCGCGATCGCGGCGATCGCAAAAATGGAGAGCGGCATCAAAAAGCCAATTAGGCGAATGGTAGAGTTCCAGGCCCAGGCTTTAATGGGCCGATTCATTTTAAGCCCGCAGCTAAATAGAGAAATTAAAACCACCATCTCTGTCAGCCGTTCTAGCAGCTGAGCATCGGGCCGCACCCGAATGAGATTAAACCCGTAGGGACTGAGTAAAACCCCCACCACCAGGTAAATCAAGGCGTAGGATAGGGGCAACCTCCCGATCCACCCAGACCCTAGTGTTACTGCCAGCAGCAGCAAGCCAATAACCAGCAGATCGAGAATATAAATATCCACAAATGTTTAGATAGGAAAATTAACCGTTCCTACACTGTAGAAGCTGGGTTCAGTCCCTCAGTGCAACCTCAGGTAGATCTTTCCCTGACCAGCCGTTAATCAGTGCCACCCCAGGTCCAGCGGGGGTTTCCATCGCGCAGGCCCTTGAACGTGATTACCGTTGTAAACCCATTTGCATCTCTCATGCCGGTCATATCGAGAATGGCTTTGACCTGACCATCGGCCAGCTGAACTCGGATATAGGAATGCCCTTCAAACGTTTCGTCATCAATGCTGAGCATGCCGCCGGAAGCCTGGCAATTGCGGTATTCGGGCCTGAGCGTGCCCACCCAGGTGGTGCTGAAGCGATCGGATTGGGAGACTTGAATATTGGTGGCGATGTCGCGCAGTTTGATCATGCCGTTGGTCGCAAAGCTGCCCTCAACATAGGGCTGCACGGTTTCATGGGCAATGAGATATTCGGGACAGTTGGCCGTTGGTGCGTCTAAGAGGGGTAATACGCTGAGTTCAATGGTGTTGGCCAAGGCAGCTTACCCCAGACTGCTCAACAGGCTCAGGGGTAAGCTGCCCAGTAAAGCCCAGCCCAACGTTAATTTCATCGTGACCTATCCTTTGTGAGCGCCGCTCAAAATGGTGTTTTCTACCAAGCTCAGTTCGGGACGTGAAATTTTCCGATTGGCAAACTTCACCTCTGGACTTGAATTTGGTTGATATTCACCTCTACAGCGCTTAGGCCCACTATTCCTGACGAGCGATCGCCCTCTGAGCCGGTCGTTGACCATCGCGCCTGTGCAGAACTCCGAGTCAGTGTGGCATGATCGGTTTCTGCGCTGCCCTGGGACCTTTCGCAACTCTGTATGCTACGCCTCAGCCAAATCAAACTGCCCCTCGACCATCCCGAAGCCGCCCTTGAAGAGGCCATTCTCAAGAAGCTGCACCTGTCGGCGGCAGACCTAAACCATTTCAGCATCTTTAAGCGCAGCTACGATGCGCGCAAAAAGGGCAACATCACCCTCGTCTATATCGTGGATGTCGAGACGCCGAAGGAAAAGGCGCTGCTGAAGCGGTTCAAGAAAGACCCCCACGTGGTGCCCACACCGGACGTGACGTACCATCCAGTAGCCCAGGCTCCTGCGGGCTTTGAGAACCGCCCGATTGTGATTGGCATGGGGCCGTGCGGTATGTTCGCGGGGCTGATGCTGGCGCAGATGGGGTTTCGGCCGATTATTTTGGAGCGGGGCAAATCGGTGCGCGATCGCAGCGTCGATACCTTTGGCTTTTGGCTCAAGAAAACCCTCAACCCCGAATCTAACGCGCAGTTCGGCGAAGGCGGTGCGGGCACCTTCTCTGACGGCAAGCTCTACAGCCAGGTCAGCGACCCCCACCACTATGGCCGCAAGGTGCTCACCGAGCTGGTCAATGCCGGAGCTAGTCCCGAGATTCTCTACATCAACAAGCCCCACATCGGCACCTACCGCCTGGTCAAAATCGTGCAGAACATGCGGGCCACTATTGAAGCACTGGGGGGCGAAATTCGTTTTCAGCACCGAGTCGCAGACATTGATATTGACCAGGGCCAGGTGCGCGGCGTGCGATTAGAGAATGGCGATTACCTGGCCAGCGACCATGTGGTGCTGGCCGTAGGCCACAGCGCCCGCGACACCTTTGAGATGCTGTACAACCGGGGCGTCTATATCGAGGCCAAACCCTTTTCGATTGGCTTTCGGGTTGAGCATCCCCAGTCGTTAATCGATCGCTGCCGCCTAGGCGACCAGGCCGGGCACCCCCGCCTGGGCTCCGCTGACTACAAGCTGGTACACCACTGCGAAAATGGGCGCACGGTCTACAGCTTTTGCATGTGCCCCGGTGGCAAAGTGGTGGCGGCGGCCTCAGAACCGGGTCGCCTGGTCACCAACGGCATGAGCGAGTACGCCCGTGACGAGTCGAACGCCAACAGCGCCATCGTCGTCGGCATTACCCCAGACGATTACCCCGAGGGGCCGCTGGCCGGTATTGCCCTCCAGCGCCAGCTCGAAGCCGGGGCCTTTGAGCTGGGCGGCGGCACCTATGAGGCACCGGGACAGCTGGTAGGCGACTTTCTGGCCCAGCGACCCTCGACCGCCTTTGGAGAGGTGCACCCGTCCTACAAGCCGGGGGTGACGCTGGGCGACCTGAGCGAGAGTTTGCCGGAGTACGCGATCGCGGCCATCCGCGAAGCCATTCCGGCCTTCGATCGCCAGATCCACGGTTTTGCCATGGCCGATGCCGTGCTCACCGGGGTCGAAACCCGCACCTCATCGCCCATTCGCATTAAGCGCAATGAGCAGTTTCAGAGCCTAAATACCGTTGGGCTGTACCCCGCAGGCGAAGGGGCAGGCTATGCCGGGGGTATTTTATCCGCCGGTATCGACGGTATTCGAGTAGCCGAAGCCGTCGCCCTGAGCTTAGTTAAGGGATGATGGCTTAACTTCGTTGTGCAGGCCGTCGAGCGGGCGGTTTGCGCCGAGAGGGCCGGTGCTCGGGCTCAAGCGTGTCGGGGTGCTGCGCTTCGAGCAAAAAGACGCGCCGACCGTCGTTGATGCGGTAAAGGGTCGTACAGGTGCAGGTGTGGCCTTCAGCCCTCAGCTGGTTAGCCCGTTCGTCGCAGGCGGCCCGGGCCTGTTCAACCTCTTCCCAATCGGTTTCGAGAAATATTTCTTGAATCAAACTCATTACGACAGCTCAATACTATGGACTTAGCTTACTGATTTTGGCTCTAAACCGCCGCTCTAACGGGCAGAGCGGCAGCAGATTAGACAAGTCAGTGGGGCAAAGCGCTAGCGAAACCCAATCAAAGGGTACTGCTGTTGGGTTTCACCCCCACCTCCAAAGTGTCCTAATCCCTTCACTTGGCAGAGCGCTAGGCCTTCGGCTTAGCCGCAGCGAGCGCTCTAGACTCGATCAAGAACTCAGGAATATCCCACAGGGCGTCGTCATCGAGGGCGTACTGTTCGCACACCAGGCTGAGGCGGTGGCCAGCGCTGGCCATGGCATTCACCGAGTGGGTCAGGTTGCCCTGAAAATGCAGCAGCATCCCCGTCTGGGGCCTTATCTGCGCTACCCGCTGTCGGCCCCGTTGCAGCACCAGTTCGCCGCTGGTCAGGTCGGTGGGTACCTGCACGTAGAGCACGCTCACCTGATCGGGTGGGTCGATGGTTTTGCAGTACGAGCGCAGCGATCGATCGATGTGCGGGTCAACCCGCGACCCCTGCTTTAGCAGCAGTGTGTTGAGGTAAAAGGCGTTGCAGTCGGGCAGCAGCGCCTGGTCGAGGTAGGGCTTGAGGTAGGGAAACTGGCGATCGACCTCGGCCCGGCCTGACGCTTTGAACACCACCGAGAAGCCCTTGGTACCGACAAAATCACGGTTAAGGTTGTTGGTGGCGAAGTAGCGGCACGACTGAATTGCCCCCCGCAGGTTGTGAAGGTAGGCGTCAGAAAAGGCCTGGGGCTGGCAGTGGTAGTAGGCCATTGGGTAGGGCGGTTAAGGATGCTCGGCAAAGGTCGCTATTTCGCCCGACTGGGTAAATGAGACGACGGTGTAGGGGTCGACGCGATCGCCCATTTCCATGCCGGGAGACCCCATAGGCATACCGGGGGCCGCAATGCCGAGCACATTGGGCTGCTCACTCAGCAAGCGGTGCACGTCGGTCGCTGGCACATGACCTTCAATGATATAACCTGCCGCAACCGCCGTATGGCAAGAGGCAGCGTCTTCTGGCACACCATAGCGGGCCTTGAGGGCAGCCATGTCTTCAGTGACGACATCCTGCACATGAAACCCAGCGGCTTTCATGTGGTCAACCCAGTGGCCACAGCAGCGGCAGGTGGGGCTGCGGTATACCGTTAGCTCAGGCAGATTGGGCTGCTCAAACTCAGCCGCTACGGCAGCGGTCGGAGCAGTGAGGGCAGTCAGCAGCGCGATCGCCACCACCAGCACGCTAATCAGCAGCCGATTGAGTAGGCCACGACGAGTCATGTAATCCATTTCTCCTTGCCCTATCAGTTGGCTTTGTCCCTATTCTTAGGATACCTCTGCCCCTGGGACAGCATTCTTGCTCCTCAGCAACTTGCTTACCGCCGTCGCTGCCGCTGACTATTAAACACCAACCGAGCCGCCAGGATTGAGATCCTAACAGCCCGGTTGGCCATTCTATTGGGAACCGCTATCGACGGTTCTTAGCAGATGTTGCCGATCGGCTCTGGCAATCTAGCGCTTGCCCAGCCACTTGGCGGCGAGGCAATCTAGCGCTTGCCCAGCCACTTAGCGGCGATCGCGCCCACGGCGGCACCCACCAGCGGGTTGCTGAAGAACTTCATGATGCCGGGCTGGTCAGCCAGCACATCTTGGAAGATATCGGGGTGGCTGTGGTAGGTGAAGGACGCCAGCTTGGTGACATCGTCTTCATTCATGCGGCTGGCGTGGTGGGTTGAAAGGCCCAGCTGCTTCTCCAGGTCGCGATCGCTCAGACCACGCTCTTTCAGGTGCTTAAACAGGTCGCGGGCGACATCGTCGCGCTCTTTGGGCTTAATTTGAGTGATCGCCTTACGCAGTTCGGGCTCCATCTGGCTGGGGGGAATGCGATCGGGGTGAAAACCGCGCCCCAGTTCCCGCCGCTCCTCACGCGAAGAGCGGTTGGCAAAGTCGTCGAAGTTGGCGTACTCGCGCTCGGGCTGGGTTGCTCGGCTGTCAATGCTTTCGGTGTCGCCACCGGCCAGGTCGTTCATGATCTGGCGTTTATAGTCTTTGCTGCTACTCATAATCTGTCTTACTCTTCTTTTTGAAATGGGCTAATTCTTTTGAAGTGGCGTTGGAATGCTCAGCCGCCTACTGGTAGACCACCTGACGGGTCGTATCGTCGTAGTTGGCCGTTAAAATCAGCTCTTTGTCGGGGGCATAGACCAACACGCTCAGGTCGCGGTTAGGGAATTTTTTGTGGAAACCCTGTACCAAAGACTGGGCTAAGGGTTTTACTTCCCGAGGGGCTACATCGGGAGAAATCACCACGCCGAGCTTGTCGTTGTCGCGCACATAGGCATCACTAACGAGCCCTCTGGCGGTCTGCATGACCCAACGGCCATAGTTTTCGCCGCTAGCTGTATCGCCGCGTTCGAGCTGGCTGTAGGCGGCGGTGGGGGCTAGCCGATTGCTAGTTTGGGTGGCGGTGCCGCAGGCGCTAGTGGTAAACAGCACAACGCCCAGGCACAGGGTGATTACCCCAAGGCGGATAGATTTCAAAATATTCACAGGTTTTTTCCTCAACGAATGCATTAATTCAGGGATTAGCTTGGCTAAGTGGGTCTACGGCTCTACCGGGTTGGATGCGTGGGGTAAGCCTGCCACCGGGGGAACGGTACCCTGCCGATGGGGATAACCCTGATCCATCGGGTGGTCGACTCGGTTGTAGGGGTTGTCTCGGCCAGGGGCCACAGGGCCATCACCAGGGAGCACATCCCCACTGAAGGTAGCGTTGGGTGAACCCGCCGCCGGGCTAGCTGTGTCATCGGGAGCATGGTAAACGCCCCAATCTTCTATGCCAGAGGCCTTTAGAGTGCGCTCTGCCCGAGCGATTTCAGGCTCGGTATCTTTGAGCATGACCAGATAGTCACCCTGGGCCACGCGATCGCGGTAGTGCTTGGCTCGGTGCTCAGGAATGCCCATACCAATTAGGGCACCTACTAGGCCACCGGCAGCCGCCCCGGCGGCACCGCCTGCTAGCGTTGACAGCACAACAGCGGCTTCGCCCGCCAGCATTGCTGGACCAATCCCCGGAATGACCAGGGTGCCGAGACCCACGAGTAGCCCGGTCACACCACCCAGCACACCGCCGGTAACGGCACCAACGGTACCGCCAGTGTCGGCCTGGTTGCTCGCTTCATCTTTGACCTTGACCCCAGCGATCGCGGTTTGGCGATCTGAGTCTTTGGCAATAACCGATACGTGGCTCATGGCAAAGCCCGAGTCACTCAACGCCTGTAGAGCAGAGGCCGTTCTGGGGCGATCGGGAAAAATTCCCACTGCGCGTCTGTGTTGTGAAGCCATAGAGTGCTTCCTCCTTTGTGTGAAGCCAGCAACCGTTGCAGAACCGAATAGGCAAAGCGTTGAAAACGCCGTAAATTAGGCGGCAACTGCTGCATCGTCTACCGTTTTAACTGTTAAGGCAGGCTTGCCTCATCGCTCATTGGAGAGAGCCCAGCTAGTAGAAAGGAGGAGATTTTTTGACCTAAGCTCGCCCAGTTAGAACAGGTTTAATTACTAAAAGAAATGGTACAAAGGATAAGGATTTTATGATGACTCTGTATCCAATCAAAGCGTTAATAGATCACAGCTTCCCTGACCAGAACTGTAGTTAAAAGCCACCAAATAAACGTTTCGCGATTGCCAAAATCCTTGACTTGCCATAGGGTGGGCAGTGCCCACCAGTCTAAACTTCAGTGCCATTCAACTACAGTCGACTTTGCTGTGATGTGGCGCTTAGATAGGCAAATCGATCAAAGGTTTGTTGGTCGCTATCCGGTAGCGCTGGTCGCCAGCATAGATACATCAGCGGGCCAAACAGGGGCACCAGCGCGATCGCCCAAAACCATCGGGTTTGATCAACCCCTCGCCGCTGCATATCGTCGTCAAGCAGCGATGTCAGCGGAAAAATAACTCCCATCAGACAAAAATCCAGGGTAATCAGGTGTACAAAGGCGTGGGTATGGAACTGCGCCCAAAAGTCGGGCCAGTCGCCGGTAATGACCGCAAAGCCAATTAGTGCGATCGCCGCCATTAATAGCACAACGCCAGTAGATCGGCGATCTAACCAGCTAAGCCAGTCATCTTTTTCACCGTAGAAAACTTGGTTGCGCTGCCGCACTAGCAGATAGGGCAGCAGGCAAATTACCCCCGTAAAATTTGAGCCAATAAAAAAAGGCCAGGCCGGAAACGGCTGCATGCGGCCATCGGCAAACATTAGGCAGGCGTAAATCATGGGCCAAACTCCCATCAGCCAAAAAATGGCCAGCAGGTAGGCATTGATTTCGCCCCAGTGTAGCGTTACCAAATGACGGGCAAAGGTCCAGGTATAGGGGCGATCGAGCGGTGCCCACCAAAGGACGTAGCCGACAAACCCAATCCAAATAGCGGCCAAAATTAACCGTCTACCCATTTGGCACCTCCTGCGTGAATGAGTTTGATTGTCAAATTGGTCAGGGGGCTGTGTGCTCTATCCGGGTAAAGGGTTCTAAACAATCGCAGGAGGAGATCTTGGGGAGAGTAATGTCAGCCTGAGTGAGTGGTGGGCATTGCCCGCCCTACTACAGAGCTGAAGGTTGAGCGAAGTCGAAACCTGGATTCTGATCACACTATCAACCCGCAAGTTACTAAGTAGGCGAGAACGTTGAATGCTTGGTTTTTACCTATCGCTAGAACCTTTCTTCTAGCAAGTATTTTGTTGCCGCTAGGGCCTAATTTTTTTTGTTACTAAAGATGGCGCGATCGCAGGTCGTGCAGCTCATACCTGCAAATCTTACCCGCGCGGGTACTGTGGCTTTTGCGCTGGCTTGTTTACGTTAGATACATCGCGTAGATAAAACCGTCCCGAACGCTGATTTGCCAAGGGCTAGTGGCTTTCTCTACGCATCAGTGGTGCTCTAAGGCTGCCAGAGTTTGGTTTAAAAGCTCTGATTTAACCCCCTTCTACCCTATGGACTTCAGGAAGCTTTTCAGATATTTGTGGCTGCAATTCTCTCCTGAAAAGCCGCCCATCCTGGCGCTCCCCCCGGCCTCTTTGGGGCCACACGCGAGTCAGCCACCCCTCGAACCGTTACCAGCCCATTCATTGAGGAACATCTCTATGTCTGACTACCAGCCCTACACGCAACGTCCTGGCCGCGACTTTGAAGCCCGCCGCAAAGAGGCCCGCGACCTTCGCGACCGAAAGCGTGACGAAGCCTTTGATGGGTTTAACTTTGATGTTCCACCCACCAATGGCGATGAGGAGCGGTTTGAGCACATTGGCTTTCCGGGGTTCGCCTCGTTTACTAAGGCCTTGGTACACGATGCTAAAGGGCTGGTTGACCCCGCATCGCTGCGATCGCTGCTCGATGCCCTACAAACCGGTACCCAAGAAGCGCTTGAGCAGGTACAGCTCGGCGGTCGCCGCACGCTGGTCAATCCGCTCAATGCCTTTTCCTATCAGGTGACGGGTAACGACTCCAACGGATCTCGGATGGCCGCAGCACCGGCCTTTAGCAGCCGCAGTACTGCCATCGACATGGTTGAGCGCTACTGGATGGCCCTCTGCCGCGATGTGCCCTTCGACCAGTATGCCAACAGCGGCTTGATTCGAGCCGCCTGCGACGACCTCAACGCCCTGGGTTTTGACGAGCAGTTTGGCTTTGAATGCACGCCCCAAACCCTATTTCGTGGCCCCTATGCGGGTTGCAATGTCGGCCCCCATGTCTCCCAGTTTTTGCTGCAAGACTTTAACTTTGGCAACCAGCCGATTCGTCAGCAGCAGCGCTACCCGCGCCCTGGGCTCGACTACATGACCGACCTGGACACTTGGAACCAGATTAACAACGGCACCATCAACCCCTCTGGCACCGACATCATTGATGGCCTGCGCTACATCACCACCCTGCGCGATGGTGGGCAGTGGGTACACATCGACTTTCCCCACCAGGCGGGGCTGTGGTCAACCATTGCGCTGCTGGGGCTAAATGCTGCCCTCTCGGATGCCACCCCCTACGGCAGGGGCATTACTACCGCCGATGCCTTTGGTAGTCTAGGCGGCCCTGACATCACCATTCAAAGTGGCCTGGCTGGGGTCTACGCCCTCAAGCATGCCTGGTTCCAGAAGTGGTGTGTGCACCGTCGCCTGCGGCCCGAGGTGTATGCTCAGCGCCTAGAGCTATTTCGCCGGGGCGTGCTGGGGGGCTCGACCGAGAACCCCTGCCACGATGCCAAGTTCAACGACTTGTTCTGCGAAGGGGCTGAGGTCTGGCGTCAGACCCAGGTGCTGGACCGCATCTACGAGCACAACCGCCAGCAAAATATGGCCCAAAACCGGGGCGATCGCGGCGGCACCTGGCTGCTGCCCATGGGC
>NZ_JADEXE010000218.1 GCF_015207265.1 Nodosilinea sp. LEGE 07298 | reverse complement strand
GGCAAAACCGTCATTAGTGGGCAGATCTGCGCCCATGCTGAGGGGGCGGGCAAGCGGCTGATGTTTTTGGTACACCTGGATGTGCTAGTCGGCCAAACCTACGAAAAGATGCAGTCTTTTGGCCTGCACTGCGGTTTCATCAAAGCGGGATGGGAGGAAAATCGCGAGGCCCCGATTCAGATTGCCAGCATTCAAACCATGTCGAAGCGGCACTGGTGGAAGCAGTTAACCCCCGATGTGGTGTTTTATGACGAGGGGCACATCACCCTATTCAGTCAGGTGGGCAAGAAGGTGCTCAAGACCTTCCCCAATGCCGTACACCTGGTGATGACCGCTACCCCTGAGCGCCTGGGCAAAGAGCAGCTAGGCGACTACATGGATACCCTGGTGGCCTCCCCGGTGCCCAGCGACCTGCAGCAGCGGGGCTTTTTGGCCCCCATGAAGTACTACAGTATGCCTCCCGACGGGGTGGCCAACCTAAAGGAAGTCAAGACCGTGCGGGGCGACTACGACGAAGCCGGGCTGAAGAATGCCTGCGATCGCCCCGAGCTAATCGAAAAAATTGTCCGTGAGTGGCAGCGCCTCTGCCCCAGTAAGCGCACGATCGCCTTCTGTGTCGACATCGAGCACGCCCGCCACGTGGCCGATGCCTTTAACGCTGCCGGTATCCTGGCCGACACGGTGGAAGGCGGCACTCCCATCAAAGACCGCAAGCGCATGTACAGTGACCTGCGCGACGAAAAGATCCTGGTGCTCACCTCCTGCAATGTGATCAGCATTGGCTTTGATGAACCCAGTGTGGAGGTAGGGCTAATGCTGCGGCCAACGCAGTCGAGCGCCCTACACCTGCAGCAGATTGGTCGGGTCATGCGGATTTCACCCCAAACGGGCAAGCAGTACGGCATCATTCTCGACCAAGCGGGGAATCTAGAGCGGCTGGGCTTTCCCGAAGACATCAAGGACTACCACCTGCCGGTACAGCAACAGAGTACTGGTGACGGCAGTCCACCACCTAAGAAACCCTGTCCCCAATGTGGCTATATGGTGCTGTCCTTTGTTGTTCAATGCCCTGAGTGTAATCATCAGTGGATCACAGAACGAGTTCTTAACTCAGAGGATTTGGTAGAGGTTTACTCTATCCAGCAAGCTCACCAGATTGACGATGTTTCTATCTTGAAAAAACTCTTTCATGGCCAGAGATTTAGCGCCTATAACCGTTGGAAAAGAAGTAACAAGAATAGATGTGATGGCAACTCCCCTGATGCTGCAATAGGCCTATTTAAGCGACATTGTGGCCGTTTCCCAAAAGATGAATGGTGTTTAGGCTCAATCCTGGGTACTCATCCAACTCAGGAGCAGATTCTAGAGTTCTTAGAATATCTCCAGAAGTGCGCCCACCGCACTGGAAAGCGCCCAGAGTGGATCATTCAAGAATTTGAGAAAGAGTGTGGTCGTGGGAGCTTTGAGCGAGTAACGACCTTGCATCGAACTTGATTATTGATTATTTGGTCCGTCAACTGTAGGGTGCATTCGCGTAGCAATGCACCGTTTTTAGCTAACCCTTGCGGTGCATTGCGCTGCGCGCAAATGCACCGCAAGGACCTTACCTATCTGTCGCGCTCGGTGCGGATCCAGGCTTGTTCGGGCTTGGTTAAAAACTTAGAGAAGATCGAAAACTTGCTCAGCATGTAGGCGGGCACCCCCAGAATGTCACGCAGCGATAGGTCGGCACGACCGTAGCCTACCCAGGCTAGGCCGATACCAAGCACCAAACACCCTAAGGCGGCCAGGGCCAAGTAAGCAGGCAGCCAGCTAAGACCCACTGTAGCCACCAGCAGGCTACCTGCTGCGATCGCACCCACAGCCAACCCCTGCAGCGTAATCGGCAGCACCGACAACTCCAGGGCTAGGGCCAAAAGATCCAGTCGTCCTTGCCTGACGGCCTGACCCAGCAGCCTGGGCACATACTCGGTAAACATTTGCAGATGGCCGTGTTCCCAGCGGGTGCGCTGGGTGGTGGCGGCCTGGTCGCCGCTGGGCAGGCGGCTGGTCACCCAGGCCGCCTGACAAAACTGAGGCGAGTAGCCCGCCAGAGCCAGGTCAAGGCCCAGCTTCATGTCTTCGACGATGTGGCCGCTGGCAATGCTGACTGAGGTTGCCGCTGCCCAGGGCATAGCAATGCCGGTACCCGTCAGCAGGCAGGGCTGCCCCAGGCCGTACAGCCCCAGCGGGCGCACCCAGTTTTTAACTTTAAAGGCAAAGGCCGAAATACCGTCCTTAAGCCCAGGATTGGCGGGCTTTTCCATTAAATAAACGGCCTGTACGGGACGGTTAGCGCTCTGGGCCTGGCTGGCCAGGGCAGCCAGCGCGCCGGGGTGCAGGGTACAGTCGGCATCGACAAAGATCACCATATCGGGGGCGTTCTCGGCCAGGTGGCGCAGGCCAAAGTCGAGGGCATAGCCCTTGCCGCGCTGAGCCAAATCCTGGCGCTCTATCACGGTGGCCCCGGCTTCACAGGCTTCAGCGGCGGTGGTGTCGGTGCAGTTGTCGGCGATAACCACCAGGCGATCGCCGGGCCGCAGCTGAGGCGTAATGGTAGCCAGAGTTGGCCCAATGCCGCCCGCTTCGTTGTGGGCAGGCACCAGCACCGCCAGGGAGAGATCGGCAGACAGGGTAGGCGGGGCTGAATCTGGGGTACGACTAAGCAGGGCAAACAGGCACTCCAGGGCCAAAAAAGCTGAGGTCACCAGCAGTAGCAGCGGCACAATGGCTAAGGCTGCCGTGAGCAACTCGCTCCAACTTACATTCATAGCTGCCACTCTTCCCTAGTAAATAGTTGCTTTCAGGTTGCCCGAACTGTTGCGCCAGATTGTTGCGCCAGGTTACGTAGGCCACCTCTGGCCCCTCACCTGTTTTTAGCTAACCCTACCGAACTGGAGCGATCGCAGCCCCACCTCGGCCTTAGATTTACAGGAGCTTCAAAAATCCGTATCGCTACAGAAGGTTCAAGGTTTCAGGTGTAGGGTTTAAGGCCTGCTTCGAACTTGAGACCTAAAACCTTGAACCTAAAACCTTGAACCTAAAACCTTTAACATTGCCTCAACAGACGACTAGGAAGCAATCTGAGCCAAAGCATTCTCGATTGCCAGTGCCCATCCCTCTGGGGCGGGGGCGATCGCGACCGGCCAGCCCCGGTCAGCTAGCTGGGGGTGGGGACCGTGAGCACTGGGCAGCACAATCGGGTAGTCGACGTTTTCGAGCATGTCGAGGTCGTTGGGGCTGTTGCCCAAGCCGATGGTGGCAATGGTTTTAGCATCAGGGTTGTTGGTCTGAAAGAGCTGCACCAGCTGGTGTACAGCGTTGCCCTTGCCCGCCTCGGCCCCAATCAGGTGAGAAAAGCGATCGCCAATCACCACCCGAAAGCCCATCGCCTCGACTGCCTCGCGCAGCTGATCGGCGGGCACGTTTTTAGGCGTCATAAAGGGTTCGGTAAATTCTCGGGCCTTAGCTTGTTTCGCCTCGCTGGGCGACAGCCCGGTGAGCTGAACCACCTGGTCGACGCTCCAGTCGCCAAAGCCCTTGAGGGGGCGGCCCAGATCTTGGGCGATCGCCTTCAGCCCGGCCCGGGCGGTGACATAGTTGCAGCCTAGCTGGAGCACCCGGTAACCATCAACATCGTCGCCCGGCGGTAGAGCAAATCGAGTTTGGTCGGTGGGAATATAGACGGCGCTGCCGTTTTCGACTACAAAGGGGTCGCGCAGCCCCACATCCTGGCGCAGCTGGGCCACTTCTTGCCGGGTTTTACTGGTCACGGGTACCACCGGAATGCCCAGGGCAGTGAGCTTGGCCAGGGTGGGCAGAGCCGCCTGATAGGCGTAGGTTTCGCCGTTGAGCAGGGTGCCGTCAAGATCCGTAAATACAATGCAGGCCATAGGGGTGACGAGGTAGAGGTGACAGGATGAATTCCAGGTTAGGCGCTACAAACGTTTTGGCAACTCTGGGGCGATCGTGCGGTATTCTCCCTAATTTTTCTTTTTTCCCCTTTCTAAAGCCAAGGTGAGACAATACCTAAATAGCTTTTCTTTAGGGCTGCTCTAAGGATAATCTGTTAAGGCTTTAGCCCACGGCTGAGGTTTTGCTGTTCGCCCCTGCAATGAGTGTTATGGAGTTTAGAACCCCCGGCCAGGAGGCGGTTTACCATCGTATTTTGCCTTGGATGCACGAGCTGTTTGGCGAATCGTTGGCGGTTTTTGAAGATGAGCCCCTGTTCATTGTCAATTTGGGGTCGGCTGTAGCCTCTACTCGGGTCGTGCCCTGGCACCAGAATGAAACCCTTATTACGACTCGGTCCTACGTTGTAACCGATATTCAGCTCACCCCAGAACTGAGCTATTACCTACTGCGCGAAAACAACGGCATCTACTTCGGCCGCTTTGCCTACGATGCCGAAGACGACATTGTGTTTGAACACAGTTTGGTGGGCGAAACCTGCGATCGCCTGGAGTTAAACCACTCTGTAACCACCGTCATCCGAATTGCCGACAACTACGACGATGAAATTGTGGCTCGCTGGGGCGGCAAGCGCGCCCTTGATCGCTGGGCACCTTGACGAGGGTGGGGCATGCTGGCCAATTCCATCGCAGGGGACACTTTCATTTGGCCTATTTCGCGCTACAAAATAAATTAACCAACTGCACTGGAGGAGGTGATTGTGGCCCGTCGCTGGATTTGGATCGGTTTGACAGGATTTTTGGTAGCACTGCTAAGTGTGGGGCTCACTTCGGCCCAGGCGGCAAAACCACTGCAATCTCAGCTAACGGTGAGCCATCTATCTCCCGTCCAAACCACAGCAGGGGCGTCGCTGCAATTCCTCAAGTCGCGATCGCTTGACGAAAGTGACTTAACCAGCGACAACCTACAGCTGGCTCAGGCGGCCCCACCCCGGCAGGTGACGGCCCTGGCCGACCCCTCTAACTTCGGCGATCGCTATGCCACCGACATCAACGGGCGCGTGCTCCGAAATGACTTTATTGCCGTTTTGCACGAGACCGTAGGCTCAGCCCAGAGCGCAATCAACCTATTTCGCACCCATCACCCCCGCGACCAAGATCAGGTGAGCTACCACGCCCTGATTGGTCGCGATGGCACGATCTACTACATTGTGCCCCCCGAGAAGCGAGCCTTTGGCGCAGGCAATTCGGTATTTGACGGCCCCAGTGGACCAGAAACCGTGCGCACCAATTCGGCCTTTCCCCCCTCGGTCAACAACTTTGCCTACCACATTTCCTTAGAGACCCCAGGCGATGGCATGAACAATCGCCGCAGCCACAGCGGCTATACCCCGAACCAGTATGCCTCCTTAGCCTGGCTGCTGGCCCAAACCACCATCCCCGACAGCCGCATTACCACCCACCAGGCAGTCGATCGCTCTGGCAACAGAATGGATCCGCGTAGCTTTAATGGTCAGGGGTTCTTTGCGCTGCTGCGCCGCTATCCTACCCGCAGCGGTTTGTCTGGTTAGGTCAGGGGGTCAAAGTACACCAACATTTCGTAGATCGATGGTTCTAGCACGTTCAGACTAGGGTTACTGCTATCAAATAGCTGGTCGCCCATCATCGTCTGGTAAGCCTCCGAGTGCTGGTCGATGGCCGTCGTCGCTGGTTGAAGCCGCAGCAGCAGGTACCCGTCGTACTGGTCTAGCTGACTTTCCTCTAGCATCACGGTGCCGCCGTAATCCCAGGCGAAGCCGTAGAGCTGAAAGTCGCCCAAGATAGCTTCTACCTCTGAATAGGGAATGCCGACCCCCAACCCTTCAGGAGTCTGCCAGGCGGGGCCAAAGTCTTTGATCAGCTGAGGTCGGGTTTGGCTAGCATCTTGCCACACCACCGAAAACTGCTGCTCGGGGCCAGGGGTGACTACGGTCCCCGGCGCGGTGGTGCCCTCGCCCATAGGAATAGGGGCATCTTCAAGGGCGGCTTCGCCGTAATGGGCGGCCAAATCGACCCGGCGGGTCTCGGCGGTGACAGGGCCAACCCGCTGTCCCGCAATCACCAGGGTATCGGCGGCGGGTTGCTCTAGCTCCACCACATTGGGCGATGACGGCTGAGTCGTAGGTACATCCGGCGCGGCTGGCAAGCGGCAGCTAGCCAGCGGCAGCAACAACAGCAGCAGAACTGGGGTCAAAAAACGCGCCACAGTAAAAAGTTACATGAGTAATACAGCAATTCTCATTTTAAAACGTTTGTACTGACATTAGGACGTTCAAAGGCTTTCACCCTCGATCATCTGAACGACAGAGTTAGGGGACTAGCCGCTCGACGTAGCTGAAACCATACTGAACCCACCTTGGCTAACCCCAGTAGGGCTGGGCAAACGGTGTTTCCCCTACACAAACCGCCTATGGTGTTACCGGGGGCTAGGGCACCAGGTGATGGCTAATGGCAAACCGCAGCAGCTCTGAGCGATTGCTGGTTTCGGTCTTACGCAATAGGCTGCTGACATACTTCTCAACGGTTCTGGGGCTTAAAAACAGGCGATCGCCGATTTGAGCATTCGACAGCCCGTCTGATAGCAGCGCCAAAACATCTTGCTCGCGGGCGGTAAAGTCAGCCATTAGGTCGCCCGAAGACGGAGACCAGGGGACGACAGCCTCAGACGGTGACCCTGGGCTCATGGTCGGGGGCGGCATTGGAGCCGGGTCAAAAGGTAATTCGTTAGTCTGCATGGCTCGCTGCTGAGCGGTACTCAGCGCTACCTGCTGAATCCAAGCTGACTGCACCAGCTGCGATCGCTCCAGCAAATTTCGCACAATGGCCCCAATTTCTTGAAGCTCAAAGGGTTTGGGCAGGTACAGGTCGCAACCCAACTGGTAGCCCTTAATGCGGTCTTTGGTCTGATTGTGGGCCGTCAAAAAAATAACCGGCAGCAGCCGAAAGGCCGGAAACTGACGCACCTTTCGTACCAGAGAGTAGCCGTCTAGCCCAGGCATGCCAACGTCGGTAATGATCAGCTGGGGCTGGTGACTAAACACTTGCTGCAGCGCCATTTCACCATGGCTGGCCATCAGTACCGAGTAGCCCTCAAGTTCTAAATAGTCACACAGCGAAAGGCGAGTGCCCTCGTCGTCTTCCGCAATTAAAATAGTGAGCGGCATGACGTTATACACCAGGTCTAAAGCATTGGCAGGTAAACCTCGACGGTTAACGACCAAGACCTAAACCCTGGCACGCAGCCCGGTTATGCACCCCTGCCTCTATAGGCTAAACGAGAAACTAGGTTGCGGGTTTATTTGTTGCTGAAGTTAAACCGCGCTGGAGTAAACACTCCGCCGACCTTAATAATTCGTCACTTTGACCAGCTTGCTGCGGGCCTGGGTACTAACCCAACCGGTAGCCAAAGCCGCGCACCGTTTTGAGGTACTGAGGATGGCTAGGATCAGCCTCTAGTTTTTCGCGAATCCAGCGGATGTGAACGTCTACAGTTTTGTTGTCGCCCATAAAGTCATGGCCCCACACCTGGTCAATAATCTGGTCGCGCGACCAGACCCGTCGGGGCTGCCCCATAAACAGCTCTAGAATCCGAAACTCTTTAGGGGAAAGATTAATTTCTGTGCCCTGGAGAAAAACGCGGCACTCCTGGGGGTACAGCGTAATGTCTTCAAACTTGAGCACGTTGTCTTTCTCGGCGGTAGATTTGCCCCGCTGCCGCCGCAGTAGTGCCCGACAGCGAGCAACCAGTTCTCGCATACCAAAGGGCTTAGTGAGATAGTCGTCGGCCCCAATTTCAAGCCCTACTACCCGGTCGGTTTCGGTACCCTTGGCGCTCAGCACCAAAATGGGCACATCAATACCCTGGTGACGCAGCAGTCGGCACAGATCTAGCCCATTCATGCCGGGCAGCATAAGATCTAGCACCACTAGGTTGATTTCTGGTCGGTCTGTGCGGCTCGACACTGAGGTTCCGCCCAGCATGTCTAGAGCGGCCAAACCATCTGCGGCCAGCAACACGTCAAATCCTTCTTCGGCCAACCCCAGGGCTACCGTTTCTCGAATCAGTTCTTCGTCTTCGACAATGAGCACCCGACCTAAACCAACCCGTAGGCTAGGCTGGGACTGGGCCGTAAGATCTACAGAATTCATAGGGAACGGTTAAAAACTGCTCAGTGCAATCATATCAGCCCCTAGAGGGATGGAATAGCCTCCAGAAAGCTAAGACGTTATTAAGCTCAGTTTACCCCCTGGCCCAAGCAACCGGCTAGGCGTTGTTTACCAGGGCTTTGTCATGCTTCTCACCAAAGCCTCTACATGCTGCCTACTAAAGCCCTTATACGCCGCTCACCAGATCTTCGACGGCGTCGGCTTTGGTAGGCAGCGCGGCAGTTAAAACGGTGCAACCGGTAGGGGTAATATGTACATCATTTTCGATGCGAATGCCGCGCACCCCCTGAAACGCGTCCAGGCGTTCCCAATTAATGGTGTCGCTATACTGGCCCGACTGCCGGGCCGGGCCTATAATGCCGGGCACCTGATAAAACCCTGGTTCAATCGTGACCACCATATTGGCGGCCAGGGGGCGATCGAGCCGCAAAAACTTGAGTCCAAAGCGATCGCTGCGGGTCCGCCCGGTGGCATAACCCGCCACATCGCCCAAATCTTCCATATCGTGAACGTCTAGCCCCAGCAGGTGACCCACCCCGTGGGGAAAAAATAGGGCGTGGACATCTTGTTCGACCAGGCTGTCGGGGTGGCCCTTGAGCAGGCCCAACTCGACCAGCCCTGACGCCAGGGTACGGCAGGCCAGCAGATGCAGATCGCGGTACTCTACCCCCGGCTGGGCCGCAGCAATGCAGGCATCGTGGGCGGCCAGCACCACATCGTAAATATCGCGCTGAGCGGCGGTAAATCTGCCCGACACCGGCCAGGTGCGGGTAATGTCGGAAGCCCAGCCGCTGGGAGCCTCGGCCCCAACATCGGCCAGCAGCAGATCACCGGGAGCCAGGGTGTGGTGGTACTGCTCATTGTGCAGTACTTCGCCATGGACGGTGACAATGCTGTTGTAGGCGCAGGTCATCCCCCGAGCCATAATCACCTGCTCCATGGCGGCTCGCACCTCGGCTTCGGTGGTGGCATTAGGGGTGGCGGCCATCCCCGCCCGGTGGGCCGCCACCGACACGGCGGCGGCGCGCTCAATTTGCGCCAGGGCGTCGTCATCGTGGTGCAGCCGCAGGGTCACTAAAGCTTCGACCAAAGCCTGGCTACGGTCTGGGTTAGATTTGGCCTGGGAGGGCAATGTTGTAGATTCTGCCCGGTAATGGTCTACATGCTCATAGGGGTAAGCCGCTGCGGCCCCCATTTCGGCGGCAATGGTGTCTCGGCTGGGGGTTGGGCCATGCCACAGGGCCGCCGCCGGGGAGGTGTCATCCATAAACAGGGTCAACCGTCCCCCTTCTAAATGAATGGCGGCGTTGGCCAGAGGTAGACCGGCAAAGTACAAAAAGTGGCTATTGGCCCGAAAAGGGTAAACATTGGCCGGAAAGTTGCGCGAAACGGCCTGACCTGACCACAGCATTACCGGGTCTGGGTATAGCTCAGCCAGGCGATCGCGGCGGGCCTGAAGCAACTGAGCTAGGGGTAGTGGAGCCGTCTGAAGAGGCATAGAATCTAGCGCCAATAACTGCTTTAAGTCTGCCATAGAGCTTTAGCCTGAGCACCAGCCCTGGCGATCGCAGGCGACTGAAATTCTAAATCTAGCGTTAACCCCCTAGCGCTGGCCGTTAACCCCAAACTTCGACACTATCTTTTAGAATAAATGCAATAATTATTTTTTTGTACATAGACGCTTCAGAAATCAGTTCAAATGAACTATTCTTGGATCTATAACGGCTAGCCTATTTCAGGTGCAGCGCTATGGCTTCCTTAACAATTCGACCCGGCTCAAGAGTGCGCCTCAAGGGTCAAGACGACCACGTACCAGACTTTGTGGTTGTACGATGCGATCGTGATCGCTGCTGGATTCGTCAGCAAGACTGGGCTCCAGAGGCAGAACTGAACGTGAGCTTCAAGCAGCTTTGGGTTCCCCCTGAACCTGGCTCTACCCTGCCCGTAGCGCTGGCTAAGCAGGTTAAAGCGGCTGGGCTGGTCGCCCCTCATGGCGATCATCGCGCTGGCGACAATGTGGTTTATATGGCTGCTTACCGTCGCCGCCAGGCCCCTTAGGGTCGGTAGCGCAGAGCTAGCCGGGCCTGCCGCCGCAGGTCAAGAATCTAGATCGGCTACACGCTGCCCCGGCGTTGAAGTGCTAGTATGCAACTCTGTCGGTTTTAGCGGGGGTCAGCCGCTGAAGGAAACGGGGAAAGCGCAGTGAAACTCTGCCACTGTCCCGCAGCTGTGAACCAGTTTTAGCTTTCGAATTTTAGATTTTGGCGGAATGTGAAACCAAAATCCAAAATCCAAAATCCAAAATTGAGTGAGTCAGAATGCCCGCCGATGGATGCCCACTTCTTTCCCATCTGCGAGGTACAGATGACAGCTTATAAGGTTTTGTCTGTCCTGGAGTGCAAGAGCCCAGGGCAATCTTTCATGCTTGCTCTAACCCAATCTCCCACGGGTTAGGGCCTATGCGTAGTCACGACAGTGTGTGGCAGGGCTGCTTTGGTAACTGGCAGCCGCTGTTTATTCGCGAGTATTGGTTACCTATTGGCCACGCCGCCTGGCAGGGGTTTTTGAGCCAGGGGCGAGGCATGGTGGTGTGTGAAGTGGCCGGTGTCACCGCGACAGTCGACTGGAGCCGCACCGCCGTAGCCTACACCTTGCGCTTTGTAGCTCAGGCTAATCTGGCCAGCTACTGGCGCGATTTTGGCCTGGCTCTCGACCAGCGGCTGCCCCTAGACGAAGCCGTAGTCACCTACGACCCAGCTCAAGACGTAATTTTGCTGCTGCTGGCCGACTCGCCTCCCTACGTCACCTGCTTGCAGGGATTGGCGGTGCCGCCGCCGGAGTGCTTTCGCCAGATGGGTGCTCGCGCTGCCGAGTTTAGCCTGGCTCCACAGCCCTAACCACCCTAATTTCACTAGCCCCAAGCCGTAGCCATGGCTGGTGCAGTCTATTTGTGTGTCCATTCATGTCTTTTGTTAATTCCTATGACCCAACCCACCTTGTTTGTCTGTGCCCTGTGCAAGTTCCCCGCCGCTGAGGCCGGGGCGGGAGATATATCCGGGGGCCAGCACCTGATCGATCAGCTCGCGTCCCAGCTAGAGGACGATACGGTTATTCTGCAGCCGGTGCGCTGTATGGCAGCCTGCGATCGCGCCTGCAACGCCGCCCTATCTGCCCCCGGTAAGCTCACCTTTATCTTTAACGACCTGTCGCCCCACCAGGCCGCCCCGGATCTGGCAGAATTTTGCCGCCAGTACGCTGCGGCTGATCTGGGTAAAGTGCCTTATGGGCTGCGATCGCCCGCCATTAAGCAGGCCACCGCCTATGTGCTGCCGCCGCTGGTGGCTGAGAGCTTGGAAGGTGCGATCGCCCGGTAGTGGATGAGTGGATGAGTGGATGAGTGGATGAGTGGATGAGTGGATGAGTGGATGAGTGGATGAGTGGATGAGTGGATGAGTGGATGAGTGGATGAGTGGATGAGTGGATGAGTGGATGAGTGGATGAGTGGATGAGTGGATGAGTGGATGAGTGGATGAGTGGAT
>NZ_JADEXE010000217.1 GCF_015207265.1 Nodosilinea sp. LEGE 07298 | reverse complement strand
GTATCTCACTTTCCAAAGTAGCGATGAAAGCAGTGGAGAGCAGGTTAGAACGCAATCCTTTGCTACCCAAGTGGGATATCCTGATTCGCCCTGCTTGATTTGGTACCTTCTTTCCCGGAAATCACCTATAGCCTTTTCGGGTGGATCAACCCCATGAAAGTCAGTCTACATTGGTATATAGGCTAAGGACGCCTTGTGAAGACTTAACATTTTACCTATGACCGACGATACCCGCGATCGCGCCAAAACCCGCTACGCCCAGGGCCAGGCCGCCTTTGAGAGAGGCAGCTACCGCGAGGCGGTGGAGTGCTTTGAGGAAGCGGTGGCGCTGGCTAAAGCTACTACACCTCTGGGTGGCGAAATTCAGACTTGGCTGGTGAATGCCTACAGCGCTGTGGGCAAACAGTCCGATGCGATCGCCCTTTGCCAGGCACTAGCCCGCCACCCCGACCTGGAGACCCGCAAGCAGGGTAAGAACTTGCTCTACATTCTGCAAGCGCCCCAGCTTCAGCGCCCCACCAACTGGATGACTGAAATTCCAGATTTAGACAAGTTGTCTGCCGATGGGGCGCAAAGCTTGGGCCAGGCAGGCTACTCGGGAACTAAGTCTGCCTCTCGTCCCCGGCCTAAGCTTGAAGAACCAACCATTGACCCCAGCGAAATTAACAGCAAAGACAACGGGTTTTTGTGGGCGGCCCTGATTGGAGTAGCTCTGGTTCTGGGCGGCTTGCTTTGGCTGAGCTAAAAGCGTCACGCTCGGCTAGGTTCTATGGGAGCTGCTGCATCCCTGGGGGAGGGCATTGCTTTAGGTAGGAGCCGCCCTCTATGATTTAGAGCTGCTGTTTTAGACGTTAGTTAACAATTATGGTGAGTATTCACCGTTCGTGGATTGTGGGGGTGTCAAGCCTCTTGCTGCTGCTGCCCCTAGGGGCTTGCGGCACCTCGGCCCCAGAGCAGGGGGCCGCTGAGGAGACCTCTGGGGAAACGGCCACCAACACCATTCCCCTCACCGCGGGGGCGATTCCTGACCAAGACCCGGAGCTGCTGCAGCGTCTCTACAGCAGCCTAGCCGACTACCTAGAGGCCGAGCTGGGCGTGCCGGTAGAGTATAAGCCCGTAACCGACTACGCCGCCGCCGTCACCGCTTTTCGGGTGGGCGATCTAGATTTGGTCTGGTTTGGCGCGCTGACCGGAGTACAGGCGCGGCTTCAGCTACCGGGGGCGGAGGCGATCGCCCAGCGCGACATCGATGAACAGTTTCACAGCATCTTCATCGCCAATGCCAACAGCGGCATCGAAGAAATCCAGGAGATTGGTGACCTGGCCCAGCTCAAGGGCCGCACCTTTACCTTTGGCAGCGAGTCGTCCACCTCGGGGCGGCTGATGCCCCAGGCCTATCTAGAGCAGGCTGGGGTCGATATCGAGAACGACTTTCGCGGCGAGGTGGGCTTTTCGGGCAACCACGACGCCATTCTCAAGCTGGTGGAGGCGGGCACCTACGAGGTGGGCGTGCTCAACGAGCAGGTGTGGCTTGACCGGCTGGCCGCTGGTGCAGTAGACACCGATAAGGTGGTGCAGATCTGGCGCACCCCGCCCTACTTCAACTACCACTGGGTGATTAGCCCTGAGGTCGATGAGCGCTACGGCGAAGGGTTCTCTGAGCGTGTCCAGGCAGCGCTACTGGCCCTCGACCCGGCGGTGCCTGAGCACAAAGAGATTCTTGACCTGTTTGGGGCCGAGCGGTTTATCGTCACCACGAACGAAAACTACGCCGAAATTGAAGCTGTGGGCCGCAAAATTGGCAAAATTCAGTAGCGGCAAATTTGGTTACTCTGGGGCAATTTTTCAGCTGGAGGGGGTGAGCTGCCGCTTTGGGGCGGTGGCTGCCCTCACCGACTGCAGTCTGGCGATCGCCCCCGGCGAGCGGGTCGCCCTGATTGGCCCCAGCGGAGCGGGCAAAAGCACCCTGCTGAGCTTGCTGAACGCTAGCCTGTCGCCAACTAGCGGGCGCGTGACGATTATGGGGCAGGATGTTAGCCGTCTGAATGCTAGACAACGACGGCGACTCCAGCGGCTAGTCGGTACGGTGTACCAGCAGCACCACCTGGTGGGCAATCTGGCGGTGGTTCACAACGTGAATGCTGGACATCTGGGCCGCTGGCCGCTGCCCAAGGCCCTCTGGTCCCTGGTGTGGCCCCAGGCGGTGCCCGCTGCCGCCCAGGCTTTAGCCCAGGTGGGCATTGCCGACAAGCTCTATGCCCGCACCGATCGCCTCTCGGGCGGTCAGCAGCAGCGGGTGGCCCTGGCGCGGGTGCTGGTGCAAGACCCCGCCGCCATCCTCGCCGACGAACCAATTTCTAGCGTGGACCCGGAGCGATCGCGGGCCATGATGGACCTGCTGCGCCAGCTCAGCGAAACCACCGGCAAAACCCTGGTGGTCAGCCTCCACGAGGTCGAGTTTGCAGTCAAGTACTGCGATCGCATCATTGGCCTGCGCCAGGGCCAGATTCTCTTTGATGCCCCGGCCACCCAGGTCAGTGACGCCATACTGGCAAAACTGTACCAACTGTAGGTCTACCAAAAGCCCTGGCAAGGGCAGCAGGCAAGCGATTTTGTATTAAAGAATATATGCAAGCGACAAGTTTCCAGGGTTAAGTAGTGGCTGTTACAGAGATTTCCTCTGTTTCACCCGTCTACCGACCTAGAATGAAAATCGCCACCTGGAATCTTGAGCGTGCACTTCCCCAGTCGGTGCAGGCTGAGCGCCAGCGCCAATGGCTCAGCCGTATAGATGCCGACATTTGGATTTTGACCGAAACCCATCTGGGCATTACCCCTGGGGAAGAATACTCTTCAGTAGCCAGTGGCCTACCCGATCGCCCTGGGGAAGACGGTGAGCGCTGGATACAAATCTGGGTTAAAACGGGCGAACTCGCGCCCCTCAAGACCACCGATAAAGCCCGCACCGCTGCTGCCCTAATTACCCTGGCCAGCGGCCAACAATGGATGGTATACGGCACCGTGCTGCCCTGGTTAGAGAGTAGTTGGCAATCACACCCCGCCTCCAAGGGGCAGGCCTTTACCGCCGCCCTGTCTGCTCAGCAGGCCGATTGGCAACAGCTCCGGGCCACCTATCCAAAAGCAGTCTTAACGGTAGCCGGAGACTTCAACCAGGACTTGAACGCCCTGCACTACTATGGGTCGCGCCGCAACAAGCAGGCCCTGCGACAGGCGCTAGACAGCGCGAGGCTAGCCTGTGTGACCGCTGGCGAAAACGACCCTGTTCACCAGCTCATCCACGGGCAGCACTCCAACATCGACCACATCTGCATCGATTCTGATGTCGCGGAGCACTTTCAAAATTCTTTTGCCTGGCCCCAGCGGCTCGACGATTTGCGCGGCCTATCCGACCACTTTGGCGTTGGGGTTGAACTGAGCACATCTGCTTGGTAGGAAGGTCCTACTGTAGACCCCTACGCCATCGCTTTTGAGCACTGGGTTCCGCTCTATCCGGGGTCGGTTTTACTCACCATAAACAAATTTTTGTGACGGCAATGTTGCCGCCAAAGCAAATGGCTACGTCTGAGTCGGGGTCATGGCGGCGCTTGCTATAGTCGCCCACGTAGTAAAACTGGCCCTGATCCACTTTGAACTCGGTGGGCAGCGGTTGAGTGCAGGTGGTGCAGAAGACAATTTCTGGATCGGGATCACCGGGCTGTAAGTGGGGCAAGTTGACGTTCCAAAAGCACCCCTGTGGCAGCGCTTCGGCCATGAGAGTCTCAAGTACCTGAGCGGCTAGGTGGGCCGCCAGCGTCCAGTCAATGGGGCGGCGGTTTTGAATGTAGTGAGAAATAGCAATGCCTGGCACCCGCAGCAGGGCCGCTTCCCGTACGGCAGCGACGGTACCCGACACGTGAATATCGGCCCCCATGTTGCCCCCGGCGTTGATGCCGGAGAGTACCCAGGTCGCATTTGGGCACAGGTGGCTAACCCCAACGCGGGCACAGTCGGCTGGGGTACCGCCAATGGCAAAGGCGGATTCTTCCCGTTGGGCAATGGCAATCGGGCCACCCCGGTTCATCTGGTGGCTACAGCCCGAGAGATGGCGATCGGGGGCAACGATACAGGTGGGATGGCCCTTCAGCGCTTGTCGCAGGGCTGCAATGCCAGGGGCATCAATGCCATCGTCGTTGGTAAGAACAAAGGTCATGGGTAGATCGGCAAAAATTTTCTGCTTGCAGCATAAACGGTAAGCTCTACAGGTGAGCCAGCAATCAGCCCATACAATAAACTCAGATACCTCTGACAGGAGGGCCAACTGTGGGACTAACCGTTCACGAATTAACCAAACTGCAAGCCGACTATCCCGACTACCGTATGGAGTTGGTCGATGGCGAGGTCAATGTTATGAGTCCATCCGGCTATGAGGCTGATGAAGTTTCGATTGAATTGGCGGCCCAAATACGTAATTGGGTTAGGCCTCGCCAACTGGGCCGGGTGACTGGGTCGAGTGCGGGTTTTGTGCTGCCAAATTCCGATACCCGCGCCCCGGATGTCTCCTTCGTCAAAGCCGAGCGGCTGCGCCGTAGCCCGCGATCTTTTGCAGAGCTAGCTCCAGACCTGATGGTAGCAGTCAAATCTCCGACCGACAGCGTAGCCAAACTGCGAGACAAAATTCAGGAGTTCCTGGCCTTGGGTACTCAGGTCGGCATTTTGATCAATCCTGAAAGTCGCCAGGTGGAGGTTTACCGGCTGGGGCAAGAGGCGATCGCCCTCAACGACGGAGACATACTTACGATTCCTGACCTGCTGCCCGGCTGGGAGGTTGGCGTGGCGGATCTGTGGCCCCTGGTGTTCGAGTAACTCACCAACGCAGATCCCAGGGTTTTTGTAAAACCCTGGGATCTCAAGCCAACATCTCAACGCAACCATCTAACCAATCCAGCGGGCCACGTCTTTGGCGTGATAGGTCAAAATCAGGTCGGCCCCAGAGCGCTTGAAGCTGGTCATGGTTTCCATTACCAGTTTTTGCTCATCGACCCAGCCATTGAGAGCGGCGGCCTTGACCATCGAGTATTCGCCCGACACGTTGTAAGCCGCCACAGGCAGGTTTGTCGCCTGCTTCACCCGCCAGATGATATCCATGTAGGCCAGGGCGGGCTTCACCATCAGCATGTCGGCCCCTTCGGCAATATCTAGCTCAATTTCTTTGAGCGCTTCGGTGCCGTTGGCCGGGTCCATCTGGTAGGTTCGGCGATCGCCGAACTGAGGCGCACTCTCCGCTGCATCGCGGAACGGCCCGTAGTAGGCCGAGGCGTACTTAGCGGCGTAGGAGAGAATCGGCGTATCTTCAAAGCCGTGCTCGTCTAGCCCAGCCCGAATCGCCTGCACAAAGCCATCCATCATGCCCGAGGGCGCAATGATGTCGGCCCCCGCGTTGGCCTGGGCCACAGCGGTTTTTTTCAGCAGTTCCAGGGTGGGGTCGTTGAGCACCCGGCCAGTCAAATCGCCGGTTTCTAAATAACCGCAGTGACCGTGGCTGGTGTACTCGCACAGGCAGGTATCGACAATGACTACCAGGTCGGGCACCGCTTCTTTGACCGCTGTGGTGGCCTGCTGCACAATGCCGCAGTCGTGCCAGGCTCCAGTGGCATCGGTGTCTTTGTCGGCAGGAATGCCAAACAAAATAATCGCGGGAATGCCCAAGTCGTAGACTTCTTTGGCTTCTTCGACAATTTTATCGACCGAGAGTTGGTAAACCCCCGGCATCGACGAGACTTCCTTGGCGAAACCATCGCCGGGTACAGCAAACAACGGATAGACCAAATCGGCCTGGGTAACCAGGGTTTCTTGCACCATGCGGCGAAGTTGCGGGTGCTGGCGCAAACGGCGAGGGCGATGGGTAGGGAACATAGCCTGGGGGGAGGAGGTATCTAAGAATGAAGCTTTATTAAACTAAAGCTTCATTGTGGGACGAAAACAAGCGCTTGGTTACGTTCCGTAATGTCTATGTCGCTGATCCGAACAGCCAGTATCCTCTTCACCCCAGCGTTTGGGCCTAGCTGGAGGCTCCTAAAAGGTAGGGTCGTGCTCAAAGTCAAGGCACTCACTATTTTCCCACGTGCGGCCGCTGTGTTCGCAGGTGGTGCGATCGCTCAAAAAAGGAATAGCTGCAGGACTAACCTGGGGGCGATCGCTAGGGCCAGACGGACGGTGAACAAGCTGTATTAGGATTGCCAAAAACCCAATACTGAGGGTCATTACCGCCACCGTCACCACCACCTGCCCGGCCAGCGATCGCGGGTACTGATCTTGCTGACGACGCTCTTTCGAGCGTTTTTCTGGACCCGCTACCACCACCAGGTAATATCGCTGGAGTAGCAGAGGAATCGATAGGCGAATATCTACCGCATGTTTTTGCCACAGGGTAGTGGCTAGAGCTGCCTGGAGAGCCGCGTGCTGACTGTCTGAGAAGGAGCGGGCTACCGCAGGGGGCATTTGCCCTAGCAGCCGCTCTAGGGCCATACTGGCTTGGGCTAGAGACTGGTCAGGGTGATCAGGTATCTTATCCATGGGCGGTGAGCGAATTATCTACAGGGGATAGGGTCATGCCCAAGATTTCCCTCGAAACAAACCTGCGATCGCCGCTTCACCCAACATTTATTTTTCTGTCAGCGTTATTAAGTGAAGACTATGTGCTAGGATTCTTAATCGTGCTCAGAGATGGGTACATCACCAAATCACGGGTCGCTAGCTCAGCGGTAGAGCACTCGGCTTTTAACCGATTGGTCCTGGGTTCGAATCCCAGGCGACCCATTTTTTTAGTATTGCCTATCTCCTTAAGTGTAGAACTCGTGGTCTATGTCCTACAGTGTTTTATGATGGGGCAGAGTAGCGGGGTGAACACATCCCTGCTGGGTGGGGAAGTCTTTTAAGCTTTACTTTAGCTTTTGCAAACATTTCGTCATACATCATTAGATTTATCCTAAGATTGTTTGATGAGTAAGGCTACCTACTTAAAGACTCGAAGGCCTAACGGCGAGAACACACTAGGAGGAATTTTATGGCGCTTGTCTCACTGAGGCTACTGCTGGATCATGCCGCTGAAAATGGCTACGGCATCCCGGCCTACAACGTAAACAACCTGGAGCAAATTCTAGCCATCATGAAGGCTGCGGATGAAACCGATAGCCCCGTGATCTTGCAAGCATCTCGCGGTGCTCGCTCCTACGCTGGCGAAAATTTCCTGCGTCACCTGGTGCTTGCTGCGGTTGAAACCTACCCCCACATTCCCGTGGTTATGCACCAAGACCACGGCAACTCTCCCGCCACCTGCTACTCGGCTCTGCGCAACGGCTTCACCAGCGTCATGATGGACGGCTCGCTAGAAGCTGACGCCAAGACCCCCGCTAGCTTCGACTACAACGTCGCTGTTACCGGCGAAGTGGTGAAAGTGGCTCACTCCATCGGCTGTAGTGTTGAGGGCGAGCTGGGCTGCCTCGGCTCTCTGGAAACCGGCGCGGGCGAAGCAGAAGACGGCCACGGTTTTGAGGGTACCCTCAGCCACGACCAGCTTCTCACCGACCCCGATGAAGCGGTGCAGTTTGTTGAAGCCACCCAGGTCGATGCTCTGGCCGTTGCCATTGGCACCAGCCACGGCGCGTACAAGTTCACCCGCAAGCCCACTGGCGAAATTCTGGCCATCAGCCGCATCGAAGAAATCAACCGTCGCCTGCCCAACACTCACTTGGTCATGCACGGTTCGTCTTCAGTGCCCCAGAAATGGCTAGACATCATCAATGAGTACGGCGGTAAAATTCCTGAGACCTACGGCGTGCCCGTTGAAGAAATCCAGAAGGGCATCAAGAGCGGCGTGCGCAAGGTCAACATCGACACCGACAACCGCCTAGCTATCACCGCCGCCATTCGTGAAGCCGCTGCTAAGGATCCGTCCAACTTTGATCCTCGCCACTTCATGAAGCCCTCGATGAAGTACATGACCGAGGTGTGCAGCGATCGCTATACCGCCTTCGGCACCGCCGGCCAGGCTAGCAAGATCAAGCAGCAGCCTGTGGAAGTCTACGCCGCCAAGTACGCCAAGGGCGAACTTGATGCAAAGGTCTCCACCGCCGCTGCAGTCTAGAACCCATGATGGGTGAGGTTCCCTCGGGGATCTGGCCTGATTGAAAAAAGCAGGGCTTCTTCGTTGAGGAGGCCCTGCTTTTTATTCTTCCTACTCCGTTCTGCCTGCTCCGAGGGCTGGCCTTTTGCCGAAGTGGCGTACATTAGGGATGCTCTGCCTCGAACGACAACTCCTATGCTGCCCCCTACGACCCCTCGGCAAATTCTGGCGGCCCTGCTGCCCTATCTTAAAACCGCTGGAGCCTATGCCCAACAGATACAGGCCCAGATCGCGGCCCAGCCCGACAAAGACGGCAAGGGCGACAATTTTTTTGCCTCGGCCCTCAGCGATGCCGACCTGTCGATTCAAACCATGATGGAGGTAGTGCTGCTGGGGCTATTTCCCCAGGTGCGCTTTTATGGTGAAGAGTACGCGCAAACCTACAACACTAAGTACTTTCGCGCCATTGACCTCGGCCCTGCGGGCGACTATCTAATTACTCTCGACCCCATCGACGGCACCCAGTTTTACCTAGATGGCCACTCAAACTATCAAATTATTCTGGCCATTCTCAATGCCGATGAGTATGAGGCGGCGATCGCCATTACCCCCGGCCAAAACCTCTACTACTACACCCTGCGGGGCGAGGGCACCTTTAAGGGCAGCCTGGATCAATCCCTGGAGGACTGCACCCAAATTAAAGTTGAGAACCCCTCGCCAGCGATTTGCCTGGGCTGGCAGATGGGGAATTTGGTACCGCAATTGAGCGATCGCTACCGGGTCTATCACACCAAAACCGACTACTCCAAAGAGACCCAAATTCCCAACTTCAATGGTTTACTCAGTGGCGATTTGGCCGGGGCGGTCATGGCGCGAGGACAGTTTATCGACGGTGCCGTTCTAGCCTTTATGGCCCAAGAGATGGGCTATATTGTGACCACGTTTACCGGGGAGCCGCTGCCGCCCTTGCACACCTGTAGCAATTACCTCCGCCCCGGCCTAGTAATCGGCAGCTCGGCGGCGGTACACAACCATCTACTAGCCGCCGTCACCGTCGCCCGCATAGAAGGGGGCCATCCCCAGTAAATGGAAAAACCGGTGGGATTGGGGACAGCGGTGCCGCCGTCCCCAATCCCCTTAGTCTCTGGCCATCAGATCAGATTTAGACAGGCTGGACGTTGATTTTGACCACCAGGTCGTCGTAGTCAAAATCGCCGCCACCGACCAGATCCTCAAACCCAAAGGTGTTATCACCCAACAGTTTGACCTGGTCAACGCCACCGGGGTTGGCCCCCAGGAAGGGGAGGAAGACCGCTGGATCATTGGCAGGGTTGCCATCGAGTATCTGTTCAATGGTGCCATTGCTAATCAGGAACGGAGCCAGAATTTGATCGCCCGCTACCGATACCGTCAGCCGTTGGGTGCTGCCGTTTTGCGGAGAAATCAGCGGCTGTCCAGCCCACTGGCGAACAGCTGCCTGGATGTAACCCGCATCACCGGGGTTGAGCGCATTGCCAAATTCGTCCAGCACGGTGCCCTGGGCATTTTCAATGCGGTAGAAACCAAGCGTATTGGTGTTAGCAGCCTCCCGTTTGACCTCTAGCTCCAGCTGCACCTGACCCGTGAGCCCTCGCAGATCTAGCACCTCTGACTCCGAGCCCCCTTGCAGATTGGCCCCCAGAGTGGGGCCTTGGTTGCCGAGTTCAACCCGAAAGATGAAGTCGTCGAACTGCTGGTCGTTGTTGAGGTCCCAGTTGAAATCGAGCCCGTTGCCCGCCTGGGATGTACCAAAGCGCAGAGGCTGGTTGGGGCCAGGGTTAAAGAGGGGACTGGCGACGGTCACCTTGCCCGGCCCACCATCTAACACCGAATCGAGGGTGCCATCTTGAATTAGAAAGAAGGCGTAGAAACGGCTGGGGTCGAGGGCCAGCTGTCGGGAGACGTCTAGCCCCTGGATGTCCAAATCCCCCAGGGTGGAAAAGACAATCTTGGCCGTCGGCAGAGCGGTGGCAATGTAGTTAGCGTTGTCGGGAGCAATGCCCTTGATGTTGCCCTGGGCATCGTCCAGCTCAAAGAACCCAATTTCTACGGCCCCAGCCCGGGACGGTTTGACCACGCTGAAGGTGGCCCCCTGAGAATCACTGACGCCGTCCAGCTTCAGCAGGTTGTTGCCCGTAACCCCCAGGTTACCCAAAGGGAGCTGAGGGCCAGGATCTATTGGCCCGGGATTTACTGGCCCGGGATCTACCGGACCGGGATCTACCGGACCGGGATCTACTGTCGGAGTAGCCAAAAAGTCAAAGGACAGAATCTGGTGGGACTGGGCGGGGCCGCCAGTGGCCGCTGTAAAGCCCACGTAGCCGCTGGTGCCACCAAGAATGGCCTCCAGGCTGGTGCCCTGGGCCGGAAGATTCAAAGAGAAGGCTGAGGTGACAGGCTTAGGCGGGTTGGTGCCGGTGGCCAAAAAAACCTCAAGGGTTTGGGACGTACCGTCGTAATCAATCCAGGCCGTATGGACAGATCCATTATTGAAGTCAAATGCGCCAAACGCAGTCTGGAAACCCTCTGGAGAGCTACCGAGAATGCGATCGCCCTGGCCGTCAATTAGAGCTATTTCGATGGTGTTATCGCCGACATCGGCAATGTTATCAAAAAGTTGATCTGCTGTGTTGCTGAAGGTGTCTAGCTCCACAACTAGGGCATTGATAATGGAGGAATTCGATCCTCGTAGGGTAAAGGGACGGTAGCCTAGCCCAGGGGCAGTGCCCCCCAGAGCATTACGACCAGCGGGATCGTTGTGAACAATAAAGGTGAAGCCTTCTGGTGCCCCAGTGGCGCTAGTTTGAAATTCAAACTTGGTGCTAAAAGAGGTGTCGTTCTTGAGCTCAATTTTGTCGGAAAAGGCTGCACCTGCCGAGTCACCTACGGGGGTGGTTGGCGTTAAAAGAAGAATGCCGTTGTTAAATGCAGCTACATTGACCCGCCCATCCCCTGGGTTACCAGACGATAGGTTAGATAGAATTAAACTTGCCATTTTCTCACCGAAACAGAGCTATAGAGTTCAAATAGCGTGGGCAGCATTCCCAGGTGCTAGGCTCTGCTTTAAAGCCTCCTAAACCCCTTGATTTTTCGTACAAAAGAATCAGGGTTTGAATGTGCTTTAAAATACGCCCTAGACCATTAGCTCAAGGAAATAGCCGCCGTTGCGACGTACAGAGGTAGAGCACGTAGCTGAGGTCAAATGCTGTCGCCATGGCAAAAGCACCAATCGCCGCATTGTTACCGAGCTATTCCCAAGTCCTACAGGACGCCGATCTTTTCAGGAGCACCATCAGAGTCTTGCAGGGAAGTTCATACTTGGTGGCAATTTTTATCTTCTAAGTAAAATTTCGTACATGAAATCTCTGAGGACGGTGGGATAGCTACTGCCAGTTGTCCAAGTCTTGCCCCCAGCTATTAGACGACACTGAACGTGGCGGGTGACGACAGCTAGATAGGCGGGAGAGGTGTTCTCCCTGCCCCTTGAGTCATCACTGAGACCGGATCCAATTTAAGCTAATAAGAAAAGACACTGAAGGTAT
>NZ_JADEXE010000216.1 GCF_015207265.1 Nodosilinea sp. LEGE 07298 | reverse complement strand
GATATGGGGTGTTGGGGGGGGTATTTCTTCTCTCGCATCCAGGCTTGTAAACTGTAGCAGATAAGTGCTTCAGCCCGATCTCAAAGAATTATTTCGGCTCTCCTCCTCACGGAAAAACGTGTGTTTCGGAGATCCCTTACCTGGCACCGATAGTTACGTTGAATCAGTAAATTGCGCGACAGCAATGTCGGGGTTGAAACAATTTGCCAGCACAAACTTCTTTGCAGTTTTGACAATCTCATCCATTGGGGCGTTCCAGTTGTCCCACAGGCTCTTTTGGCCAGGGCTTATCTTCTTTGCCTTCATCCGTAGGGTGCATTCGCGGCAAACGCCTCATTTTGCATCCATGCAATTTCTTTACTGGCCGCAATGCACCGATCACGTACAACGGGGTTTTTCCAATTAATGATTAAGCCGTATTATACCGATCGCGTACAACGGATTTCTCAATTGATGGGTTGTGGTGCATTGCTTCGCGAATGCACCCTACGGGTCTGCGTGTAGATATTGGTGGATGCTTGAATAGGGCCAATCAGCAGGGCATTTCACCAACCCATGCTTCACCGGGTTGTAATGAATATACTCGCAATGATTTACAAAATCCTGCTCATCTCGAATGCAATGCTCCCAATAGCGTCGCTGCCACAAATTCCCCTCCCGCCGCCGCTCTCCTGATGCGGTCTTCTCCAACGGCAGCGCTAGCGCCTGACCACATGCCTTCGTCGTTATTAGCTTAATCAACCGCCACCGATTGGCGTAATTGCTATCCTACTCCGGCAATGTCCAAATGCAGTGGAAATGATCCGGCAAGAGCACAAAAGCATCAATCGCAAATGGATGCTTGCGTCGTACTGCAACAATGCCATCGCGGAATGCCTGTCTGCCCAAGTCGGTACACAGCCAGGGATGGCGTTGATAGGTTACATGGGTGAAGAAATAGCTACCGCCGGGTCGGTAGAGGCGTCGGTAATTGGGCATAGAAGCTGAGAGATGCACTCAGGTTAAATTGCCCGTTTCCTGAATTGAAATAATGCTCTCGTTGAATTGGTGCATTGCTGCGCGAATGCACCCTACAGATCCTTCCTGACTGCCTTGTGAGAGCAAGTGGTAGAGCCGCTGTGTTGGTCATCCAGTTATAGGCTAGGGCATCAAACCAAAAAATTGAGGGAATCAAGTTTCACTCGAACGTTACTTGATTAGCAAGCCCCATTCATAAGTAACGCTATAACGAAATCAAGTTTCGCTTAAACGTTACTTAACTATGGCACTCCATTCATAAGTAACGTTATGCGAAAATCAAGTTTTCTTCGAGCGTTACTTATCTATCGCCCGTCGTAATCAAATAACGCGGTTCGGTAATCAAGTTTTGTGCCGGGGTTACTCGATGCGTTCCCTGGGTTGGCTGATGCGTCAGGGCGCTAATCGCCCATCCCCTCCGCATTGGTCGAATGGGTGTAGCCGCGATCGCAGATCCTGTGGCTGGAATCTCTATGGCAGGCAGTGCCCACCCTGCGGGGCTTATGACTTTAGTTAGCTCCGTCAATCGAGGCTGCTTCAATAAAAATGCGGTTCACATCTTGATGGGTGGTGCGAATGCTCTGCTCGATCCGGCGCACCGCCGCTTCGATTTCATCGGCAGAGAGATGATCGCAAAATTCGATATTCATCGCCAGCATGATATCTCTGGGGCCGAGGTGCAGGGTAATCGGTGGCCCCATATCAGAGACAGCCTGGTCAGCCTTGACGAGGGTTTTGATGCTGTCGCGCACCGCGATAGAAGCGCTTTCTCCCATCAGTAGGCTCTTCGTTTCGATCACTAACAAAATGGCGACTACGGTGAGCAATAGCCCAATCACAATAGAAGCAGCGCCGTCATAAATAGCATTGTCAAACACTTGGGTGAGCACAATTCCGGCAAAGGCAATAGCAAGGCCGACCAGCGCAGCGGCATCTTCCACAATGACAATAAATGAGCTGGGATCTTTACTGTCGCGAATGGCTTGCCACAAACTCACCTCAGCTTTGCGGGGATAGTTTTTGTTAAACTCTCGGATAGACACGGTTAGGGCCAAGCCCTCGAACACGGCAGCGGTGGCCAGCACAATGTAGCTAACCAGGGCATGGCCGCCGACCTCAGGGTGTTGAAAGCTGTGCCACCCCTCATACATCGACACGCCACCCCCCAGGGCAAAGATCAGCACCGCCACCATCAGCGACCAAAAATACAGTTCCTGCCCACGCCCCAGGGGAAATTGCTCGCTTGGCGGCGCTTCGCTTTGCTTGAGGCCGTAGAGCAGCAGCAGCTCGTTGACCGAATCGACCACAGAGTGGATGCCCTCTGACAGCATGGCCGAGCTGCCGCTGATGGCCGCACCGACAAATTTGGCAATGCCAATGGCGATATTGGCTCCTAATGCGGCATAGATTGAAACTTTGGATTCACCACCAGCCATGCTCGTTTTCTCATATACTCTCGACCCATTGTAGGGGCGTGCCCAGCTCAGCCAGAGTGGGTATGCATCGCTGGGCCGCTTAAAGACAATTCAAAGGCAATTCAAAGGCAATTGTCGTGACTTCTGGCACATGGGTCGTTCTGTCTAGGCCAGCGCGTGGCTACCCTGAGAATGCTTTGCACGCTGAGAATCCTCCTTATGAAACGCGCCCTTGCCGTTGCCCTGGCCCCATTTTGCCTAGGACTGGTGACCACCCTGCCGCTGCCGAGCCTCAATGGCTGCTCGATGCTGGCCTGGGCGCAAGAAACCCGCACCTACGGCAGCGATGGCAGCAATGGCCGCAGCGGGCGATCGGGGCGCGACGGCACGGCAGGAACCAGCCAAACCGCGATCGCCGATGGCAACCCGGCCAGCTTTACCCTCACTGGCAGCGATGGCGAAGACGGCGAGGCGGGCGAAAATGGCTATCGGCCTCGCTGCGGCGGCCAGCCTCGCAACGTGAGCTACCACCTGCGCGCGCCTGATGGTGGCAATGGCGGTAGCGGTGGCCAGGGCGGCAGCGGCGGGGCTGGCGGCGATTTGACAGTGTACTTTGGCGATCGCACGGTCCTCCGGCAGATCTCGGTAGATGCGCAAGGCGGGCGCTTTGGGCGTGGCGGACGGGGCGGCAACGGTACCCTGGGCTGCCGCTGCGATCGTCGCGATTGGGAGATTCAAACCTGCACCGGCACCCCCGGTCAGGCCGACTACAGTTGTCAAAATACTCGCTACACCTGCCGCGATGGCCGCAGCGGTAGCAACGGTTCCTTTGGCCGTGATGGTGCCCCCGGTGCCGACGGCCAGCTGTGGATTGTTAACCAGCTAGAGCCCTTGCAGCCCGACAACCCGGCGATCGCGGTGGGGCTGTCAAACTTGGCCAACCAGCCGGTACAGCTCTCGCGCAACCTGTGGGCCGAGCGCAGCGGCGCTAATACCCTGCTGGCCCCCGGCTCTCGCGTCAACGACAGTTACCAGGAGTACACCGGGCGCGTGGAGGGCACCGTCAGCCTCGATTGGCAGGCCCATAGGCCGTTGGGCACCTTTGCCGGTGGCGATGTGCGCACCGAAATTCAGCCCGACGGGTCGCTGGCGGCCACCTTCCCCGACAGCCTATGGGCCGACTACACCACCCGCCGCGAGGGCGATCAGATGGTGATTACCGTGACCAATGCGGTGCGGGCTAGCGATGTCACCCGCCTGGCCCTGGGGACGGTGCAGGGCAGCGGTGCCAACCTCAATGTCGCCGTGCTCGATTTAGCCAGCGAGTCAGAGTATCTCACCACTCAGTTTCGCCTCACGCTCAGAACCACCCGCGACGACCCTAGAGATAACCGCCGCCCGCGCTACGTTACTGTTTACGACGATGTAGTGCCAGCCGAACTGGTCAGCCTGGCGGGCAACCGCTTTGAGCTAGCCCTGGGACGGCTGCCCATCGATCGCGGCCCCCTGACTCGCGGCACCTACGCCCAGATTGAGATTACCGCCGTGCGATCGCTGGGGGACAACCGGGCGGAGCAGGCAATCTCGTGGCAAGGGCAGTTTTAGGCAATAGATAAGCAGGGGGCGCGGCAGCTTTCTGGCTTTCTATAGACGCCGTTTGACAAAATCTCTGTAAAGCTTTTATAGAAGGGATGCGGTCGCAATGGGTTAGCGGTTCGCTTTGCCAGCTTTTGGCTATAGTATCGGGCGAGTGAAATCGTCGCCGAGAAAACACACGGCCAAGAAAACACATAGGTTTATAGAGTATGACTATCTCCTTTGGTCGTCATCTGTGCGGCAACGCGGCGATCGCCACTCAGCAAGAATGGCTGATTACCAATGGTCTGGGCAGCTATGGCTGCGGCACGGTGTCGGGGGTGCTTACCCGCCACTACCACGGGCTGCTGGTGGCGGCGCTCAAACCACCAGTCGAGCGCACGCTGCTGGTTACGAAGGTGAATGAAACCGCCACCTACCTGGGCCAGCCCTACACCCTCTACTGCGATCGCTGGGCCGATGGTGCCATCACCCCTCACGGCTACCTGCACCTGGAGTCGTTTCGGCTAGAGGGCACAATTCCGATTTGGGTGTACGCGATCGCCGATGCCCGCCTCGAAAAGCGGATTTGGATGGAGCCAGGGGCTAATACCACCTACGTTCGCTATACCCTCAGCCGCGCCAGTGCCCCGGTGAACCTCGACCTCAAGGTGCTGGTCAACCATCGCCTCCACCACCACAGCACCCAGGGCGAGGGCTGGCAAATGGCGATCGCAGACTGCCCCCAGGGCCTACGCATTCAAGCCAAAGATCACGCTCAGCCCTTCTACCTGCTGAGCGAAACCGCCCCTGCAATCCCCGCCCACACCTGGTACAACGGTTACGCCCTGGCAGTCGAAGCCTACCGAGGCATTGACCCCTACGACGACCATCTGCACGCCGCTACCTTTAGCCCCACCCTGGGCCAGGGCCAGTCATTTACCCTGGTAGCCACCACCGAGGCCGAGGCCGATCGCTCGGGGCAAAGCGCTCTACTGCGCCGCCTGGCCTACGAGCAACACCTGATCAGCCAGGGCAAAGCGGCTCAGCCCGACGACCAGCCACCCACCTGGGTAAACCAGCTGGTGCTGGCCGCCGATCAGTTTATCGTCGACCGGGCGATCGCCGGTCTAGGCGTAGACACCGACCCAGCCGACTTCGGCGACCCCCTAAATCCCCCCAGTCCAGAGACCAGTGACAGTCCTGCCCACCCTCAAGATTCGGCCGCAGAAAGCCCCGACAGTAGCCCGTTACCCCAACCAACCACCGGCAAAACCGTGATCGCGGGCTACCCCTGGTTTGGCGACTGGGGCCGCGACACCATGATCGCCCTACCGGGGCTCACCTTCGCCACCGGACGCCCGACTCTGGCCCGGCTGATTTTACAGACCTTTGCCCGCTTCCTTGACCAGGGCATGCTGCCCAACGCCTTTCCTGAAGGTGGCCAAGCCCCCCACTACAACACCGTAGACGCCACCCTCTGGTACTTTGAGGCCCTGCGCGCCTACCACCAGGCCACTGCCGATACCACCTTGATCAAAGCCCTATTTCCCCAGCTGCGAGAGGTGATTGACTGGCACGGCAAAGGCACTCGTCACAGCATTCAGGTCGACCCCACCGATGGCCTGCTGTCGGCAGGAGAGCCCGGCGTACAGCTCACCTGGATGGACGCCAAAGCGGGCGACTGGGTAGTGACCCCTCGCATCGGCAAGCCGGTCGAAGTCAACGCCCTGTGGTACAACGCCCTGCTGGTAATGGCCGAGTTTGCCCGCCTGCTGGGCCAGCCTGCGGAAGACTATCAGACGATGGCCGCCCAAACCCACCAGGGCTTTCAGCGCTTTTGGAACCCTGAACTGGGCTACTGCTACGACGTGCTCGACGGCCCCAACGGCGCAGACCCAGCCCTGCGCCCCAACCAAATCTTTGCCGTTTCCCTACCCGATCAAGCTCTAGGAGAACCCTGTCTGAGCCTCGACCAGCAGCGGGCAGTGGTCGATGTGGTGGCCCAGCGGCTGCTGACATCCCACGGGCTGCGATCGCTCGACCCCGACCACCCCAGCTACGAAGGCATCTACGGCGGCGACCTAATTCAGCGTGACGGCGCTTACCACCAGGGCACCGTGTGGAGCTGGCTCATGGGTCCCTTTGTGCAGGCCCACTGGCGGGTTTACCAAGACGCCGACCTGGCCCACAGCTTTTTAGACCCGCTGATTCACCACCTGCACGGCGGCTGCCTGGGCACCCTCAGCGAAATTTTTGACGGCGATGTGCCGATGGAGCCGCGCGGTGCCTTCGCTCAGGCCTGGTCGGTAGCCGAGGTGTTGCGGGTCAGCGCCCTACTGCGCCCTCGGCTAAAAGAATAGGCCTGGGCCTGCCAGGCTTAGCACGGCTACAAACAACGGGGCTGGCGGGATTCGAACCCACGACCTGCCGCTTAGGAGGCGGCCGCTCTATCCTGCTGAGCTACAGCCCCAGAGATTAACTACCGATACTGGGCCATTTTACACCCTGAGCCAGGCGTGGGGCTTCAAGACCGGGTAAAGATGGCGCGGTAAACGGGTAGTCCCTGCTCTAGGGTGACGCGCTCGCGATCGGTTTGGGCTGGGAAGGGGCTTTGGGTTAGCCAGCTTTCGGCCTGGCGCTGGAAGTGGGGGTTCTCGGTGAGGCGATCGCACATATCCACCGCCACCGCTTCAACATCAGACTGCACCACCACGCGCCCCCCGGCTGGTAAAAACTCTGCCAGAGTGCTGACAAGCTCGGGTTGCAGCACGCGCCGCTTTTGATGGCGTTTTTTAAACCACGGGTCGGGAAACTGAATAGAGACTTGCTGGAGGGGGGTTTGGTCGCCCCAGCTTTCGAGCAGGGCACGCAGAGAGATATTGACGTTGCAGAACATGAAATGGAGGTTTGTCAGCCCCGCCTCTTGCTGCCGCTTTTGGGCCGATTCGGCCACGGGTTTACGAATTTCTAAGCCCAAAAAATTCCACTCGGGCACAAGCTGAGCCATTTGCAGCGCAAACATTCCTTTACCGCAGCCGATGTCGATGTGCAGAGGCTGCCGATGGGTGGCGAACACCTGTTCCCAGGCGGGGATACCCACCGGAGCCTGATATTTATCGCTCAGGGGATTAACGTGCTGGCGCACCCGAACAACAGCCACAGGGTTGACCTCGATGGAACCACGGCTTTCTATCATGCCATTTGGGGTGCTAGGTTTCAGGTTTTAGGTGCTAGGTTTCAGGTTTTAGGTGTTAGGTTTCAGGTGCTCGACGGAATCGTAAACCCAATACCCGACACCCAACACCCTCTCCCTACCGAATCGGGCAGCTAGCGGCTAGGCTGTTAGGGACATGCATAAAAATCAACGTTTTACTTCCATGGGACAGCGTTTTCGCTTCGCTATCATCAGCGACCCTCACATCGCTCGACCTGAGACCATTTACAATGGCCCCAACCGGTTTCACCTGGTGGAAGTCAGCATTCCGGGCATTGAGCAAATTTTTGACCACCTAGAATCGCTAGATCTCGATTTTTTGCTACTGCCGGGCGACCTCACCCAGCACGGTGAATGGGTTAACCACCAGTGGCTGATCGATCGCCTCAAGCGGCTGCCCTTTCCAGCCTACGTGGTGCCGGGCAACCACGATGTGATTGCTCGCGACGCCAGCGATCGCGCCATTGGCCTCTCAGACTTCCCCCGCCTGTACCAGGACTTTGGCTATAGCGACGGCGCAACCCTGCACTACCAGCACGAAATTCTCCCCGGCGTACGGCTGGTAGCGCTCAACTCAAATGCCTTTGAAGCCTCGGGTGAGCAGGTTCGGGTGGGCTATGTGGATGAGGCACAGCTCGACTGGCTGGAGGAGACGCTAGCCCGGTATCGGGACGATCTCATTCTCGTGATGCTGCACCACAACGTGCTGGAGCACCTGCCTGGGCAGTCGAATAGCCCCCTGGGCCAGCGCTACATGGTGAGCAATGCCTCAGAGATTATTCATCGGCTGGAGACGGCGAGGGTGCGGCTGATGTTTACCGGCCACTTGCACGTGCAGGATGTGGCTCGCCGAGGCGACCTGTGCGAGGTGTTAACCGGGTCGCTGGTCAGCTACCCCCATCCCTACCGGGTTGTAGAGATTGAGCACGGCGACGGCGAACTGCGCATGGACGTGCGATCGCGCCGCCTCACCGCCGTTGCCCCCTGGGACGATTTGCAAACCATGTCGCACCAGTGGATGAGCGATCGCGCTGAGGGGTTTATGACCAAGTTCCTGATCAGCCCGCCCGTGGGGCTAGCAGAAGCAGAAGCGGCGGCGATCGCCCCAAAGCTAAAGCACTTTTGGCCCAGCATTGCGGCAGGCGACACCCAGATCGATTTCTCGCACCTGCCGCCTGATGTGCAAACGCGATTGGCCCACTTCAACTCGGTGGATTGTGAGGGCAATCCGCAGGCGATCGACAATACCGCCACGCTGGTATGGCCTGCCCCCTAAGATCCCCAGAATGCTCAAATCCGTTCCTTCTTCGGATTTTCTCAGGAAATTATCTCTTCCAGTTCAGGTTGGGATTTTAATATGTCAGCAATTCCAAGACTGAGGATTTCCGAATAATGATTGCGCGACTCTCCCTGATCGTTTTGATGGTGGTAGCGACTCTACTGGCGGCGGCCTGCAACCCTTCCCAAACCACGTCTACCGAAATAGATGCCGCAAATGTTGAAACCGCCTCGACCGTAGAAGAGGCCCCTACAACCGATTCTGATTCAGAAACAACCGCTAGTGCTACGGCCTCCGGCACAACCCGCCTTGGTGTGTTTGCTTCAGCCGAGCATGAAACAACGGGAAACGTTGAGCTAATCAGCCAGGATGGTCAGGCAACCCTGGTCTTCGACGAAAACTTTGCGACCTCTAATGGACCAGATCTGGTGGTGGTGTTGCATCGCTCGGCTGACCTAATTGCCGAAAGTACTCCCCCCGCCTACCCCATCAATGAGGAGGATTACGTCGTCATTGCACCGTTGACCGCTACGAATGGCCGCCAGGAATATGCCGTGCCGGCAGAGATTGACCTGACGGCGTTTGAAGCTGTAGCCGTATGGTGCCAGCAATTTAATGCCACGTTTGGGGCGGCTCCTTTGCAATAGTGCTCTGCGGCTTCTTCCCTTTTCTGCTGGCAGTATTCGCAAAGTTAATTGGCTCGTTGCCGAACCTGTTGTTGAGTTTCGGGCGTTGCTGAATTAAGGAATGACTTCGAGGCATTTTGAACGAGCCTTCAATCGTCTCAGCATTCGGTTCATACTATCTGAGACTAAGATAGTTCTGGTGCATACCGCAGCCAGCCAGCCAGAAGGAAATGCCTATGGCCGCCCCTCAGCAGCCTACCTCCAACAGTTTTAAGAAGCTTCAGGGTTTTTTGCGATCGCGCATGGGCCAGGCGATCGCCGACTACGGCATGATCAACGAGGGCGATCGCGTCATGGTCTGCGTCTCAGGCGGCAAAGACTCGCACACGCTGCTCGATATTTTGCGCCACCTCCAGCGCCACGCTCCGATTCACTTCGACATTCTGGCGGTGAATTTGGATCAAAAGCAGCCAGGCTTCCCCGCCCACGTGCTGCCCGAGTACTTTCATGCGATCGGTGTCCCCTACCGCATCGCCGAGCAAGACACCTACAGCACCGTCAAACGGGTGATCCCCGAAGGCAAAACCATGTGCAGCCTGTGCTCGCGGCTGCGCCGGGGCGTTCTTTACCGGGTTGCCGCCGAGGAAGGAGCCACCAAGATCGCCCTCGGCCACCATCGTGACGACATGATCGAAACCCTGTTTCTGAATATGTTCCACGGCGGCAGGCTCAAGGCCATGCCCCCCAAGCTGCTGACCGACGATCGCCGCCACATCGTCATTCGGCCCCTGGCCTACTGCTCCGAGGCCGACATCGCCCGCTATGCCCGCTACCGCGAGTTTCCGATCATCCCCTGCACGCTCTGTGGGTCGCAGGCTAACTTGCAAAGAGCGCAGATCAAAGCCATGCTGCAAGCCTGGGAAAAAGAATGGCCCGGTCGCACCGAAACCCTGTTTCGCAGTCTGCAAAATATAGATCCGTCGCAGCTAGCCGACCCTGCCCTGTTCGACTTCGGCGGGCTAGAATCAGCGCGGATTCTCCCCGGCGATGAGGATAGGGTTGAGGATGAAATCGGCAGCAATTTAGAGGCGGAGTTTAACCCGGCAGCGGCACTGTTTGAAGGTGGCCTGCCGCCACTGGCCGGGGCAGGAGGACGCGATCGCTAACCTCCCTCAGCGCTACCTCGGCAAAAACTCTCGATCTAGCGCCTGCTCTGAACTAAAGGGGCTTTCTAACGGAAAATTTTCTATGCCAACCCCGGTTTCGGTGGCGGCTAAATCGCGCGCTTCCTGATAGCAGCCAGCAAAGATTTCCTCAAAATAAGCCTTTAGAGTAGGACTGGTGCTGAGCGATTCTTGCAGCCGACGGCGATGCTCTTTGAGCACAAAGCGCCAGCTGTTTGAGCGCTGACCCGGCTGATAGGCGTACTTGAGCAAATGGATTAGCACCACAATCAGGTTGCTAGTCAACGCTTGTTTTTCGGTGCGCCCCATATCTTCTAATTCTTCAAGTAGGTTAGCAATATCTAGCTCTGATAGCCGCCCTGCTTTTAGCAGTCGGCAGCTGACATCGAGCCAAAGGGCGTAGTCTTGCTCATAGAGCTGGGCTAGTGAACTAGCCATAGCAGCGGTTTGGGGCGACATAGGGTAGCTGTTAGTCCAATACTGCCATTGTAGGAGAGTACAGAAAAGGATGAGAGATTAGTAGGACAGCCGCATGGAGATCTTTAATTAGGCGCTGAAGTACTTTGCCGTTGGGTGGTAGGCCACGATCGCCGTTGTTGACTGCTCCGGGTACAGCTGCTCACTCTCGTCGATGGTCATGCCAATGCGATCGGCCCCCAGCAGCTCCAGCTGCACCGGCTGGTCATCCATGTTGGGGCAGGCGGGGTAGCCAAAGCTGTAGCGCGACCCCTGGTAACGCTGCTGCAACACCTCCCGCAGCGTGGCGGGCTCCAAATCCCCAAAGCCCAGCTCGTGACGAATACGGGTATGGCACCATTCGGCCACTGCCTCCGCCGTCTGCACCGACAGGCCGTAGTAGTAGAGGTAGTCGGTGTACTGGTCGGCCTTAAACAGCTTTTGGGCAAACTCTGTGGCTACCTCGCCTACCGTTACCGCCTGCATGGGGAATACGTCGAACTCACCTGGTTTCGCCAGTTCCTTCGGCAAGAAGAAGTCGGCAATGCACAGCCGCCGCAGGGATCTTTGCCGGGGGAAGGTGAAAGTGGCGATCGGTTCCGGTAGGGGCAAACGGTTGTTTGTCCCCATATCGGAATTCTTCATCACAGCCGGATCGTAGATGTGCAACGAGTTCCCCTCAGCCAGGCAGGGGAAGTAGCCGTAGACAATGTGAGGATGCAGCAGGTTTTCTGAGAGAATCCGCTGCTTCCAGGTTTCGAGAATGGGGTGGACGGTCTCTTTCAGGAAGGCGTCGTAGTCTTCGCGGGATTGCTCCTGGGGTTTGCGGAACTGCCACTGGCCAACGAACAGCGCCTGGAGATCGAGATAGCCGAAAACTTCCTCCAGAGAAATATCCGAGGGCGTGAGCACGCGGGTACCCCAGAAGGGTGGAG
>NZ_JADEXE010000215.1 GCF_015207265.1 Nodosilinea sp. LEGE 07298 | reverse complement strand
GGATGAGGGAGATGGGGAGGATGCCTGGGGCTGGGGCCAGGTTAGAACGTCTTCTAAGTAGGGGGCAGGGCCGATCGCGGCGGAGGCTTGGGTCCGGGGGGCACCGATGCGTTCGGCTTCGCCGCGTCGTAGACGTTCGGCGGGTAAATGGGTAGACCCCATCGGCAGGGTGACCGTAAACTGGGTGCCCCGGCCGACGGTGCTGGTTACTCCCAGGGTGCCGCCGTGCAGACTAACTAACTCCTGCACTAGCGCCAGCCCGATGCCTGAGCCTTCGTGGGTGCGGCCTGTAGCCCCCTGCACCCGATGAAAGCGCTTGAAAATATGGGGCAGGTCTTCGGCGGCAATGCCAATGCCGGTGTCGAGCACCTCTAGCCGAATGTGATCCTGTTCTGGGTGCAGGGCAATTTCAATCTCGCCCTCAAAGGTGAACTTAAACGCGTTAGAGAGCAAATTCAGCACAATTTTTTCCCACATGTCCCGATCGACGTAGACGGGGTTAGGGAGAGGAGGACAGTTGACCACCAGCTGCAGCCCGGCCTGCTCGATCGCGGCGCGAAACACGGCGGCCAGATCGGTCGTGAGCAGGGCCAGGTCAGTGGGTTCATAGACGGCCTCAGTGCGGCCCGCTTCAATACGCGAAAAGTCGAGCAGGGTATTGACCAGTTTTTGCAGGCGCAGGGCGTTGCGGTGCACCATCTCCAGGCGATCGCGCTGTTCCTCGTTGTGAGCGGCTTGAATGGCGTCTTCCACCGGCTCCAGCATGAGGGTGAGCGGGGTGCGAAACTCGTGGCTGATATTGGAGAAAAAGATGGTCTTGGCGCGATCGAGTTCGGCCAGTTGCTCAGCCCGCTGTCGCTGTTCTTCGTGGGAGCGGGCATTGGCGATCGCACTGGCCATCTGGGCCGCAATCTGCTTAAAGAAATCGCGGTAGTGATCGTCTAGCCGACGGCGAGGGCTAGCCACGGCCACCAACACCCCCGATACGGTTAGTTGACCCGGCACTACGATTGGTAAGACCATCGCTTCTTGAGGTGGCTCAGGCCAGGGGCTGCCGGGGAGCGAGCCAAACCGATCGATCAGGTCGTCAATGGTGTGAGCCTGGGCCGTCTGGGCCACCCGAGCGATCGGCCAGCCGCCCGAATTCTGCGTTGAGTCATCCGCCGCCAGGCTGACCTGCTCAAGCGCATTGGGCACCGCTGAGACAGATTCAGTTCCCTTACAGAGGTAGGCCGTTTGCGCTTCAGCATTGACAACATAAAGCAGCGCCAGCGGAATATCAGCCGGACCTGAGTTCAGCGCTTCTGCCATCAGAGCGCAGGTTTCTTCAACGGTCTTTGCCGTGGCGGTTTTAGAAGCTAGCTCGCGCAGCAGCCGGGCACGGCGATCGCCCAACACCCGGTAGGTGGTCTCACTCACCACGTTAAGAATGCCGTCAACCTCGCCGCCTTCGCCTTGAATCGGGTTGAAGGTGTAGTCGAAAAAGCATTCTTCGGTGTAGCCATACCGCTGCATGGCCAGCCGCTCGTCGCTGTGAAAAATGCCCTCCCCCGTAGCAAATACCTGGGCAAACTCAGGGCCAATGCTGTCCCAAACTTCGGGCCAAACCACCTGTGCCGGGCGACCCAGCGACCCAGGGTGCTTGTCGCCTACAATCGGTCGCCAGGCATCGTTGTAGAGCAGCAGGCAATCTGGCCCCCAGTAAATTGCCATCGGGAAGCGAGAGTTGAGGCAAATACTCAGAGTCGATCGCAGACTTTGAGGCCATTGTTCAACCGCACCAAAGGGCGTTTTTGACCAATCGTAGGCCCGTATTAGCGCCCCCATTTCGCCCCCGCCGCCAAACAATGGGGCAGCCGCCTCCTGCTGCTGCGTCATCTGCTGTTTTCTCCCTTCTGTACCCACCTTTGAGCCATGAGCATAAGAATCGTCAGCATTGAGTGGACTTAGGGACTAAACGTAGCGTGTCGATCACGATTATCTAGCTCACAGGTTTCCTCACGGGCTTGCAAATCGAAAAACGTTCACAAATCCCGAAAGGAAACCTAGCTAAGCCAGTCAATCACAGAGCACATTTGCTTTAGAGCCAGAGAAGGCGGCGATATGGCCTCGTTCTCCTAACCGCTAATTATTAAGTGACTGCTCGTAGCCCTGCTGTCGGCTGAGTTGGCGCAAGTGTTATGCATTGGCAACGCTCACCGATGAGGTTGCTAATCTACAGTTGCCTTAGCAACAAAGCTGCTTTCAGCACCTTAGCCAACACGTAATTCATAGGCAAGGGCGCTCATTGTATCGATCAATTTTTATGCCAACCGCAGAAACAGGAATCTGCCCCGAGAGAGATAATCTACCCGCCTAACCGATGTAATCCATCCGTGCCGCAGGTGCTAGCGCATCGGTGTGCTGAACTGGGTGTGGTTGTCTAAATCGGTCGATTGGTGTGCAAAAGCGACAGGCTCCCTCTCTGGGTAGATGATCCTTCACCTATGAGCAGTGAAAAGATACCCATGTAGATCTCAAGGGCCTTTGGCTGATCAGCCAGAACGTTTGGGTATCTGGAAATCGCCGCTTAAAATTCGACAAACTCTAACTGAATTAATTCACTATGCAGGAAACCCTGAAAAAACTGGCCAAGCTGTGGATACGAGAGGTACATCCCCGCTTGATGTCCTTCATTACAGCCGCTGGTGTGGTGTGGCTTGGGGTTTGTTTGCTCCTGCTGTTTGGCTTAGCTAATCTGGCCGAAGAAGTGCTGGAACAGGAAGTCTTCGCTTTTGATGAAGCTATCCTGCTGTGGATCAATCAGTTTGCCAACCCCGTGATGGATCAGGTCATGCTGACCGCCACCCGACTGGGGGATCCTGATGTTGTGGTGCCGCTGACCTGTATTGGCGTGGTCTGGTTGTGGTGGCGCTGGCGCTGGCGGATTGCCGCTATCTTCGCCATTACCTGTATCGGTGGAGCGGTGCTGAGCACTGGGTTTAAGCTCCTTTTTGGTAAAGAGCGCCCCGCGCTGTGGGCACAACTGATCACCGAAACCTCCTACAGCTTTCCCAGTGGTCATGCGCTGGGGTCAATGGTGCTTTACGGATTTTCTGCCTACCTGCTGGCGCAGCGGTTTCAGCCGCAGAGGTGGTTGATCTACGGCGTCGCCGTTTTGCTGATTGCCAGCATTGGTTTCAGTCGTATCTATCTGGGCGTTCACTGGCCTACCGATGTGGTGGCTGGGTATAGTATCGGTTTTCTATGGCTCAGTCTGTGTGTTGGCTTGTTTCAACTTGAAACCAGACGCTTGGGAAAGTCAATAAACACTAGCAGCAACCAATATTAAGCCCGCCACAGCTCGTATAGACAGACCTAGCTCCGGGGCTATCTTTGATTGGCAAGATGCCTGCTGCACCTGTAGATATTGAAGCGCACCGTCTAGAATGATTCAGACTCAGGCGCAGTAGGTGCAGGCGGGTGGTACAGGTCGCTCAGTCCCAAGACAGGTCTTCGCTCCAGCAGCTCCAGCGGGTATTCGGTCGGCTCAGGGTCTATCCCTGGCTGACATTGGGGGCATTGGCCAGTGCCCTACTGCTGGTGGCGGCCTACGCCATTACCCCACAGCTGTTTCGCTGGGCCATCGACCAGGGCATTGCCGAAAACAATTTGACGGTGGTGCTGCAAAGTGGGGCCGGGCTGGTGGTGGCCGCTCTGGCTCGCGGGCTGTTTAACTTTGGCCAAAGCTTCTGCGCTGAGGCGATGTCGCAAAGCGTAGTTTACGACCTGCGCAACCGCATTTTTAGCAAAATTCAAACCCTGAGCTTTAGCTACCACGACCAGTCGCAGACTTCGCAGCTGCTCACCCGCGTTACCAGCGACATTGAGCAAATTCGCACCTTTCTCAGTACCAGCCTGGTGCAGGTGATTAGCGGCGTGGCGACGCTGGTGGCGATCGCCATCATTTTGCTGGTGATGAACTGGCGATTGGCGCTGATTAGCCTCACAGTAGTACCCGTGGCGGGGTGGCTGATGGCGCGATTTTTTAGCCAAAATAATCGGTTATTTCGCCAGGTGCAAGAGCAGCTGGCTGAGCTAAATGGGGTCTTGCAGGAAAATTTGCTCGGGGTGCGGGTGGTCAAAGCCTTTGTGCGGGAAGAGGTGGAGCGCGATCGCTACACCCAGCTCAACACCAGCCTAATTGCCGCCAACATGAAGACGATCGTAGCGATTCGCAATACCTTTCCGTTTATCTTTTTGGCCAGCAACCTGGTGGTGGTGGCGGTCGTGGGCTACGGCGGGGCGGCGGTCATCAACGACCAGTTTTCTGTGGGGGAACTGGTGGCGTTTAATGCCTACCTGCTGCTGATTGTGCAGCCGATTTTGCTGATTGGCTTTGCCGCTCCGGCGATCGCCCAGGCGGCGTCTTCGGCAGAGCGGGTCTATGAGGTAATCGATGCCGAAGTTGACATTCGCGATCGCCCCAACGCCATTCCCTTCACCGCTTGCAGTGGCCGAGTCACCTTTGAAAATGTGTCGTTTCGCTATCCCGGTGCCACCACTCCGGCCCTGGGCGAGATTTCCTTTGAAACCAAGCCCAACGAGCTAATCGCTATCTTGGGTATGACTGGCTCGGGCAAAAGCACCGTCACCAATCTGATTCCTCGCTTCTACGATGTCACCGCTGGGGCAGTACGCATTGATGGCCGCGATGTGCGCGACTTTACGCTGGAAAGCCTGCGATCGCGCATTAGCACCGTCTTTCAAGAGACCACCCTGTTCTCGGGCACCATTTTCTCCAACATTACCTACGCCAAGCCCGAGGCCAGCCTGGATGAGGTGATTGCAGCGGCCAAAGCCGCCCAAATTCACGATTTTGTAGCAGAATTGCCGGACGGCTACGACACGGTGGTGGGCGAGCGTGGCGTGGGCCTCTCGGGGGGGCAAAAGCAGCGGATTGCGATCGCCCGCACCCTGCTCACCGACTACAGCATTTTGATTCTCGACGACAGTACTTCCGCCGTCGATGCCCAAACCGCCGCCCAAATTCAGGCCGCCCTCGACGACCTGATGCGCCGCCGCACCTGCACTGCCTTTGTGGTCGCCCAGCGGATCAGCACCGTCCGCACCGCCGATCGCATTTTGCTGATGGATAAAGGGCGACTGGTGGCCCAGGGCACCCACGACCATTTAATGGCCACCAGCCCCCTCTACGGCGTGATTCTAGAATCGCAAGTCAGCGCCACCCCAGCCTCCACTTAACCTGAATTATTCACCAGAGCTTAGTTTTGCGGGTTGAGGCGGTTGGCCAGCAGGGCAACTAAAAACATCGGTAGCGACACGCCAATGCAGATCAGCCACTGGCTGAGGCTCAGGGGCGCAGTGGAGAACAGGAAGTTCATGATGCCCACCTGGCTAAAGATGATTTGAAAGATAATCGCCACCACAATTCCATAGCCGATCGCCGACACATTCCCCAGGGGCACCTTGAGGCCGCGCAGCCGCGCCGCCACCGAGGCCCAAAACTGACTGATGCTGAGCAGGTAGATAATCCGCCCCGCCACCAGGGCCTGAATCGCCATCGTGCGGGCCAGGGGAATGTCGCCCGTGGTGCGGCGAACCCACTCAAAGACGCCGAAGATCAAGATCCAGTTGAACACCGATATCAGGGCGATGCGCTTGAGCAGATCCCTCGACAACAGCGGTTCGTTAGGGTTGCGGGGCGGGCGGTTCATTAAATTGTGGGACTTGGGCTCGAAGGCCAGGGGCACGGTCATGGCGATGGAGTTGACCATGTTGAGCCACAGCACCTGTAGCGAGAGAATCGGCAGCACGTCGCCGCGCCCGATCAGTACGCTGAGCAAAATCGTCATCGACTCGCCGCCGTTGACGGGCAGAATGAACGCGATCGCCTTCATCAAGTTGCGAAACACGTTGCGCCCCTCTTCCACCGCCGCCTCAATCGAGGCAAAGTTGTCGTCGGTGAGAATCATGTCGGCGGCTTCTTTAGCCACCTCGGTACCCGCCTTGCCCATGGCGATGCCTATGTCGGCCTGCTTCAGTGCCGGGGCATCGTTAACGCCGTCGCCAGTCATCGCCACAATGTGGCCCTTCGATCGCAGGGCCTCGACCAGGCGCAGCTTTTGCTCAGGGGCAACACGGGCAAATACCGAGCCATTCTGCACGGCATTGGTGAGGTCAGACTGCTCAAATTTGGCCAGATCTCGGCCAGTGTAGGCGATCACCTCCTCGGTGGGGCTGAGGCTCATGCGCTCGGCGATCGCCGCCGCCGTTACCTTATGGTCGCCGGTAATCATCTTCACCTCAATGCCCGCCGTTTTACAGGCCTCCACCGCCTTGATCGCCTCGGCACGGGGCGGGTCGATCATGCCCTGGAGGCCCAAAAACACCATGCCCTGCTTGAGGTCGTCGTGGTCGATATGGTGACCGTGAAAGGCCTTGGCAGCAAAGCACAGCACCCGCAGCCCCCGCGAGGCCATCCGATCGGCCTGCAGCAGAATGCGATCGCGCCCTGGATCATCAACGGGGTGGGCTTGACCGTCACTATCAAGCAGGCGATCGCAGCGACTCACCACCGCCTCTACCGAGCCCTTGGCCAGCAGCCACTGCCCGGCGGTATCCTGCTGGTGCAGGGTGGCCATGTACTGAAACTCAGACTCAAAGGGGATGCTATCGATGCGTGGGTAGCTGTGGTTGAGTTCTGAGCGGTCAAAGCCGACTTTGCGGGCTGCTACTAGCAGCGCCCCCTCGGTGGGGTCGCCCACCACACTCCAGTGGTGGTCCTGGTGCTCTAGCTCAGAGTCATTGCAGAGCATCCCCACGATCAAACACTGGCGCAGGGGGGCGGGCATGGCATCGAGGGGCACCGGGTTATCTTCGCCGTCGCGCAGTTCGCCGTGGGGGGTGTAGCCTTCGCCGGTCAGGTCATAGTGGCGATCGCCCGCGTAGACAGTCTGCACCGTCATCTGGTTTTCGGTCAGGGTGCCGGTTTTGTCGGAGCAGATTACCGTAGCGCTGCCCAGGGTTTCGACGGCGGGCAGCTTGCGCACAATGGCGTTGCGCCGAGCCATACGCGAGACCCCAATCGCCAGGGTAATGGTGACCACGGCGGGTAGGCCCTCAGGGATGGCGCTTACCGCCAGGGCCACAGCGGCCTCAAACATTTGCAGCGGCGAGTTGCCCCAGGCCAGGCCCACCCCAAAGGTCAGCGCTGCCACCGCCAGAATGGCCTTGAGTAGGGTTTTGCTGAAGCGATCAAACTTGCGGGTCAGGGGCGTCACCAGGGTGGTGCTCTCGTCCATCAGCTTCGAGATCCGCCCGGTTTCGGTATTGAGGCCTGTGGCAACCACAATCCCCTCGCCTTGACCAAAGGTGACAAAGCTGCCTGCATAGGCCATGTTGTGGCGCTCGGCCAGAGGCGTATCGGCGGGTAGGGTATCGAGATTGGGCTGTTTCTCGACCGCCACCGATTCTCCGGTCAGGCCCGACTCGTTGATTTGCAAAGTACGGCCCCGCAGCAGACGCAGATCGGCGGGCACTTTGTCGCCCGAGGCCAGCAGCACAATGTCGCCGGGCACCAGGTCGCGCGACGATACCTGCACCTGCTGGCCATCGCGGCGCACCATAGCGTCGGTGGTGACGGAGGAGGCCAGGGCCGCGATCGCACTTTCAGCCTTTGACTCTTGCACAAAACCGATGATGGCGTTGATTACCGTCACGCCCCAGATCACCCCTGCATTGACCCAGGAGCCCAGCAGCGCCTTGATCAACCCGGCAATCAGCAGAATGTAGAGTAGCGGCTGATTGAACTGCAGCAAAAACAAAACAACAGGATGCTTCCCCGCCTTACCCTTCAGCTCGTTGGCCCCGTAGCGCTCTAACCGTGCTTGCGCTTCCTGGGTTGACAGACCAGTTTCGGGGTCAACCCCCAGCTGCTGGCGAATCTCCCGGCCTTCAACCTGGTGCCAGGTTAGCATCGTCGGGTCTTGAGGTTTGGGTGTCGAAAGCTGTTGGGCCACAGCTACATCCTCCGTCAGTTAGCATAGTGGGCAATGTGTCCGGCCCGGGCCAATAATTCCACGGTAAGAGGTAAGGTCATAGCCCAGGCCTTGGTCTACACCAGAATTAACCATTGCTGCCCCCACTAAGGCCCCTGACGCCACGCCGAGATGGCCAGAATTGAGCTATCCTACAGCCGGGCGCAGGAGAAGCCGCAACCATTGCGATCGCCCATCAACCATTGCAGACCTAGCTGGAATTTAGTTCATGTCTCAGCCCAAAGCGATTGTGCTGCTATCGGGTGGTCTCGACTCGGCGACCGCTGCCGCCCAGGCGATCGCAGATGGCTATGCAATCGTCGCTCTCTCGTTCAACTACGGTCAGCGGCACCAGCGCGAGCTAGAGGCGGCGAAGGCGGTGGCGGAGCATTTTGCGATCGCAGATCACCACTTTATTGATGTCAACCTGGCCCAGTGGGGCGCATCTTCGCTGACCGATTTGGCCCAGCCGTTGCCCCAGGACGGTCTTGAGGGGGGCATTCCTTCTACTTATGTTCCTGGGCGCAACACGGTGTTCATTGCCCTCGCCCTGGCCCTGGCCGAAGCCAAAGGGGCCGAAGCGGTGTACCTGGGCATTAATGCAATCGATTATTCCGGCTATCCCGACTGTCGGCCTGAGTATCTGGCCGCTTTTCAGCAGCTGGCGCAGCTCTCGTCAAAGGCGGGGCTAGAGGGTCACGCACCCAAGCTAGTTGCCCCTCTGGTGATGGATTCTAAAGTTGATATTGTGCGTCGCGCTGTGGCGCTGGGGGTGCCGATCGAGCAAACCTGGTCGTGCTACCAGGGTGGAGCTGTACCCTGCGGACGCTGCGACTCTTGCCGGATTCGCGATCGCGCCCTAATTGAGGCTGGCTACCCCGAGCTGGCCACCGCAAAGTAGTCGCCCGACAAGCTGGTGCGAGGGCAAGTCTCAGCCGGTGCCGCTGGCCCAGTCTTTACCAGCACCATTCAATCAGCTTTGGGTTTCTGCGGTGCTTGCGGGGTAATGTGGCACAGTGATAGTAGATAGCAAGCTTTGCTATTGTCCGTAGCTCGGGGGTAGCGCCCCAACTCAACCCCCAATCAATCCTTTTCCCCCTTCGCCTATGCCCTGGTCTCGAATTATTAGCGGACTCGTTGCGATCGCAGTAGCCCTGATCATGATTGGGCTCGGGGGGTGGTATTTTACCCTGGGTTTTGGCGTCCTGATCTTTTTGGGCCAGCTCGAAATCTTTGCCTTGGTAAAAGCTAAAGGCATTTTGCCAGCGGCCAAAACCACGCTGGTGGTCAGCCAGCTTTTGCTGATTATGGCTCACGTTTCCCCCACGCTGGCCGATGCTCTGCTGCCTCTGAGCGGCACCTTTATTTGTTTTTACCTGCTGTTTCAGCCCCAGGTTGCCACTATTGCCGATGTGGCCGCCTCAATCTTGGGTCTGTTCTACGGCGGCTACCTGCCCAGCTTTTGGGTGCGGCTGCGCGATCTAGGCGACACCGCCACTACTCTGCCCCTGGGCGGTTTCTGGCCCGAAACCTGGCCCCCCGCACTGGAAGCGCTACCCTACGGACTGGTAGTAACGCTGCTGGCCTTTGCCTGCATCTGGGCCGCCGACATTGGAGCCTACACTGCCGGAAAAATGATTGGCCGCACCCCGCTCTCTAACATCAGCCCTAAGAAAACCGTTGAAGGGGCGGCCTTTGGTATGTTGGGCAGTATGGTGGTGGCGCTCGTCGGCAGCTACTGGCTGCAATGGCCGCTCTGGCCCGCCACGGGTGCGGCTCTGGGCCTGATGGTTGGCATCTCCAGCCTGCTAGGCGACCTAACCGAATCGCTGATGAAAAGAGATGCCGGGGTCAAAGACTCTGGTGCCCTCATCCCCGGCCACGGCGGCATTTTAGACCGCACCGACAGTTATGTATTTACGGGAGCGCTGGTGTACTTCTTCGTTACCCTGCTGCTGCCCCTGCTACCAGCGAGTTAGCGACCCCGCATTTCCCAAAAGTTAAGCTCTTGGCGAATGCGATCGCGCTCCTGAGGCTGCGCAAACCGCAGTTGATGGCGCAGTTCACCGATCACCTGACGCCGCTCACTGGCAGACTTATTTTCCATGACCAATTTCCTCAAAAAACTGTAGCTATAACTACAGTTTAGTGAATTGGATTCCCGAAACGACCTCCCCTTACAATTCTTTGGACGAGGTTTTGCCTAACAAGAGTGATCTTCAACCATCCAGAATCCGCGCAACCATCTCAATGATTCGTAGGGTGGGTTAGGCAGCTCTCGCCTCCGCCTCTAACCCTTAAACCTTGCGCCCCGCCGTAACCCACCGCCCACCCTCATGAGCAACTCAATATGGAAAAACCGGGTTTCTGAGCCAGAGACAGTAAGCTTCGCTGGCCCGTCAAAGAAACCCGGTTTCTAGATGTAGCAAAACCCTAACTGTAGAAGCTGTAACCTATGCCACCACCGGGTCTGACGTTTTTGGGTCGGGCAATTGCGTCGTAATCAGCGCCGCCGCCAACACAAACAAACTCGACACCCACAGGCAACCCACCAGCCCAAACCACTGGTAAAACAGCCCCGATGCGATCGTGCCTAGCAGCCGCCCGCCAGAATTCGCCATGTAGTAAAAGCCCACATTCAGGCTGACATCCTTATCTTCGGTGTAGGCCAGCACCAGGTACGAGTGCACCGCCGAGTTAAACGCAAACACCACCCCAAACCCAATCAGCCCGCCTGTTACCGCAATGTTGCCCCGCACCCCCGCCATCAGCGCCAGCGCAATCAGCGCCGGAATGGCTGTCAACATCGAGGTCCAAAACAAAATTGTTTTCGCCTTGGGCACCACCTTGCCGGTACTATCTTTGCGCAACAGTTGCGGGGCCAAAAACTGCACCATGCCGTAGCCAATCACCCAGATCGCCATATAGGTGCCCACCTGCATAAAGGTCCAGCCCAGCACCTCGTACAAAAACACCGGCAGCGCCACCACAAACCACACATCCCGCGAGCCAAACAAAAAGAACCGCGCCGCCGACAGCACATTGATTTCTTTACTCTTAGAAAACAGCTGCCGAAAGGGCACCTTCTTGCCAATCTTGCCCATGTCGGCGGGCAGCAGCGCCCCCGATAGCAAAATCACCCCCAGCACCGCCGATTGAATCAGCAGCGCTGGGCGAAAGCCCACTCCCTCCAGCAACGCCGCCCCCACAAAGAATCCCACCCCTTTCAGCGCATTCTTTGACCCGGTCAGCACCGCTACCCATTTGAACAGCCGCGATGCCGCCTCCTTCGGCACCACCAGGCGAATGGCGCTCTTGGAACTCATCTTGGTGAGATCTTTGGCAATGCCCGAAAAAGCCTGGGCCACCATCACAAAGCCTACCTGCACTGGCACCACCCAGTCAGGGTTCAAAAAGCTCAGCATCACCAGAGCAAAAATTTGCAGGGCAATGCCGCCGTACAGCGTCATCCGCAGGCCCACCTGGGAGCCAATCCAGCCGCCGAGGAAGTTAGTTACCACGCCAAACACTTCGTAGAAGAGAAACAGCATGGCAATCTCAAGCGGCGTGTAACCCAGCACGTGGAAGTGCAGCAGCACCAGCATCCGCAGTGCGCCGTCGGTAATGGTGAAGCCCCAGTAGGCCGCAGTGATGATCGCGTAGTTGCGCAGGCTCTCGGG
>NZ_JADEXE010000214.1 GCF_015207265.1 Nodosilinea sp. LEGE 07298 | reverse complement strand
TAGCAGGCACGTTCAGCCCTTGAGCATTCAAGCGCAGCATATGCGCACGGTCACGGGTCCGATAAGGAACTGTCTGAGCTTGCCGCAGTTCACTTAAGGTACGGTCTTCCTCCTCGGTCAAAATGATACGCAATGGGGCGGGCATAAGGGGGCTTTCTAGTTAACCCTCCCATCTTACGTTTAATTCAAACTCCCTACTTAAGTGAATCACTATGACGTCTTCTAAGCATACGCCCCTACCCATGGGATCACAGATCAATCGGCTGCTGCTGATATTAATCGCTGTGTTTGGTTTTGTCGGGCTTTACATGCTCCAAAACCCTGGCTATTTAGCGCTATGGGATGTATTTGGTCTGATTAGTTTAGGCTTTGTCGGTATTTGGCGCTGGTCCTGGTTTATTGTTCGGATGATTAGGGCCAAATTTTATACGTATGGGGTGTTTCCTCGCTGGCGTCGAGCGGCCAACAAAGTGCCCGTTGAGCACTTTCCCCACATCTGTTTTTTGGTGCCTAGCTATCGGGAGCAGCCCTGGATTAGTGAGCGAGTATTTCGGGCGATCGCACGGGAAGCCCAGACCCTCGCACAACCGATCACAGTACTCGTTAGCAGCAGTAGCGATGACGAAAATCAGGCTATTCATCAGATATTTGAACAAGCCGATCCCGGACTCACATCAATTCAGCTGATTCAAATGACCCAGAAAGACGGCAAGCGAAAGGCGATGGCCGATGGTCTACGCGAACTGGCCCGCCATGATCTGCCAGCAGATACCGTGATTGCCTTAATGGATGGTGACTCGGAATTAGGGCAGGAGGTTTTGCGCCGGTGCCTGCCATTCTTCCGGCTGTTTCCCAAAATGGGTGCTTTGACAACAGATGAAGTCCCCGTAGTTAAGGGATCTCCGCTGTTTTCGGAATGGTTCCACCTGCGCTTTGCTCAGCGCCATTATCAGATGTGCTCGGATGCGCTGTCTGGCAAAGTGATGTGTCTGACGGGGCGATTTTCGCTGTTTCGGGCCAGTCTGGCGCTACAGCCCTCGTTTATTGCTCAGCTAGAGAACGATGCGTTACAGGACTGGCTTTGGGGACAGTTTAAGTTTTTGTCGGGGGATGACAAAAGCACCTGGTTCTGGCTGCTAAAACGCAAGTTTGATATGCTCTATGTGCCAGATACTCTGGTCTACTCGATTGAGACGGTGTCGGGTTCTATCGTGGACCGAGCCTATAGCAACATGCGCCGCTGGTATGGAAACATGCTGCGCAATAGCAGCCGAGCCATTGCGCTAGGGCCTCAAACGACCGGCTGGTTTATTTGGTACAGCCTTCTCGATCAGCGGTTCAATTTTTGGACTTGTCTGATTACGCCTTGTTTTCTACTGGTTTCTCTATTGACGGGTCAGTGGCTATCGGCGGGAGTAGTGACCGCCTGGATTCTTTTAACTCGGCCCTTGATGCTGATGCTAATTTTTTGGGGTCGGGTGTCTCACCTGAAGTTGGTCCATCTGCCGCTGCTGCTTTTCCATCAGTGGGGGGCCTCGCTGGTTAAGATTTGGACCCAGATGAACCTGGCTCAGCAGAACTGGAGCAACCGGGGTAATCAAAGCATTTCTGCGGCTGGTACTGGGGTTCGGAGGGTCGTCAAGCAGGGAACATCTAGCCTTTTACTGTTCTCCCAACTGTTTGTCTTTGGCATTATTCTTTGCTCGCTAGCAGGAATTTTGAACCCCCTTTGGGATATTGCTGGCTTGCAGCTGGCCTATCAGGACCGCCATAGCGACCAGCCCATTCAGGTAGTCAATGCCATCGACTATGGAATTTGGCCCAATGACAACCAGGACGATGCGATCGCCCTACAGACCCTGATTGCTGAACTACCTGCACAGCAGGCAATCACCATTCAGCTGCCGCTCGGTCGGTTTGACTGGCTACAGCCGATTGCGATTAACCGCGGCCATCTCACCATTCGCGGCTATGGTCCCGAGCGCACCGTGATTCAAACCTATGATGAGCAGCTTGATTTCAAAGCTCTGCTACAGGTTCAGAACGTCCAGAGTGCCGCCGCCGAGTCGGTAGAGATTTATGGTGTCACCTTGCAGTCTCCGACTAATCAAGAATTCAAGGTGTCTGTAATCGATGGCTTAACGCTGACCAGGTCCACCGCAAACTCTGTCCCAGAACCATCGAAGCCAGTCAGTCGCGGCAATTCTTAGCCGTTGCATTAACCGGGTAGGGCAGCTATCGGCATCGAGCTTGGGCATCCTAGCCTTGCCATTTATGGAGAGGTTTGCCCCAGGTGTCGTTACTTATTCCCTTGCTGGTTATTGGTGCAGTTATTTTGGCCGGGTTAGCAGTGCTCTCTAGTAGCCAGGGCACAGCGTCAAAACCATCCGCCCCCACTCAGCCTACCGCCGACAAAGAGACCCATACGGCCCAGACCTACACCTACAGTTGTCAAAAATCTCTGTTTACCAGGGCCGAGCTTAGCTTCTACCGCGCCTTACAGGAAGCGACGACCGATCGCTATCACGTCTTTGGCAAAGTGCGGGTGGCCGACGTGCTCAAGCCGCAGACCGAAAACCGGGGCGACTGGCAGCGGGCGTTTAACAAAATCTCGGCCAAGCACTTCGACTTTGTACTGTGCGATCGCGATCGTCTCAGCGTTTTAGCCGCCATCGAGCTAGACGACAACAGCCACCAGCGCGTCGATCGCGTCAAACGCGACGACTTCCTCAACCAGGCGGTCAAAAGCGCCGGACTACCCCTAATTCGCTTTCCGGTGCAGACAGCCTACAATCGCGAAGCCATTCAGCACCACATTGCCCAAACCCTAGGCCCGCACCAGCCAGAGCAGTCTCAGCCAGCACCCAATCAAACGGCCCAACCCCTAGGCCAGCTTCAGCCAAAGCAGGCCCAGGCAACACCCAAGCCCAAGCCAAAACCTAAGCCGCGCCCCGCCCAGCCCTAGCTACCCAGCTCCTATCTCCCCCCTGTGCTCTATACATTTTCTGTTAGGGTTGTGGGTGATATTGAGTCCCTGACAATGAAGCTACTCTGCATTAGTAACGGCCACGGCGAAGACGGCATCGCGGTTCGCATTCTCAAACAGCTGCGTAAGCTACCGGGTTCGCCTAGCCTAGCGGCCCTGCCCATTGTGGGTGAAGGTCGCGCCTACGAGAAAGCAGGTATTCAAATTCAGGGACCGACCCAGGCCATGCCCTCCGGCGGCTTTATCTATATGGATCGCCAGGAGCTGGTGCGCGATTTGCAGGGGGGGCTGGTGGGGCTAACGCTGGCCCAGCTCAAGGCGGCGCGGCAGTGGGCCAGCAGCGGCGGCAAAATTTTGGCAGTGGGGGATATTGTGCCCCTAGCGATCGCCTGGCAGAGCGGGGCCGAGTATAGCTTCATTGGCACCGCCAAGTCAGAATATTACATTCGTGACGAAGCTCACCGTCTGCCCGGTCGTCCGCTGTTGGAGGGCTGGTCAGGCTCAGTCTACGTGCCCTGGGAACGCTGGTTGATGGCGCACCCCCGCTGCCAAAGGGTGTTTCTGCGCGACCAGCTCACCGCCAACACGCTGCAAAAGCTGGGGGTACCTGCCCTCTACCCCGGCAACCCAATGATGGATGAGCTAGAGACTCGCGCCGACACACTGGCTAAGCTCACCGCGACGTTTCCCCCGGCTCCGGCCCGCCTTAGCCTGGCCCTGCTGCCTGGCTCACGCGCACCCGAGGCCTTTGACAACTGGCAGCGGATGGTGAGCGCGATCGCATCGGTGATGGAAACCTTCGGCGATCGCCAGGTTCGCCTGCTGGCCGCCCTGGCCCCCGCCCTCAACCTGGCGGCCTTTAAAGACGTATTGCTCGATGCGGGCTGGCAGCCGGTGCTCGGCGAGTACCCGATGTTTCAGCGCGGTAATGGCGTGCTGGTGCTGACCACCAATGCCTTTGCCGAATGTCTGCACCTGGCCGATGCGGCGATCGCCACCGCCGGTACCGCCACCGAGCAGGCGGTCGGTCTCGGCAAACCCGTGGTCACCTTCCCCGGCCCTGGCCCTCAGTTTACCTACGCCTTTGCCGAGGCCCAGTCGCGGCTGCTCGGTCCGTCTATTCTTTTGCTCGACGACCCTCAGCAAACGGGGGCCGCTCTACAGAATTGCCTGGCCGATGGCCCTCGGCTACAGCAAATTACCGAAAATGGCCGCCGCCGCATGGGGCCACCGGGGGCAGCGGGTGCGATCGCCCAAATTCTCCACCAGCACTACGCTAGGCCGCCCTATTCCGACGCCACATCCTGGGCCACCTGATTGCGGCTGGGGTCGCCATAGCGAAATGGCCCTGTCTGCATTCGTACCTTGGTTCGCATCTCGGCGGGTGCTTCGGCAGCCCCCCAGTGGGCCTGAATCGCCCGCAGCAGCTGGTCTTGCTGTACCCGCAGGTCGGGGATATCCCAGCCCTTGTTGATAATGGCAAACCACACTGGCCCCTTCTCAGCAGTGGGCACCATCCCGGCCAGGGCGCTGACCTCGGCCAGGCTGCCGGTTTTAACCGCAGCGGTGGGGGGCAGACGGCGATCGATCAGCGTGCCGACATCCTCCCCCGCCACCGGCATCACATCTGCCACCGAAAAGCCCTGGGCACCTAGCTCTTGCTGCATCGCCACCGTCATCGCCACCGCCACTCGGGCCGACATCTGGTTATCTGTGCCCAGCCCCGACCCATTGGCGAGACTGAGTTCCCCTGCCGGCAGGTCTGCTGCGGCGATCGCTTTGGCCATCACTTGATCTGGTCCACCCGCTAGCTCGGCCATCATTTCGGCCATCGCGTTGTTGCTGTAGATATTCATCGCTTTGAGAATGGCCACCAGCGGCAGCGACTGGTGCCGCACTACCCAATCGATCGGCACATTCTCCAAGTCTGCAGCTGGAATCCAGCGGGCCGTTCCATCAATTTGTAGACTGGGCTGGGGCGTGCCGGGGGGCAGGTTACCGTAGGCCTGGCGCGTCTCCCAGGTCCAGCTAGAGGTAGACATCACCTGCGTTAGCGCCGTGAGCGAATCGTTCAGATCTTCCTCAAAGTTCATGGTGAAGGAGCCTGTCACCAGCACATCCCCCGTCACCCGCTGAATGCCCAACTCTTGCAGGCGATTGGCCAGCACAATGCCTTCTTCCCACACCAATAGCGGGTCGCCGCTACCTTGGATCACCAAATTGCCGTCGAGCACGCCATCATCCTGTAAGGTGCCGTGCAGACCGACCAGAGTATCGAAACGGTGGTCGAGAGGCCAGGTTTTGAGTGCCGCCAGCGTCGTCGCCAGCTTCGTCAACGAGGCGGCGGGCATGAGCACACTGCCCCGGTGCTCGGCGATCACGCTCTGGCCCACCTGAATCCAAACGCCTTGGTCGGGCACTGACCAGCCCTGCCGCCGCAGCCCGGCGACATAGTCAGCCACGATCGCCTCTACCACGGGGTCACGGGTCAGCTCGGCAATCCACGGCGACTGCCACTCTACTTGAAGGGCGGTAGAGTTGAGGCCCGAGGGCTGTAGCAGCTTTGGTTCTCCCGTGCCTAAAAGGATTGAGAACAGGCCTAGGGGCAGGGTCAATAGCGGTAGGGAAGCCACGGATTGCGAATCCTCCACGCGGTTACGGCTTGAGCGATCGGTCCAGGTTCCCCGACTAAGATACATCAGTTGATTGGAAGTGGGTGGATAGTGGTTCCTGAGCGGAGTCGAAGGGGGTGGATGAGTGGATGGGTAGTGGTCCCTGAGCGGAGTCGAAGGGGGTAGATGGGTAGATGGGTGGATGGGTAGTGGTCGCTGAGCGGAGTCGAAAGGGGTGGATGGGTAGTGGTCGCTGAGCGGAGTCGAAAGGGGTGGATGGGTAGTGGTCGCTGAGCGGAGTCGTTCGCGCTAGCGTCTCCCAGAGGGAGAAAAGGGGTGGATGGGTGGATGAGAGCTGAGCTTAGGCATGAGTTACCAGCCTTAACCCTGTGCTATTCAGATTAGAGTGTAAAGCCTGTGCTATGTGGCTCCTCATACCCTAACTATTTTTAAGCCGATCTTTCTATGATTGTCTGTATTTCTGACCTGTTAAGCGCCGATGAGGTAACCCGCCTTCGTGATGGCCTGGCTCAGGCCGAGTTCGTGCCGGGGGAAACAACGGCGGGCTGGCACGCCAAACTGGTCAAGCAGAATCAGCAGGCGGCTAAGCAGGAGGCGGTTGACCCGCTGAAGGCTCTGGTGCGGCAGGCGATCGCCCGAAATGCGCTGTTCCAAGCCGTAGCCTGCCCCAAAATCATCCATTCCCTGCTCTTCAGCCGCTATGGTGCGGGCATGAGCTACGGACGGCACACCGACAATGCGCTGATGGGCGGGGCCAACTTCTATCGATCAGATGTGTCGTTTACAGTGTTTTTGAGCGAGCCAGAAGCTTACGAGGGCGGCGAACTGGTGATTGAAGAAGCCGACAGCGAGCGGCCCTACAAGCTGGCGGCAGGCAGCGCGATCGTGTACCCATCCACTACGCTGCATCGGGTTGAGCCGGTGGTCAAGGGCGATCGCACCGTGTGCGTCGGCTGGGTGCAAAGCCTGGTGCGCGATGCCGCCCGCCGCGAAATTTTGTTCGATCTCGAAACGGTGAAGCGCACGATGTTTGCCCAAACCGGCAAAACCCCCGAGTTTGACCTACTCACTAAAACCACCGCCAACCTGCTGCGCCGCTGGGCCGAGTAGGGGCAAACGGTGATTGCCCTCTAGGCAAGAATCGCTATCAACAAAATAATCTGTTGTCAATCTGAGGGCCGCCGTGTCAGCAAATCCTCAGTGCTTGCATACCTCAAAAGCCAAACCAACCAGGGCATTGCATCTTCTGCCCGTCTTTTGCCAATCTTTTGACTCCGTTGCTATTTGACAGTGATTCGCATTTGAAATACAGTCTAAAACTATCGTTTGAACTTGTTTGGGTTTTTCCATGAACGCTCGTTATAAGGCCGTAGACCTGTTTTTGGCTGCGGGGTTAATGGTTGCCGGAGCACCAGCTGCCGTGGGCGCAGCGGTCATGCCTGGGATGACTTCTGCCGACAGCAGTGCCGAGGCAACGCTGGTGGGCCAGGGAGCTGTCTGTCAACCTGTCGCAGTGGATGGTGGCGGCGAAGGCGGCGGCGCTGAGGGTGGCGAAGGTGGCGAGGGCGGCGAAGGCGGTGAAGGCGGCGCAGCTATGCCTTCGGAATCTCCTGAGGCCGTGGTGCTTGCGCCTGAAGAGCAGTTTAGCGATCGCGAAATCATCACCGACTTTGTCGATGCCCTAGTGGTACCCAATTATGAGCAGCTAACCGAACGATCGGGCGAGCTATCGGAGGCGATCGCCGCCTTTGTGGAAGAACCCACTGAAGAGACCCTGACCGCCGCCCGCGAGGCCTGGTTGGCGACCCGCCACCCCTGGGAGCAGAGCGAAGCCTTTGCCTTCGGCCCCGCCGCCTCGCTGGGGCTCGATGCCGAACTCGACGACTGGCCCCTTAACGAAACCGACGTGCAGGCGGTGCTAGAGAGCGAGAATACCCTCACTCCCGAGTACGTAGCCGGGTTGCAAACCAGTCAGAAAGGCTTCCATGCGATCGCCTATCTGCTATTTGGCACCGATGCCGACAAGCCCCTCGATGCGTTTACGGAGCGCGACTTGGAATATCTAGCTGCCATTGGCCCTGTCTTGGATCAAACCGCTAATGCCCTGCTGCTCAGCTGGACTGAGGGCATTGACGGGTTTCCGGCCTATCGCCGTGAGTTTATCGAGGCTGGCGAAGACAGCGGTGCTTACCTAACCGTGCAGGCTGCCGGAGAAGAAATTGTGCAGGGCATTCTCGGTATTTTAGACGAGCTGGGCAATGTCAAAATTGGCGAGGCGCTCGAAACCCAGAACCCGTTTCTGCTAGAGGCTCGCTTTGCCCAAAGCTCGCTGCAAGACTTTGAGGACAACTTAGTCAGTGCCCAAAATGCCTACATGGGCGATTTTGCGGCGGGCGACACTCAGGGTAAAGGGTTACAGACCTTTGTAGCTTCGGTCGATCCGGCCCTCGATGCCGAAATTCAGGCCCAGATGGCGGCGGCCCAGGGGGCGATCGCGGCTATTCCCGGCCCCATCGAGACCTCCCTGTGCGACCCCAGCGCTCGACCCCAAATCGAAACCGCCCAGGACAGCATCTTGACGCTGTTTGAAACCTTTGAGCAGCAGGTGCTGCCCCTGGTGCAGCAATGATCCGCTTCTGGCCCAGTTCCCGATACCGAGGGCAAACCTGGCCGCGTCACCTAGCCCTGGGATTCGTGGCGCTAGCGGCTGGGATAGTGCTCTCGGCCCTGCTGCGATCGCCCGCCTATTCGCAAACCCCTCGCCCCCAGGCGGGCGGCGACACTACCATCTACAGCCGCACCTCCCGCGCCTTTGAGCAACCCGCCCCCAACTTAGATGCTCACTGGGCCGAGCGCCACGCCGTGGGCGATTTGGCCTTTGAGGCTGCCTTTGTCACCGCCCCAGCCCAGGTCAACCCTGGTCTTGGCCCGCTGTTTAACGGCACCGCCTGCGCTGGTTGCCACATCAAAAATGGGCGCGGTCTGCCCGAAAAAGGGCAGCGGGCGGTGCGGGTCAGCCAGCTAGAGCCCGGTCACGGCGCGATGCCCGACCAGCCCTACGCCCAGGAGGTTGAGTCACCGGGGGGCAATACGCTTGGGGTACCCGGCATTGGTCTACAGCTACAGGAGCAGGGGGTATACGGCCACGCCCCCGAAGCCATTGTGCAACTGGACTGGGCAGAGCAGACAGACACCTACGCCGATGGCACTGAGTATCGGCTGCGATCGCCCCAAATCACCCTACTACAGCTCGATAACACCCCACTGCCAGCAGAGATTGCGATCTCAAACCGCATTGCTCAGCCGGTGTTTGGGGCCGGTTTGCTAGAGGCCGTGCCCGAGGCTGAGATTATGCAGCGGGCCGATCCGAGCGATCGCGACGGCGACGGCATTTCGGGCCGCCCCAACCAGGTGTGGAATGTGGTCGAACAGCGCCCTACCCTGGGCCGCTTTGGCTGGAAAGCCAACACCCCCACCCTGTTGCAGCAGTCGGCTTCGGCCTATGTCAACGATATGGGCATTACCAACCCTCTCTTTCCTGACGCCGATGGCCAAACCGACATCGACCAAGACACCCTAGAGGCAGCGGAGGCCTATGTACAGACCATTGCGGTGCCCGCCCGTACCCTCATGGATGACGCTCGGGTACAGCGGGGCGAGCGGCTGTTTGCCACCGCCAACTGCACCGCCTGCCACCTGAACGAACTCCGCACCGGTACCCACAAAATTCCGGCGTTGGCGAACCAAACCATTCACCCCTACACCGACCTACTGCTCCACGATCTGGGGCCAGGGCTGGCCGATGGGCGGCCCGACTTTGAGGCCACCGGTCAGGAATGGCGCACCCCGCCGCTGTGGGGCGTGGGGCTCACCCAGACCGTGCTGCCTTTCTCGGGCTTTTTGCACGACGGTCGCGCCCGCACCCTAGAAGAAGCCATTCTCTGGCACGGCGGCGAGGCTGAGCGAGCGAAGGAAGCGTTTCGAGCCATGGCGGCAGACGATCGCGCCGCGCTGATTCGGTTTCTGCGATCGCTCTAAGCTGGGCGTCAACGCAGCTGAGCGTGATATAGCCAGAGACGCCTGAGTTAGGACATCGATAAGCCTGAAAACGTTCAAACGTTTGAACGCCAGTCTGACAGATGTCCTAACCTGATTGGCTACAGCTATACCAAATCTAGATCGCAGGAACCCAGTGCCCATACAGCCAAACTGTATGGGCAAACGGCATTTGCCCTGCCGCATCGGGGGAAACTAAGCAGAATTTATATGAGTCCTGCCAATTCATTCTTGATAGGACAAAACGCTAGTGGCACCAACTAAGCCCACTGTTGTATCCACCTCCGTTGAAGACGTGTCAGGCAGCCAGGCTGCCTACTCTTCCATCAAGGTGTCTTTTTTCTCTAGGTTTGGAAGCAAAATGTCTGCCACCTCAGGAAAATGCCTTTGCATACAGTTGTCGCATACTCCGTGGGTAAAACCGACCTCCGAATAATGTTGAATGAACGCTTCCACGGTTGACCAGTATCCCTGGTCGTCCCGAATACCCTTGCAGTACGAGCAAATTGGAATCAATCCGGCCATTAGCTCCATCTTCTCCAGCGCCTCAGCCAGTTGCGAAGACACCCGCTGGAGTTCTAACTGCATCACCACCTGGCGCGCTAAAGCTTCTAACGTTTTGATCTGATAATCGTTGAGGGTCCTGGGTTTTCGATCAATGACGCATAGCGTCCCCAGGGGGTGACCACCAGGCGAAATCAGCGGAACTCCAGCATAGAACCGAATGCCTGGCTCACCCGTCACCAGCGGATTGTCGGCAAACCGTTCATCCTCGGCAGCATCCTTTACAATCATGACGCCTGAGCGCAAAATAGCGTGGGCGCAAAATGATACATCTCGGCTAGTCTCCCGCGCCACCAGACCCACCGCAGATTTGAACCACTGACGCTCTGCGTCAACCAGGCTAATCAGCGCAATGGGTACATCACAGATGTAGGCGGCAAGAGAGGTGATGTCGTCATAGGAGTGCTCAGCGGGCGTATCTAAAATCTTGTACTGCCTGAGCGCCTCAATCCGATCGGCTTCTTGGCTAGGTATTTTGGCTTTCATTAGGTGGCCACGCTGCCTTACGTGATTTCTTTCCTAAAAGTCATTTTAAAAAGCTCTCCCAAGAGAATGTAACTTGTGGACTAAGACTTGACAGTGCTTAATGTGTGTTGTTCCAGCAAGGGTTAGTTTCGGGGAGTGATCTGCTTGGATAGCCGGTCAGGCGGCGCTTCCATGGGTTGAAGGCCCTGAAAGCGGAATGATGGGCCAAGCCACATACCACGCAAGGCAGAGATTCCCCCAGGTCGTTTAATAAAGTGTTACATTGATATGTAAGTTGTATTAAAAGGAATGTCACCATGGATATTCGCCAAGAGTTGCCCCTCGAACAACAGTTTGAACTTCAGGTGTTTGAGCAGCAAGTTCAGTCGCTTTCTCCAGAAGACGCTCGCGCTCTGCTCGTGCAGCTTAAAGAATCGATGCTGTACCAGACCACTACGTTTCGAGAAATTCTTAAAGACGCCTGGGGTATTGGTAAAGGCCCTGATTTTGGACAAGAAGCATTGGTAGAGGGATAATCTCCTGAGTTAGAAACGCCAATGTTCTCACAACAATTTATGCTCAGGGCTCAGATTAGTTAATAGCCCGGTTTTCTTCAATTACGTTGGAAAAGCCGGGCTATTGTTTATTAAGGCCACGGTTTGATCAAGACTGCTGTAGGGCCAACACTTGGTCTGTGGTCATGGGTTCGGCGGTCATAGTGTAGAGTACGCCGTCTCGCACCGAAACAAGATTTAAGTAATAGTTAGCTTCTCCCGGTTTGCTAACGGCGTAAACCCTGACTCCAGAGTCGAGGGAGAGCACTTCGCCCGTCACGTTGCTGAGGGTGTAGCCCTGGGCTTCTAGTCGGGCTTGGAGATCGCTGGCGGCCCCGCGCCAGCTGCTGCTAACGGGGCTGCGCCAACAATCAGCTAACCCTTCGCAGGCAGCCTGCGCCCCGTCCAAGTGGGGAAAATTAGCGTAGAGGGCAGGGGGGGCAGGTTCAGAAGCGGCGGGCGGCGGGACAAACGCAGGTTCAGGCTCGGCAGCAACTGGCTCCGGTGGCGCTGACGGCGGTTCTACCG
>NZ_JADEXE010000213.1 GCF_015207265.1 Nodosilinea sp. LEGE 07298 | reverse complement strand
GCCCCTTTGAACAACTCAACGGTTTCCGCTATCACGACAACTGGGTGCGCAACCTGCTGATTGCCTCTTCGTTAAATGGCAGAAGGCCGTTGCCCAGGAAAGCCGACACAAAATAAGTTGGAACTAGCACCAATTATGGCGGATTGATTTGAAGCAAACCGTAGGTTATTACCCAGCATGCCTAAGGTACAGGCCGCAGAGTGCAGAGTCGCCCGATCTGCCGAGCTCAAATCGGCGTAGGGGACTGCTCCCGTGGTGGCATCGATATAGTCATCAAAAATTCTACGTAGGGGTGAAAAGTCTCCCCACATAGCCATATAGGGGAAGGGGTGAACAACGCCGTCTTGCACCGGGTTGAACGAGGGCGCACCGCCGTTAGGGTCGCCGGCAAAGTGGGCCAAATTTCTTAGGGCAATCCCTAGAGCAGATGTGTTGTCATAGACGTCCGTACCAAAGTCGCTTTCTGAATAGAAGTCAAACTCCCAGCCATTGGTGCCGGTGCCGGTCAGAAAGTTGGGGTAGGGCAGGTTGGTGCCAGGAAAATTTGTGAAGTCGCGGCTGTTGCGAATAGTTTGCAGCGTACCCGGATGGGCAGTCATCGCCATACATGCGGCGGGGTATTCACCCCCATTGGGGTGGTTGTAGTGATAAACAACCATCGATTGTACGGCGGCCAGGTTGTCGCGCAGAGCAGTCTTCTGACGATATTCGTTTTCGAGAACTGCCGCAGCACCTGTACCTACTGATCGTGCTGCATTGGGCGGGTAAAGGCGATCTTGCGTACTAGCAACCCCAGGGGGGGTAAAGTTCCATCCATTAGGGTTGCCCAGCTCAAGGCGTTGGCCAACCACCAGACGTAGCCCGTAATTAACGGCCTGCCGTTCCCAATAGCCGTCTAAACCTGTAATTGGGTCGGTCACCTGATCGATATCTACGATATTGTCGCCCAAGCTAACGCCGTTGGCAGGGTTCGTTACATCTAGAGCTGGGTTGTTGTCGCTGTAGCGAGGTTTTGGCCCCCAGCGGTTATCGGCCCTAGAGAAGTCATCAACAAAGGGCCTGTCTACCACTCTGCTGATAATGCGACCTTCGGTGAAAATGTCACTAGTTAGGTAGTCAGGAACGCTGGTCCAGGTGCTGGGGTCGTTGTGCTGCAAACGATCTTGGGCGTAGAGCACCAGAGGGTTTACCGCAATGTCGGCGGGGTTACCTCCGTCTACAGAGTCGTTGCCAGTGGTGAGCGTTCTAACGTTGGGAGGATCGTCGTCATTAAAGGTATGGATGGTAGCGTTACCGCCACCATAGGCGTTATTGAAAATTGCACCTCTAACAACTTGCCCCTGGAAGGTGCCATCTGCTGAAGGAAACCCCACGGTAATTTCTGACGCCTCTACGCTGTAGACGCAGGAATTGTGGGAGCTGATCATGTAAGACGTTACTTGGCCGTTGTTATTTCTGAAGAAGAGGCTGCTGTCGGTGTGCATGGCCCCGTTGATATTAAATGGTGCCCCAGGGAAAATTTCCATGTCGTAGCGGAACCAAGCGGCCCACTTGTTGCCCCGGTTGGCAATGCGCGACTGCTGAAACTCAAACGACTCAACGGTGCGGTTGGCGTTGTTGGCGTTAGGCACAAACACGTTGACCTGAAAATTCTTTTGAAGGGCAGTACTGGTGCCATCGCTGACGATTTGCCAGCCTTTCTCAGCCCTGGCATTAGCGCAGCCAGTAGTAGCTTCGGTGGTGGCCAGGGGGCCAGTGCGGGTTACCAGCCCATTGGCCTTGGCTTCAAGGTCAGCAGATCGAACATTTATATCGGGATCAGCTTGAGCCTCATCTTCGACCAAAATTGAGTAGGTGATGATTTCACCATTGTTGTCGCTGACAAACGACCAGGCATTGTCGAGGGTGTCGTCGCCGTTGATGTCTAGGCGGGTTTCGCCGGGCAGGGTAAATGGGTCGCCGGGCAGAGCAACCACTGTACCTGGGTAGGGCTGGGTCAACATCATGCTGGCTAAGAAGTCGCCCGTGGGCAGACCACTGGAGAGTCGATTGTCTCGGTTAAACAAAAACTCAATTTTGGCCCTGGCTCGGTCGAGGGCGGGAGTAGCCGCGTTGGCAATCACCTGCTGCTCGCGCTGCGAGATCGCCATATCACTACGGGTAAAGGAGCGATAGGTGAGCGCGGTAGCGGTGAGCACCACCATTAGCACCAGTAACACCGTAGTCGGCAGCACAAAACCCGACCGGGCCATACGGGCCGGTCGATTGGCTAAAAGCACAAGTTGTAGCAGCCCGGTAACCAAACGCTTAACTGCTGCTTGAGGAAGCCGCAAAGCTTGTCGTAGTAGATGACGACTCATGTTTCTAAGACCAACGTGCCAAACAACAAAACCGATAACTCGCGTGGGGTAAGGCCCAGTTAGGAGGCATTAGCCTTACAGCAACAGCAAACTTGTAGACCTAAAACAGTTAACCAAGCGCCCGGTTAGGGCGGCTACCAGAGGAAAAACGGGGGTGCTCCATTGGCCGATGTAAAGGCCAGTAAACGTAGTGAGCGCTTCTACGGAAGCGACCAGCGTTTACTTACTAAAATACCCAGCTATTGTAACGAAGCGATCAGGGTTGCGATGTCGTTTGATTTGCCCCCGCGATCGCTGGCTATAGTGTTGACCTTACTCCTAAAGGGCTGAAGGAGGAAGAATAGACCTAGGAGTGTGCACCTCAGGCTTCTATCTTATTGAGAACTTCATATTATGTACTGAGTATTTTCTCGATACTTAATCGAATTTGAGTAACTTTTTGATGCTGATACGCGCTAAATACTGAGATCGCTAGTGGTCTACACCAGCAATATCGGCCAGAGCGCGGGCGTAGGCTTCTAGACCAGTTCTTAGATCACTAAGTTCTTGGCGCAGGGTGGGCTCTAGCTCCCAGCCCTTTTCGTGGGCAACGGCGCTGACGCCCTGGGGTTTTTGGGCTTCCCACTCTTGCAAAATGGGGTGCCACTTAGACATGAAGGGGCGCAGGCCGTTGTTGAGCACCGCGATCGCAATGCCCCCCACCGATTCTTTAGAGGCTCCAACCCTGGGGCCAGCGGTGCGTAAAATTTCGCGGGTAGAGCCAAACAGACTGTAGAGCGAGTTGAGCGCTTCTCGTACCAAACCGGCATTGGCATCGAGGGGCTGCACGGCAACGCGGGTGACCAACTCGATGTAAAGCTCCCAGGCGGCGGCTCGCTCAGTGGTATCGGGCTTCCATTTGGCCCCACCGATGCCCCAGGGCAAATTCACGGAAACCTCGGTAAGCTGAACCGCATCAAATTTGGCCATAGGAGCTGGGGGAATGTTTGGCCCTCATTATATAGCGCCTGTCTGAGGACCGAGCATTATGCAACGTGTTTGGAAAGGTTACGGCAATCTACCTAGAAAGGTCGTAACCACCGTATAGCGAGCTCTTGACCCTTCGGTAACCACGGCTAACTTAGGGCGTTTCCCCCTCTGGGTAGGTGGGTGTGACTGCCGCAAAATCAAGGAAGCGAGCGGTTAGCGGGGAGCTTTTCCCAGCGCTTCGCCCCTTTGAGCTGCCTTTAACCCTACAGGACTTGCCCCATGAAAACGGAAACCCCAGTGCAATCGGCCTACAGCACCTTTGTGGAGCAGGTCAACAATGCTCAGGTGCAGCGGGTAACGATTGGGCGCGATTCTCGTCGAGACGGCAAAGCCGAACGCATTGACTACATCCTCAAGCCCGAGTTTGGCCCCAAACTTGGCCGTCAACGCTACACGACGCGACCAGTGGGCTCGACCGATGAGGTGGTGAATCAGCTCAAGCGCCAGGGCGTGCAGGTCACCCTTGCCCCTGAGCCTCTGCCTGCGGCAGGTATCGCTGGCTTGATTATCTCCTCGGGAATGCTGGTTGGGGCGCTGGCCCTGGCGGCAAAATTTAGCCGCGCGGGTGGGGTCGGCACGGCTGCCAGCATGGGTAAAAGCAAGGCGCGTAGCTACGGCAAGAGCAAAACTGGCGTTATCTTTGCCGATGTGGCTGGGGTAGACGAGGCCAAGCAGGAGCTGCAAGAGGTGGTCGACTTCTTGGCCAATGGCGATAAGTACCGCCAGCTGGGAGCCAAAATTCCTAAGGGGGTGCTGCTGGTGGGGCCGCCGGGAACGGGCAAGACTCTGCTGGCGAAGGCGATCGCAGGCGAAGCCGGGGTGCCCTTCTTGAGTATGGCCGGTTCAGAATTTGTGGAAATGTTTGTGGGCGTGGGTGCCTCGCGGGTGCGCGACCTGTTTAATAAAGCCAAGCGCCAGGCCCCCTGCATTGTCTTTATCGATGAGCTAGATGCTGTTGGTAAGACTAGGGGCGGCAACCCCACTGGCGGCAACGACGAGCGCGAGCAAACCCTGAACCAGCTGCTGACCGAAATGGACGGTTTCAGCGGTAACGACGGGGTGATTGTGATTGCTGCTACCAACCGCCCTGAGACGCTAGACCCGGCCCTGCGCCGCCCCGGACGCTTCGATCGCCAGGTCTTGGTCGATCGCCCCGACAAGAGCGGCAGGCTGGAGATTTTGCAGGTGCACGGTCGCGGCGTGGCTCTGGGCGAAGACGTCAACCTGGCCGACATTGCGGCCCAAACCGCTGGCTTTGCTGGGGCAGACCTGGCCAACCTGGTGAACGAAGCCGCGCTGATGGCGGCCCGCAACAACCGTCAGGCGGTGCTAATGGCCGACTTTAACGAAGCCATTGAACGGGTGATTGCGGGGTTAGAGAAGCGATCTCGGGTGCTCACGGCGGCAGAACGTCAGACAGTGGCCTACCACGAAGTGGGCCACGCCCTGGTAGGGGCGCTAATGCCCGGCGGCAACCGGGTGACCAAAATTTCGATTGTGCCGCGCGGGCTGGGGGCGCTGGGCTACACCCTGCAAATGCCAGAGAATGACCGATACCTGATGCTTGAAGACGAGCTGCGGGGCCAGCTAGCCACCCTATTAGGGGGGCGCGCCGCTGAAGAAATTGTCTTTGGGAAGGTTTCGACCGGGGCCAGCGATGATATTCAAAAAGCTACCGATCTGGCCGAGAAGGCGGTGACCGAGTACGGCATGAGCGTCAGCCTGGGGCCAGTGGCCTTTGCTAAAGCTAATGCTCAGTTTTTGGATGGAGGCAGCGATCGCCGCACCACCAGCCCCGAAGTCGCCACCGAGATCGATCGCCAGGTGAAGCTGCTGCTCAACAACGCCCGCTCTATGGCGATCGAAATTCTGCGGCTAAATCGGGGGCTGCTAGAGTCGGCCACTCAGGCCCTGCTAGAAACTGAGGTGCTGGATGGAGCACAGCTTAAGGCGATGCTGGCCCAGGCTCAGGCCCCTGCCGAGCTACAGACCTGGCTGGCTGGGGGCTACAGCGTAGTGTAGCCTCTGCCGCCAAAGACCCCAGGGTTCTTTTATTGGGTAGCCAGGGCTACTTGCTTCCCAACAAAAGAACCCTGGGGTCTCAACTGCTGCTAATCGGGCAGTTTATACTGACCCACAATCTTTTTGGCAAACTCCGGTACGTGGGCGGCTAGCTTTTGCGGGTAGTTGCGCTTGACGTACAGGTAGTTGCGGGTGAAGTGGGAGTCGATAGAAAAGCGGGCGTACTCTAGCCCCTTGGGGCCGATGCGCTCAATCACCACGCCCATTAGCTTGGCGGCCCACATAGGCAGGGTCACGGCCTTGTCGTAGGCGGGAATACTCTGCTGCACGGCGGCTTTGCGATCGCCCTCAGACATCACCGGCTGGGTATTGAGCTGGTCCATCACCGTATCGAGCATGGTTTGGCCGCGATCGTTGCGCACCACAATCCACTGCCAGCCGAAGGGAGCCCCCATATAGCCCACCACCAGGTCGGCCAGCCCATTCACGTAGTCAAAGCAGCTCATGCAGGAGGGGGCAAACACGTCTTTGAGCTGGTTAGTTTTGAGGCCAAAGAAGGGCACTGTCTCGGTGGAGCCGTCTTCGTGCTTGAAGTGCACCCGAAAGTCTTGCATAAATTCGTAGTGCACCACCGTATTGGGCGATCGGCTGGTGGTTTCGAGAAACTTTTGTAGGCCCGCCCGGCTGACGTTATCAACGCAGGGGGTGCCGAGCACGTAGAGCTGCTCTAGGCCGAGCTGCTTTTCGATCGCCCGCAGCGCCTGAATTTGGCAGCCCACCCCGATTACCAGCAGTCGCTTCATGCCCGACTGTTCCACCTGCTCTAGCACTGAGAGGTTGGGCGACAGAGTAGGTTTGTTGACTCGGGCGGCGAGAATTTCTTCGGGGGTGGTGGCGAGGATGGGCTGGGGCTGAAAGCGATCGCTCTCGGTATTTTGCACACACACCACCCCTTCGACCAGGCCCTGGGTCAGCATTTCGATCGCGATCGTGCTGACAATGCCCGTCCACTGCGCGCCCTCGATGGGCTGCTGCTTGCGGGCGGCCATCATATCTTGGTGAACGCCAAAGTAGACCTCATTTTCGGCCTCTAGATCGCGGCTGCGCCCGTGGCTCTGCTGCTCCAGGGTCGGAAACTGCTGATTGAGAAAGGCGCAGGCCTCTTTGACGTAGTGAATGTAGTAGGTGTCGCAAAAGCCGCACTCGCTACAGAGTTCTTTGGCGGGGCGGGTAGCTCCTGGGCGCAGGGCTTTGGCTTTGTGGTGGGAAGGCTGAGCCAGGGTCATAGGGGCGGCAGCGAATTGCTCAATAACGACTGTTCTTCACGATACCGCAAGGGTTTGGGCGCGTTGTTGCGATCGCCCCAATTGTTACGAAATATAGCTTTGGTCTCGCAACAAAGACAGGAGCTAAACGCTTAAAAAGCAAAGGAGGAAGGAAAATTTAGGCTGCGATCGCCATTAAGGCTTGCTGTTGTCTCTGTTTAGGCCTTGAACCACGGCCACATCCCAGTATGATCCTGCGTTCATTCGCTCGTACCCAGAAGCAATGAAGTAGCAAAATCCACCCTCTCCGACCGATTACAGGTTAAATGGAAGTAAGCATAAGCAAAAACTATGCCTCTGCGTCCCTGGGTTTACCGTTGTGATGATCTGCTGTCTCAATCCCCACTGTACCCAGCCTAATCACGCGACCCTGGCCGCGGTTTGTCCCACCTGCGGCAACCCCCTAGAACATCGGCTGAGGGGCCGTTATCGACCGCTGAAGCTGATTGGTCGGGGCGGGTTTGGGCGCACCTACTTTGCCCTCGACGCCGATCGCCTCAACAGCCGCTGCGTGATCAAGCAATTTGCCCCCCAAACCCAGGGCACCAAGTCATTCTTAAAAGCCGTGCAGCTGTTTGAGCAAGAGGCTGTACGGCTCCACGAGCTGGGGGAGCACCCTCAAATTCCCACCCTGCTGGCCTACTTTGAGCAGAACAAATATCTTTACTTGGTGCAGCAGATGGTGCAGGGCCGCACCCTGCACCAGGAAATTGCGGCCCAGGCGGCCTACAGCGAAGGCCACCTCCGCCAGCTGCTAGAAGATCTGCTGCCAGTGCTGCATTTTATTCACCAGCACGGCGTTATTCACCGCGATATTACCCCTTCCAACATCATTCGCCGTAAGGTTGACCAAAAGCCTGTGCTGATTGACTTTGGCGTGGCTAAGCAGTTTAGCGAAGCCATTCGCTACGAGCAAGGCACCCGCATTGGCACTGAAGGCTATGCCCCCATAGAACAGCTACGTAGTGGCCAGGCTTACCCCTCTAGCGACCTCTACAGCCTGGGAGCCACCTGCCTTCACCTGCTGACCGGCTGCAAGCCTGAAGACCTCTACAGTCCCCAGGCAGGCTGCTGGCTGTGGCAAGAGCATTTACAAAAACAGGGGCGTACCATTCACCCTGGTTTGGCCGCAGTGCTCAACTGCATGACCAAAGATCTGGTTAGCGAGCGCTACCAAACGGCCCAAGACGTGCTGGATGACCTGCAACGACTGCCCAAACTGGAGGGCGCGGTACCGGGCTGGGTTTCAAGCCAGTCAAGCCAAAGCTTGTTTACGGGTTTAGATCGACCGCCCCTCAGTGGGCCAGGCCAAACCGCTGGCTTAGCCCTACCAATCACATCGATACCCAACATCAATGAGGCGGCAGAGCCAGTATCAAAACCGTTATCAAAACCGGCATCAGAGCCTGCGTCGAGGCCTGCGGTGGGTAATCCTTCCTCCAGCCCCCTGGGTCCGGCTACCCCGAGTGCGCCAAGTACCAAACCCATCAGCTCTGGGTCGCCTAGATCTGGGTCGCCTAGATCTGGGTCGCCTAGATCTGGGCCTGCGATCGCAGGCCATGGCTGGCAGTTGGTACAAACCCTCATGGGCCACCAGTCGTGGGTGATGGCTGCGGCCTTTAACCCCCAGCAGCCGGTGCTGGTCAGCGGCAGCCTCGACGACACCCTACGCGTTTGGAATTGGCAGTCGGGAGATTTGCTGCACTCGCTCAAGGGGCACGCCCGTGGGGTTAACGATGTCGCTATCGACAGGCGCGGTCAGGTGCTAGTGAGCTGTGGCGACGATGCCACGATCAAGGTCTGGAGCCTGGGCGATGGCACCCTGCGGCACACGCTCAAGGGGCATCTGCGGGATGTCACCGCGATCGCCCTAGGCAGCGACAGCAGCTTGCTAGCCAGCGCCAGCGAAGACGGCACCCTCAAGCTGTGGAATCTAAACCAGGGCACCCTGATCAAAACCCTGCCGGGCTCAGCCGGTATGCTCAAAACCGTAGCCTGGCTCGATGCCGATCAGCGGTTGGTCAGCGGCGGCCTTGACAACACTGTGCGCCTGTGGAATGCCCAAACGTCAGCGGTGCTAAAGGTGTTTACCGGTCACACCAACACCGTTAATCAGGTAGCCGTTAGCCCGGATGGTCGTTTAGCGGCCAGCGCCAGCAAAGACCGCACCGTGCGCCTGTGGGATTTGGCTACTAGTACGCTGCTACACACGCTCCAAGGGCACACCCAGGAGGTCAATACGGTAGCTTTTTTCCCTGACGGCAGGCGGCTAGTCAGCGGCAGCAGCGATGGCACCCTGCGCCTTTGGAGCAGCCAAAGTGGCACGCTGAAAGACACCCTATCGGCCCACGTCAATCCAGTACACCAGGTAGCTGTACAGACCAGCGGCAACATCATAGCCAGCGCCAGCGCCGACAAAACCATCAAGCTGTGGCAGTGGCAGGGTTAGGAGCAGGTAAATGGTACCTATCTCAAATTGGTTTCGAGGTCAGCACCAGCCGCAACTTGGCGTGAATTAAGTTGAGCTGAGCCATACCCAGATCAACATCGCCTTCGACCACTACCCCCGTATCGAGTAGGCGATCGAGCAGCTCTAGAATGGTAGGGTTCTGGTTTTTTGCGCCAGGGTAGTAGCTGCCTTCCTTCGGTAGCAGGGTGCCAATTTCCCCCAGGTCAATATTGAGATCGGCCGGGTCAACGTCAAATATTTCGCACATGTCAACAACCTGTTGTTCGAGCTTCCGTAGGCTATCGGCGGCCCGTTCAAGCTCCTCATCGCTGAGGTCACCCGATTCCATCCGGCGGATGACCTGGGCCTCCATAAGCTGACGCACCAGCTCAATCACGGTGAGCAGCAGGGGCGCTAGGCCCGCATCAGCTTTGGCGGGGGGCTGTAGCGCCAGGCTAGGCAATAGATCGGGCTCGACATTTTCGGAAGTCATGGCCTCAGTCTAGTGCATCTGTAAGATTGCCATTCTGGTTTCTGAGTACAAGCCATAGCTGTAGCTAGGGTCGGTTTTGCCACTGCTGCCGCAGCCACTGACGGCGGGCTTCTTGTGCTTGGGCGCAGCTCTGGTAATAGCCCATACGGCCAGCATCCACCAGGCGATCGCCTGAGCTTTGGCGACGGCTCGATACTGAACGAAAGCTAGGGATTGTGCGGCTACTGGCAATTTGCCGCAGGGTACGGAGGGTCAGCATAGTAGTCTTAACAATTAAAGACAGATTTTAAAACCCCAAGTGCCTTGAAGACCTGGGGTTTTGGTTTGGGAATTAAACGCCCAAGGTTATGGTCTAGGTAGTCGGGTCAGCGGGTCGCAGCGTCTTCAGCTCAGCTTCCATAGCCTCCAAACGAGCCTGAAGTTGTTGATTGGCCTCTAGTAGTTCGTTGGTGCGGCTGCTCAGATAAGGATCGCTCTCCCACCAGTTGATGCCAATTTCGCGGGCTTTATCAACTGAGGAAATAATCAGGCGAATGCGAATGCTCAGCAGCTCAGTAGACCCGACGGAGACCGAAATATCGCCAGCAATCACAATGCCTTTGTCGAGCACCCGCTCAATGACATCAACCAGGGAAGACCCCTGGGTAGCGGTAGCCATGCTTCGACCGGGTTGGGGGCGGGTCGTGGAGGTGGTCACAGCGGTATTACCTTCAGTTAGAACTCAGCTGATAGCCCTGGAGCTGGCCGTCAGTTTCCTGCTTTTCTATGAGGCCCTGATCAAGCATCGACTTGATGGCGCTGACAACCTGAAAGCGATTTAACCCCAAGGCTGTCTCGATATTAACGAGAGACACGGTGCCCGTTGCATCTAGATAATCAAAAATGCGGGTTTCGATGTCGTCCCAAGAGCTGGCTTGAGTTTCTACAAGGCCTACACTAGCGGGGGCTGCTATTGCCGACGAGGCCAAAACACTGTCAGGCTCTGTCACTGAGACCATAACCAACGCTTCAGCCTCGTCGGTTTCGGGCTCGGTCTCGGTCTCTAAAGTAGAGACTGGCGATGCTGCCGCAGCATCGCCAGTCTCTACCACCAACCCTATCTCCTCAAGGCTTAGCGCCTGATCTTCAAGTTCCTGAATTTCTGCTACAGAAGCTTCGCTAGCCAGAACATCCTTTAGAACTGGGGTCTGAGGATCGTCTAAGGCCAAGGTGTCGGCGACATCTTCCTCTTCGCCATGAAGGCGGGCCTGGGGCTGAGCCTCAGGCTTGAGAGTGAGGTCATTGACCAGTTCCGCTTGAGAAACAACAAAGCGGTTAAACAGGTTCCATAGATGGCGGGTAGCATCGGGCACGGATTCTTTGGAGCGGGCCAGCAAAATATCGCTGCACACGTCTCGGAAGTCTGCATTTTCGGCCAAAGGCAGAATGCCGTGGTCGTGGCAGATGGTGGCAATCATCAGGCTGGGACGCAGACTAGAGACCATGTCTGGAGCGGCCGACGCCTGGAAGGTCTTGACGAGCTGCACAATTTGCAGCGCGGCAGAGCCATCGATACCGACCTTTTGTACCAAAATTTGCTGCTGGGCAAGCTCATCTGGCTCAGGCATATTGATGGTGATTAGGCGGTCTTGCAGGGCGTCTTGGGTGCCGTGAACACCGCAATATTCTTCGGGGTTGGAGGTGAGAATGGCGCGGAAGTGAGGGCTAACGCGAATGTACTCAGCCCGGTTGTTGCTGGGGGGCAGCACCAGCAGTTTTTCTTCGAGCGCCGACAGCAGCACGTTGTTAACCTCGGGGCGCGATCGGTTAAACTCGTCGTACACCATAGTGAAGCCTTCGCGGCAAGCCAGGGTGAGACGCGAGTCAGTCCAGTTGTGGCGCAGCTCGTCTTCTACCTTCACCACGCTGTGGATGTAGTTATCAACTACTTTTTTACGGGTGTAGCCCGACTGGTTGCCGATCAGGTCTGAGGTCTTGAACTCATCATCCCCAAACAGCAGCATGATGGGGCGAGCCAGCAGGTCGGCCAGGTGCAGAGCCAGAGTGGTCTTGCCGGTACCAGCAGGCCCTTTGAGGTGGATAGAGTACCCCGATTGCAGGTACCGTAGGGCTCTGAGGGTCGTGCGTTCTAGGGTGGGGGTAGAAACGAAGTTGCGGGGGCGGGCTTGTAGAACAGTGTTCACAGAACGGCTTCCTCTTGGACGAGATAGGTACGGTC
>NZ_JADEXE010000212.1 GCF_015207265.1 Nodosilinea sp. LEGE 07298 | reverse complement strand
GGAGTCGTCTGGATTGGCATGGCGACCGGGGCTTGAGTTTTCTGCAACTCGGTTTGCGGGAACTGGCTCGGCTTTGCTACGAGCGTTTGCCCTTGCCCATCCTCCAAGCCTTGCCTAAGGGCAATCCACCGCCCGCTTGCGCCTCTCAATGCAAGCGAGACGCCCTAGACTGTCGCATTGAGTTCGCTAAGGTCCTCACATTCTCATGGTGAGACTGCCCTAAGTTTTCTGCACCACTAAGGGCAACCGCCAGTGAATCGCTCCATGCTGCGTTTCTTCTGAAATCAGGTGATGAGAATGGTTGCAACGAACAGCACTAATACATTGGCGTTTGGTTGACTGACAAGCAACTTTCGGCAGTCAACCAGGCTCTCAGCTCTATGATTGCTGGTTTTCTGAGACATTCAATTTAGTGTTTCGCGAAAACTGGCTTTGCGAGATCCGCAGTATATATTCTCTCGCCACTGACTTTTCTTGACACCCATGTTAAGTTACTTGAAGAAAGGGTATCACCCAGGAAAAGCGCAAGAATCAATGCAAACCATTGCCTGGTTGGGAAGACCTAGCATTCTGCCCGACAAGGTGACTCTATTTTAGCTATGCCCCCTTGAAACCTCCGATTTCAGGGCGTAGGTCAATGGTGTATTGCCATTAAGTTAGGCAAATAATTCTCTCAACGCTTTTCCTCTGGCTCTAATACCCTGGCCGAGATTGCACTCACGTCCTTTGCGGGAACTCAATAATGACGAAAACTACCTCGGTGGTTGCGGCTTTTATCGGTGCCTATGACAGCCAGCTTTTGGCCTACCCAGATTTAGACCATGCCGTTGAAGCCATTTATTGCCATCCTGCATTCAAAGATCTCCTGCTTTGCTTCGTTGATTGCCAGGTCTTTTCTTCAGAATTAGGGCAAGAGTTTGCGGCTCTAGGGGCGATTCAGGGCTTGCCTGCCTGTCGCCGATTGCGCACCTGCCTGAACTTGTCATTGGCGAGTTTTTTTGGCCTTCTGGCCGAGTTGATTGCGGCCTTTGATGTTGCCGCTGGGGTCTATTGGTCGGCTTTTGCCAGCAGAATCCAATCGTCTATCCTGGGCGACCACAAGTTGCTGGGGCAGCTCTTGGCTAGTCAAGAGCAGGCGTTTTACCAGGAGCTGGCCTTGCGTTTAGTTGAGACCAACCCCCATGCTATCTATCCGACCTCCAGCTATCGCGAAAGCCACGGCCATGTGGTGAGCACAGCAGACGATCAAACCATTGAAGCGGTGATGAGTTCGAGCACATTCACCTCGATTAAAGTGCTAGAGAACGTGCTCGACCCTGAGCAGCCCGTCTTAAAAGACACCTACCTAACCCTCGGGCGCTGTGTCTGCCTGGTCGATCAAAACGTCGATAGCTTCTACGGCGAACAGATTGAGCACTACTTTCGCCACCATGGTATTCCGTTAAAAAAGCTGGTCTATCGGGCTATGGAAGTCGATAAGGGCATCCATACTGTAGAGCGCATGCTCGGTGACTTTAAGCAGCTTGGGGTAGCTCGCCATGAGCCCGTGCTGATTATCGGTGGTGGGGTACTGACCGATACCGGTGGTCTGGCCTGCGCCCTGTACCACCGCAACACCCCCTACGTAATGATCTCTACCTCCGTGGTGGCGGGGATCGATGCTGGCCCATCCCCCCGCACCTGCTGCGATGGCTTTGGCTACAAAAATCTGTTTGGGGCTTACCATGCGCCGATTTTATCGATTACCGATCGCTCCTTCTTCAAGACCCTGCGCGAAGGCTGGCTTCGCCACGGCATTGCTGAGATTATCAAAATGGCCGTGGTCAAAAACGCCGCGCTATTTGGCTACCTAGAGCAGGCTGGCCCCGAGCTAGTCACCTCACGGTTTGGCACTACGCATTGCCATCCTGGAGACAACATCAGCGAGCTTTCTCAGCAAATTTTGGGTGCGGCCATGCGCAGCTACGTAGAGGCCGAATACGACAACCTTTACGAGACCCATCAGTGCCGCCCCCATGCCTATGGTCACACCTGGTCACCGGGGTTTGAGATCGAAGCCGGGCTGTTGCACGGCCACGCGGTAGCGATTGGCATGGGGTTTGGGGCTTACCTCAGCCATCGCCTGAACTGGATTAGCGCTGAAGAGTTTCACCGCATTCTGCGGTTGATCGACTCTTTTGGGCTCAGCCTCTGGCACGATATCCTGCTGAATAAAGATACTCTGTGGGCCGCCCAAGAAAAAATTGTTCAAAAGCGGGGGGGCAACCTGGTGGTGCCGTTGCCAAAGGGTGCTATTGGGCAATGTGGGTATCTCAATGCGTTAACTCAACATGAGCTGAACGAAGCGATCGCCGCCTACCGAGACATCTGCGTCACCTATCCCCGCCAGGGTATTGGCATCGACCCCCTCTGCAGCGATGTCGGGCTAGAAGATCCGTCCACGGTGGCCCACATTCCGGTGCAGCTAGACTCGGCTTACGAAGAAGACTCTGCCCAAACCTTATCAACCGTATAGAGAGGCCTTTGCTGAAGCCATGGCAAACACGTTTGATGTGGTCATTCCGCTCTACCGCTGCCGCTGGAATACCCAGGCGGTACTAGAGGGAATTACGACCCATTACGCCCCCAGGGCCATTCATATCATTGCCCCAGAGCAGGAGGCCCAGGCCCTGCAAGACAAAGCGAGGGACTGGCAGGTAGCTAGCCTGTTCACCCACGGCGAAGAATCCTTTTTTGAGGGCTGCGGCTTTACCAAAGACGCCATTTGCGCCGAGCTAGACCTGGGGGCATCGCTCTATACGCCGGGCTGGTTTTATCAGCAGCTGCTCAAGTTGGGCGCGGCAGAGGGCATTCCAGACCTCAGCGAATGGTATGTCGTTTGGGACAGTGATTTGCTGCCCGTGGCCACCTGGCCCCTGATCGAAGCGCAGCAGCCCAGCCCCCAGCATCGCTTTGCCCTGCTGCAGCACAACCAGTGGGGCAATGCCGACATTGTTTCAACCTGGGCCAAGTGGATTCGCTCAGTACTGGAGATCGAGCCCTGCACCGACCCGGAGGGCACGTTTATTCCGCACCATATGTGGTTTAAGCAAGAGCACCTGGCCACCTTTAAGCACCAGCTCAACCGCCACTACCAAACCAATAGCCACTGGCTGTTGCTAATGATGCGATCGGCCAACGAGTTTGGTACCTTTAGCGAGTACTGGGCCTATGCGTCTTGGGTGGCGGCCCAGGCCCCGGCAGATCTGTCGTTTTACCCCTACGACGATTACGGAGCCACCACGGAGCGCTTTTTTGACGATGGCTCAGGGTTATTTTCCGCCGCGCTGAGGTCGTACCTCGCCGCACCCTCGCTAGAAGACGCGGTCTTTTCGCCGTCCTATGTTGATGTGGCGGCGTTTATTCGAGCGGAGTATGGGTCAGAGGCCATGCCTTCATCGCTATCGTTCGAAAGCAGCCCCCGGCACCTTAAAAAGAATGAGGCGACTATGCACATAGAAGAACAGCGATCGCGCTGGAACCCTCGTAATCACAAGTAGATTGCGGGCAAATACGCGGCCAAGCAGCCAGTGCCGATTGTTTAGCCTTCCCACGAGACGTCACATTGGCCTCCAGGCACAACTTGTACGATAGGCTTCAGGTAGCGACTAGATCTACCCGTTACTGCCGATGCCCCTTCCTAACCTCACCTCGGCCACCATCCAGTACCACGCCACCGAGCCGTCTTATGCTCGGGGTGAAAGCTATTTTCGCTCTGGCGCGGTGGTTTCTCTCACCCAGCGGCAGCAGACTCTGCAAGCCGAGGTCGAAGGCAATGAGGTTACCCCCTACCGAGTCACCATTGATTTTGATGGAGGTGGTGTAACCCAGGCTGACTGCACCTGCCCTTACAACTTTGAAGGCTGGTGCAAGCACATCGTCGCCACCCTGCTCGCCTGCATTCACCAGCCCGAAACCATAGAGCAGCGTCCGGCCCTGGCTCAACTCCTAGAGCCGCTGACGCTGGCGCAAACGCAAGAACTGGTGCAACACTTAATTGCTGAAAATCCTGGTTTAATTGAGTCGATCGATCTGTACGTGAGTCAGCTAGCCCAGCCCAAGGTCACCGCTACCCCAGCCCCCAAACGCAAAACCAGCGTCGATCCGGTTCCCTTTGCGCGCCAGGCCAGGGAGATTTTGCGCAATGCCGTGCGCGGCTGGGAATATGGCCAAGATGAGGACACCATTGGAATTGAAATGGGCGAATTGATTGCCCATGCGCTGGCCTTTAACGAACAAAGGGATTGGGCCAACGCCTTGGTAGTGCTACAGGGCATTACCGAAGGCTGTGTAAACAACTGGGACGAGATTGACGACTTCTGTGGCCTCACACCCGAGGAAGTGGATATCGATTTTGATGCAGCCTGGGCTGAAGTTCTCTTGAGTGCTGACCTGAGCGAAGACGAAATCTCAGAGTGGCAGGAAAACCTGGAAGTCTGGCAGGACAGACTGGGCAGCTTTGCCATGGCCCTAGAGGCGCTGCGACAGGGCTGGGACTATCCGCCCTTGGTAAGGGTTCTGCAGGGCAACATTTCAGAACTGGGGGCTTGGTCGGGGGAAGCGCCCGACTGGGCCGATGAGTTTAGCCAGATTCGCCTGAAAATTTTGGCCCGCCAGGAACGCTACGAAGAATATCTACACCTGGCCCAGGCAGAAGGGCAGACCCAGCAGTATTTGACCATGCTGGGGCAGCTGGGCCGGGTTGATCAGGCGATGACGGTCGCCCAGCGCCAAATGAGTACCCTGGCGGAGGCTAAAGCTTTGGCCGAGATGCTGCGATCGCAAAATCAGCTGCCCCAAGCCCTAGACATCGCCTTGCAGGGACTCCGGTTTGAGCAGAACAACCCCTACGTAGCCTTTGATGTTGCCACCTGGGCCAGCGATCTGGCGGAGGGTATAGGCAACACCAGTGCTGCCCTGGAAGCTCGCATCGTGGCATTCAAAGCCAAACCGTCTTTGCAGGACTATCAAAAAATCGAAAGCCTAGCCGAGACAGGTTGGCCTGCTGTGCGAGAGACGCTGCTGCAACACCTCCGCACCGCTCCACACTGGGGGCTAGAGCAGGCCCAGATCGATATTTTTCTTCAGGAAGGGTTGCTAGAGGATGCGATCGCGGTGGCGTCGGGTCTCAGCAGCTACCATAGCCAACTCATTCTGCGGGTGATGGACAGGGTCGTGGCTACCCACAGCCAGTGGGTGATAGACAATGCCCGCCCCCGCGCCGAATCGATTATGGATGAGGGGAAGGCCCAGTACTACTACAATGCGGTGGAATGGCTGCAACGCGTTAAGGCGGCTTACCACGCCCTGGGGCAAGGGGCAGATTGGTCTGGCTATCACCAAACGTTGCTCAGTCAGCACGGTCGCAAACGCAAGCTGATGGGGCTGATGCAGCAAAACAAGCTTTGAAATGGGCCTACCGTAACTTCATCTCAGATGCTGCGGCCTTTGGAGAGGGAGGTCTTATCGTGCGACCTACTCTTCAAAGGGGTTTTTGGCGTCGCGATCGCGCTCATATCGCCTGGCCAGCGGAAACGGCGGCAACCACGACTCACGACGGATGATCCAGTTTTCGTAGGTTGGCATTAGTTGGTCGGGGGCATCCAGGCAGCCCAGGTGCACTTCGATTTCGTCTGCGGTGCGGGCGAAAACGGATGAGCCGCAGCGAGGGCAGAAAAACCGCCCATTGTAGTCGCGGGTTTCGCCAGCGATGGTGACTGCATCCTGAGGGAAGATCGCGGCAGCGTAGAACAGGGCTCCATGATGTTTGCGGCAGTCAAGGCAGTGACAAAGGCCGACCCGGTATGGCAACCCTGTTGCCACAATGCGCACGTCGCCGCACAGGCAGCCGCCAGTGAATTGCTCCATAAGCGTACAATAGTGAAAGTAGCGAGAAACTGGGCTATGAGCATTGTTGTCCCTGATGAGATATTAACTGCAACTCGCATGACTGAAGCTGAAATGCTTCAAGAGATTGCTGTTATGCTCTTTCAGCGCGAAAAGCTTACCCTTGCTCAAGCCAGTCGATTTGCAGGAATGCACCGTGTTGCCTTTCAACACCTACTCGCTAGTCGCCACATTTCAATGCATTACGGGGTGGAAGATTTTGAACAGGACATTCAAAACCTGCGGGAGATGGGTAGATTGTGATTATTGTCAGCGACACATCACCCATCAATAACCTCGCTGCAATTAATCACCTCCACCTTCTAAATCAACTGTACGGAACGGTTTTGATTCCTGAAGCCGTTTATCGAGAACTAACCGACCCCAATTTCCCTGTTGCAGGTGCGACCGAAGTACAAATCTTTGACTGGATTCAAACGCGTGCTGTCAGCGATCGCACCCTCGTCGAAGCACTGAACAACAAACTTGATATTGGAAAAGCTGAGGCGATCGTTTTAGCAGTCGAGATGCAAGCTGATCAAGTTTTGATTGATGAACGCCGAGGTCGGCTAGTGGCAAGCAGGCTAAATCTCCGCTACACAGGTATTGTGGGGCTTTTAGTTGAAGCGAAAAGTCGAGGCTTGATTGTAGAAGTGAAACCTCTACTGGATGCGTTGATCAATGAGGCTGGATTTTGGGTCGCAGAGCCTTTGTACAACAGTGTTTTGCAACTTGTTAACGAGATCGAGCTGCCTTGATCTTCTGAGTAACTGGTAAACCTTGTGGATGTTCTACAGGCAAGATAAAGCCAGCTAAAGGTGAAAATTAACCTTTCGTCCGTTGCCATGCAGGGTTAGCTGGCGTTACTTAATGGCAGCGCTAATCGAGAGAAAGACTGTTGGGTTTCCTTCGTTAGCCTCAGTCTATAGGAGATCAGCGATCGCTCTTACTTCAAATGTAGCGCTGAAACTCACGAAGATGCCCATAGACAGTTGCGATTTTGAGAGCGTATTCTTCGTCAAACCCAGCATGAACTAAGAGTCGGAAAACGTTTTCTTCATTAGTCTTAGTACGGAATACGTGGCAAGCACGGGCAAACTCATAGAAACGCTCCCAATCCAATGGATGCAGACTATTCTTATTGGCCAAAGTGACGAACGCATCGAACATTTCTTGAGTTTTTGGAGAAAGCTTTGGCTTAGTGGCACCCTTTCCTTGAATCGCCAATCTATATCTTGTGCCGTAGGTTTTGTTATATGTTCGGATTAGGTCTAGAAAGATTAAGTTCAAGGTCTCCACATAGGCATCATAAGAAGGTTGATTTTCTAGCATCCCCCAATTTGCTCTTACTTCGACACAAATCATACTGCCATTTTTCGGAATATAAATTAATTGACCTACCAGACCTTCATACAGTGAGCCTTCATGCAAAAAATTCAGCACGTCCATATTCAAAATCGAATCGTAATTCTTTTGGACTTTCAAGAAATCGGACTTATCAGCCAGACCAGCCATCCTGTCAAGGAATTCGCGAGGCGTCGAATCTGAAATATTGATTGAGGCGTCAGGAAGAATGTCTTTCACGATCTTTTCCTTTGGCTAGCTATGAGAAAGCTTCAGAATCTCTAAATAAGCCCCTGGCTTTAGGATACTATCAGCACTTCTTTTATTTAACTCCTGGGTTAGGAGTCCTAATCCATCAAGTATGCTGGATCAGCCCACCCAAAAAATATTTACCGGCAGCTTTTAGTAGCATGCCCTGCATGAGGATCAATGATACAGAGTGCTCTTCCACGCTTGACAGGGAGCTTTTGTACCAATACACTCATCCATTAAGCCGTTCGACCTGAGCGGTGTTCACACAGAACTCGAAAACTTTAGCGCTGCCGGAAGGTGTTAGCACCACCAACCGACAGCTGACCCCGCGAATCTCTTGGGCAGATTGCGAGGCTAGGGAGATCGTACCCTAGTCACTCCAGTTTGCACGTCAACTGCGGGTGGCTGGGGTTTTCGCGTTCTGTTTCTTCCGTACCCACTACAAGGAAACAGAACCGATGTTTGAATATCTTGAGCCTGACGCATCTGGCGCGTCAAATCTTCCGCCTGCCAATTCCAGCAAGCCTCAACCGCGCCAAGAGCGGGTGCGCCACATGCTCTACGGCAGCCTGGCGGGCATCGATCGCACCATCAAAATCCTCCACGCCCTGGGTTACGCCGACCCCAACGACTGGTCAGAGCCCATGCCCGCTCCGCTGAGCGGTGCTGAGCCCCGGTCGTCGAGCGGAGTCGAGACGCGATCGTCGAGCGGAGTCGAGACGCGGTCGTCGAGCGGAGTCGAGACGTGGATGGTGATACTGACCAAGATCCTGCTGATTGAGTAGTTTCTCGCCAAGAGATCAGGTGCCTGCTGCCTGTAGCCCAGTTTTTAGAAAAACAGCAGGCACCCGATTTCTAAAGGATTGAATATTGCACTGTCATAGCGCTGAAAGCTTGATTATGCATAGGGTGTGTCCCGGCCCAAGTGGGTAGGGTGGGCATTGCCCACCACCTTACTCATTCACTCACCATCAAACTCTCCCCATCAAATCCCTGGTGAGAGCGGGTGTTGAAAGGTGGGCGGTGCCCACCCTACGGGTCTACTGATTTGGCCAACGCGAAGCAATCACAGGCCAACGCGAAGCAATCACAGGCCAACGCGAAGCAATCACAGGCCAGCGCGAAGCAATCACAGACCAACGCAAAGCAATCACAGACCAACGCGAAGCAATCACAGACCAACGCGAAGCAATCACAGACCAACGCAAAGCAATCACAGGCCAGCGCGAAGCAATCACAGACCAACGCGAAGCAAGTACGGGCCAACGCGAAGCAAGTACGGGCCAGTGGGTAGGGTGGGCAATGCCCACCACTCTACTCATGCACTCACCACCAAACCCTCCCTCTCAAATCCCTAGTGAGAGCGGGAGGTAGAAGGTGGGCGGTGCCCACCCTACAGGTCTACAAGTCTGACTGGGCTAATGCGAAGCAAGTACGAGCGATTTTCTGCTGGAGAGGCTTCGCTAGTGAGAAGCGAGTTCACGGTTCAGGCTTAGCTCACCAGGCCCAGGTAGATTGCCCAGGGCAACAGCAAAAAGCCTGCCGCAATGCCAGCGCCCACCACCGCACTCGTGCCGTAGGCCAAAGGTCGAATTCCTCTATCTAATAACCCAATCGACTGCAGCGCACTCCAAAACCCGTGCCGCAGGTGCGAGGCCAGCAGCCCCAAAATAACGGTATAGCCCACCACGTAGGGCAGCGCCTGAAACTTCTCAATTACCAGGCGGGCCAGGTCGCGCACGGTGTCGCCGCCCAGCTCGGTGGTGTAGTGGGTGCCAAAGCGAAACGTCATCAAGTGGGTGACCCAAAACACCGCCAGCACCAAGCCCGTAATAATCATGGTGCGCGAGCTGAGGGTTTGGTAGCTATTGCCACCCGCCGACTGGTAAGTGCTATAGCCCTCGGGCCGCGCCTGCCGCCGCCGCCAAAAAATCTCAATGCCAACCCAGGCGTGCAGCAGCACGATCGCCGTTAGCGCCAGCTCAAACGCATAGTAAACAACGCCAAAGTTGCTCACCAATAGGGCGTAGGCATTGTAGGCATCGCGGCCCACAAACAGCAGCAGATTGCCCGCCATATGCACCAGCACAAACGTAACCAGCGCCAGCCCCGTAAAGCCAGTGATCAACTTTTTGCCGATTGACGAGCGGTAGAACGTCAGCAGCGGCGATGCAGCGGTTTTAGAAGACTCAGGTTTCTGTTCAGGGGCTTTGAGGGTGTTGGTCATGGTTCATCCTGCACGCTCTCGATTTGCTCAATCACTCGGCGAATTTCAAAGGCATCGGGGGCATCGGGGTGCTTGTAGAGGTAGCGCTCTAGGTCAAGCTGGGCATCGCTAAGCTGCCCCTGCTGGTAGTTAATCAGACCGCGATCGCGCCATTCATTCACCGACTCGGGGTGAATCAGCAAAATGCGGTTGATCGCATCGAGCGCTTTGGGCACATCTCTATTTTGCAGATAAATCATCTTCAAGTTGGTCAGCATCCGCACCAAAAATGTGGCCGGGGTAATGGGGGCCAGGTGCTGCGGCTCCAGCTGGGCTGCATCGCCAAACATCTGCTTGAGGCGATCGCGGCAGTCTTGCTCAAACAAAATCTCGCCCCGGTTAAAGGGGTCGACAAAAATATCCATTTCATCCACCGTAGGGCGAATCAGAAAATGCCCCGGCATACTCACCCCCACCATGGGGAAGCCAATCCGGCGGGTCAGCTCTAAATACACCAGCGATAGGGTAATGGGAATGCCCACCCGGCGCTCCAGCACCTCGTTGAGAAAGCTGTTGCGGGGGTCGTAGTAGTCAACGCTGTTGCCGCGAAAATTCAGCTCGCCAAACAAGTAGTCGTTGATGGCACCAATAATTTTCATCGGGTAGGGCGCTTTGGGCAGGCGCTGGCTCAGGGTATCGGCCATGCGATCGAGCATAGCCAGATAGTCGTCAACGACTAAGTAGGGATACTCTTCCTGGGCAATGTATAGAGCGGCCCTGGACAAACTCACCTGATCGGTTGGCTGCTGCAGCTCTTGATACAGGCGCTCTCGGGGTAGTGCAGAATTGGTCATTTAGGCGTCGTAGTCCTTACCGCTGCCATAAAACAGGCTATCTCGCCAACGAAGGCTATAGTATCGCTGAACCGGGGGCAGTGACTCAAATACTGGACTCAAAGCCCGAGCCAGAGGTTCCAAAGCGCTGTACCCAGCCAGGCTGCCGTAGTGCCCCAGCCAGGTTATCAAGGCGCTAACGCCGACCTGGGGAATAATTTTCGTCACCAAACCTGGATATTTAATTGAGGTTACCGCCAGGGTTTTGGCCAGAGCCGGAAACTGCACCACATCCTGCAAAAAGGGCTTGAGGGTGGGTTCGCCCAGCTTATCCATGGCCGCAAAAATCGCCGTCAGCATGCGGTTAATGTGCTGCTCAGACAGGTTTTGATCCATCCCCACGCTCATCGATTTTTGGAACAGCCACGTTACCGATAGATTCGGCTGGTAGGGCTGAAGCGCTCCCAGGGCGGTGGCACCGAGGCGATCGCACCCCAGCGCCCCGTCAATGCCATTCACCAGCCGATCCAGGTGGCGAATCATCGCCCCAAAGCCGCCAAAGCTGAGCGGTGACTGGCTGCCGCTGCTGTCGCCCACCGCCAGGGTGCGCCCCCAGGGGTAGCGCAGCGGGCTTTGCTTGTAGCAGGGAAAGAAGCCAAACAGGGCTCTTTTGACCCGCAACTCATCCAGCTTCACCTGCTGATACTCCGGCAGCAGGGTCCAGTATTCCTCAAAAAAGTCCGTCAGGCTCAGCCGCCTGGGGTCGGCATCCAGGTAGGTGAACATATAGGTGGTGCGCCCATCTCGGGCCGGAAACGCCTCCCAAAAGTACTGGCACTGGTGCCGCAGCGGCGTAAACGACACCAGCAAATCGCCCGTGTCGTTCTGAGCATAGCCCTCGGCGCAGGTACCCACCACCAGGCACACCGCATCCGGTTTGCTCGTACCTCTGGCCTGGCGCACCAGCGGCGAAAAGTGGCCCATGGCATCGATCAGCAGCCGGGTGGTCAAGGGCTGCTCGGCCTTTACCAGTACGCCGTTGGGGTGCACCCAGGCTAAGTCGAAGGCCGTGTGCTCAAACAGCTTGCCCCCGGCTTCTAAAAACTTGGCCTTGAGCCGCTCCAGCAAACCTCTGGGGTCTACCCCAACGTTGAGCACATCCTCCACCCAGAGCGGGTCGCCCTCGCCAAACTGAATGCGGGCCGGGTTGTACTCCGAGGCAATCACATCGTCTAATTCGGCGGCTGTCAGCAGGCCCAGCTCGGTCAGCTCGGCCAGTTCTCGGCGAGAGATATTCCACTCTTGTTCTCGGCCCTGCAATGCGCCGCGCTCAAGAAT
>NZ_JADEXE010000211.1 GCF_015207265.1 Nodosilinea sp. LEGE 07298 | reverse complement strand
CCCTAGCCCCCCTGCTCCCCTAGCCCCCCGGAGAATAGTAGCTAAACTTACGCCGCAGAGTACTAGGTTAATGCACTTCAGATTTGAACTCGCGAAGATCGTATTTCTATACTTAGGTAATAAGTTTTTTGGATAAGATAACTCTGTAAAACCTTAGCTCTAGAGAAGAAGTTTTATCTCTGAAATAGCCGGATCAAGAATTTTTCGACCGTGTTGAGGAAATTGAACGGCGAGGCAAATCTTACTGCCTGATCCAAAGATACGAGTAACTTCTCCAATCCCATAGGTTTTATGAACGATACGGTTACTCACTTGCCATTTGCCTTTGTCTGACTCAATAGGCTTTTCCTTGTCAGGTAAAGCCGGAGGCGAGGGAGTTGATTTTGTAGTCTCTGGCTTAGCTTCAATCACTTCCAGAGATATAGTTATGACTTCTTTGAATACTGCCTTAAATGCTTCCTCGACGTTCCTAATGCGACCTTGAGCCATTTTGAAAAGTGGCTTGGACTCAATGCCAATTCGGGCGTGAGATCCATCAAAGGAGAGCAAATGTCCTTGTTGCTGCATCAGTGCGCGAGTGCCAAGAGGGCTTATCTCAGAAATAATAGAGTCCCAGATTTCCTCTAAATCGGCTTTGTTATCTACATTTTTGTCGGCAGAGTCAACGTCTAAGCTTTCTTCAATTATCTCAAACGATACAGTTATTGTCCCTTCAAATATTGTCTCAAATGCTTCTTCAACATCTATGATGTGGCCCTGAGCCATTTTTAAAAGGGGCTTGGAATCAATGCCAATCCGAGCATGAGATCCATCAAAGAAAGCTAAATGTCCTTGTTGCTGCATCAACGCCCTAGTGCCAAGGGATTCTATTTGAGGAATGACAGACTTCCAAACTTCCTCCAAATTATCAAATGTTTTGTTTCTCTTTGAAGAAGAAGCTCGAACATATTCTAGAGATTCTTGGGGTCTAATACCAGTGACACCCCAAACAAGTTGACCTAAAGGAGAAGGGTCTTGTCTGCGGAAGTCAACCCAGGTACGGTTTCCTAAGAAGAGTGGTACTTTGGGTTCTAATGGTGCATCAGAAAGTAATACTGGAATAACGGGACACTTGGGTTTGTTCGAGAAAACTCTTAGAAAAGCTTTGATTTCTTGGTTTTGCCAAGGACCAATCCCAGAATTACCAACAAAAACTGCTGCGGCTCCAATGCTCCCAATTTGTTCTTCTAGGATATCTTGCCAGTCTAGTCCGGGTTGCAGTTCCCACTCGTCGAGCCAAGGCCTAAGGTTGTGTTGCCGAAGTTGCTGGGCAATCTGTATGACGGCGGATTTATCTTCGCTATTATGGCAAAGAAAAACATCAAACTTTTGCTCTGTCATGGAGTGCTTGCCCAAGTCTATCGTTGGCTCTGGCCTGTCCAAAGTTTAGCCTGGATTGATTGAGTGGTCATTTGTGCCTGTGCAGTAAACCCCCGAGTTCTTCAAGAACTCGGGGGTTTTGGGGGTGGATAAGTGGCTATTTACAGCGTGGCCAGTACGTCACGGGCAGCGGCGATCGTTGCCTCGATATCCGCATCGGTGTGGGCTAACGAGGTAAAGCCCGCCTCGTACTGCGACGGAGCTAGGTACACGCCACGCTCCAGCATGCCCCGGTGGAAGCGGCTAAACTTCTCCAGGTCAGACCCCTTGGCATCTTCAAAGTTGCTGATCGGGCCGGGGTTAAAGAACATGCCAAACATAGCGCTGATGTGGCCGCCGCAGACCTCGTGGCCTGTATCCCGAGCCGCCTGTAGTAGCCCATCAGTTAGTTTAGCTGTCAGCCGCTCCAGTTCGTCATAGGTGCCGGGCCGCTGGAGTAGTTCTAGAGTTTTGATGCCCGCCGTCATCGCCAGGGGGTTGCCCGATAGAGTGCCGGCCTGGTACACCGGGCCAGCGGGGGCGACCATTTCCATGATGTCGCGGCGGCCACCGTAGGCCCCTACGGGTAGCCCGCCGCCAATCACCTTACCCAGGGTAGTCAGGTCGGGAGTAACGTTGAACTTGGCCTGGGCACCACCGTATGCAATGCGGAAGCCGGTCATCACTTCGTCGAACACCAGCAGGGCGTCGTGTTCGCGGGTAATTTCTCGCAGCCCTTCTAAAAAGCCGCCATCGGGGGTGATAAACCCGGCGTTACCCACTACGGGTTCTAGAATCACCCCGGCAATTTCGTCGGGATTTTGGGCAAAGAGAGCCTTGACCGCTTCGAGGTCGTTGTAGGGGGCGGTAAGGGTGTCGCTGGTAGCCGATTTGGGCACCCCTGGCGAGTCGGGCAGCCCCAGGGTAGCGACGCCAGAACCAGCCTGCACCAAGAACATGTCGGCGTGGCCGTGGTAGCAGCCCGAGAACTTGATAATTTTGTTGCGCCCGGTGTAGGCGCGCATCAGCCGCAGCACGGCCATACAGGCTTCGGTGCCAGAGTTGACAAAGCGCACCATCTCAATGCTGGGCACGGCCTGGATTACCATTTCGGCCAGCACGTTTTCGAGGTAGCAGGGGGCACCGAAGCTGGTGCCTTTTTCGAGCGCTGCCGATAGAGCTGCCAGCACTTCAGGGTGGGCATGGCCGCAAATAGCAGGTCCCCAGGTACCCACATAGTCAATGTACTGGTTGCCGTCTACATCCCAAATGTAGGCACCTTTAACTCGATCAAACACAATGGGCTGCCCGCCCACCGACTTAAAGGCTCGTACCGGAGAACTGACGCCACCCGGCATGAGGTTTTGGGCAGCGGTAAAAATTTCTTGTGATTTTGCTGTTTTAAATGGGGCTGTACTGACCAAGGCGCGTTCCTCTCAGAGTCCAGAATCATTCGGTGGCCTAAGCCTAGGCCATCTGAATGTTAGCTCTGATCATTATCCTACTGATTGGATAAGGCGGAGTTGTTGATGTTAAGGAATGTAGCGTTAGCGGCGCAGATGGTGCAGGCGGCCATTCTTGATCTGCACTACGGGGTGGTTAGAGATCCGCACCAGGTGCTCGTCGTGGGTAGTAACAATGACGGTAATGCCGATGGAGTTGAGTTTTTTGAGAATTTTGATCACCTGGAGGGAGTTGTCGGCATCCAGGTTGCCAGTGGGCTCGTCAGCGAGCAGCAGGGGCGGTGTGTTGACCACAGCGCGGGCAATGCTGACCCGCTGCTGTTCGCCCCCAGACAGCTCATCGGGGAAGCACTGGGCCTTACCCTGTAGCCCCACCATTTTGAGGGTGGGCCAGAGGCGGCGGTGAATTTCTTTGCGGGTGAAGCCTTGAGCCCACAGCACAAAGGCGACGTTCTCGGCTACGGTGCGCTTGGGAATGAGCTTGTAGTCTTGGAACACGACGCCGATGCGGCGACGCATCATGGCCAAGCGATCGCCGCGCAGGGTAGCGATGGGCTCATCGCCAACCAAAATGCGGCCATTAGTAGGGCGCTCGTAGCCATAGAGCAGCTTGAGTAGGGTTGATTTACCAGAGCCCGAGGGGCCGGTAACAAAGAGAAAATCGCCGGGGTTAACCGCCAAGTTTACGCCGGTTAGGGCTTTGCTGCCGTTGGTGTAGATTTTTTCTACGTTGGTCAGCGAGACGATGGGCTGAACATCGGGGTCGCTTGGAGCCTCTTCAAGCATGGGAGACGGGGATGGGTCGGCGGCGGAGCGAGCGGGTACTACAAGTTTGAAGCGGTCTTGCAGCCTAGCTCTGACATCCTCAGGAAGGCCGGAGAGTTTGGTGTCGTCGGTGGGGCGATGGAGCACAGAGGTCATGGAACGTCCTAACTGAGGTGGGTCGGGCTGGCTCGGGACTGAGCCTAGCTGAAACGTATGAACTGCGCAGCCAGCGCCAGGGACAGGGCTGACATGGCTTTTGGGTGGCCATTGTACCGGAAAGACTGGGTCCGGCAAAAGGCATATTTGTTTTTTCAATAATCGTTATGTTTTGTTACCAAGGATGCAGCACCTTTGTCACGAGGCTGTTTAAAGAACGACGGAGTAGGTCCTGATCAACTACGGCTCTAGAAGAGTACCGCAGCGTTTGCAAAATTGGGCATCGTCGTCGTGAGGGGTAAGGCCGCAGCCGGGGCAGGGCAGGTGCTGGGGCTGCCTCACTTTGCCCAACTGCCTAATCAAGCTGCTGACCTGGGTGGGAATGAGCGCAATGCCGGTCAAAATCATCATGACCGTTAGCCCTCGACCAGCTTCGGAGATAGGGGTGACATCGCCATAGCCAACCGTGGTCATGGTGACGACAGCAAAATAGAGCGCATCTAAAAACGTGCCAAAGTCTTCTGAATTGCTGGGATTTTCGACCTGAAAAATAAGGCCGGAGTAGATGAAAATAATCGTGCCCATGGTCAACAAAATACGAATCAAAATCAGACTGTCGGCACTGGTCACCCGGCCAAACCACAGTCGATTGTTGAAAATGTGCACCAGACGCAAGATGCGTAGCGATCTAAAAAAGCGCAGAAAACGAATATCAAAAATGCCGATCCAGGAGGGCAGGATGGCGATGAAATCGATCAGTCCGTACAGACTGAAAGCGTAATGCCAGGGGCGATGGGCTACCCAAAGTCGCAGGCCGTATTCGAGGGTAAAAGCCAGCACAATCACCCAATCGAGGCGATTTAACCAGTTGTCGAGGGTGGGCGGAATGGGGTAGGTTTTGAGGACAAAAATGACGGCAGATAGAAAAATTAGCAGCACGATCGCACCGTTAATCAGACGACCCGCCAGGGTGTCGGTGGTGTTCAATTCGCTGCGCAGGCGATCGCGTAGCGCGGGTTTTTGATCATCGCGCCGGGTGTTCTGTTGCTCGTCTAGGATCTCTTCCATAGTTTCAATGCGGTGTTAATGCCCACCCCCAGGATGGTTCTGTGCTCTGCTCTGGGCTAAGATAGCCGAGCAGACTGATTTTTATCTGGCTGCGTTTTTATGGCAATCATGGTTTTATCTCAGGCTAGTCCGGTAGTGGATTTGGCCTTTAGGTCTGCGCAGGTTTAGGTTAGCGTTGCCCCCTGCCCAGGCGGCTACTGTCCAAATTGTCATTGCCGGTACCTTTTGACTGAGCTGAAGGTTAGATTTATTATCACTGCGGCACGTTGAGTACCTATGGCGATCGCCCCCATTATCACCACCCTCCACGATTTTTCTCCCAGTGCGCCCGATCGCTGGTCCCCCCTGCCAACCCAGCGCCCGTTGCTGCTGGTGGGCCACGGCAGCAGGGATACGGAGGGACGCGATCGCGTGCTCGAATTTGCCGCTGCCTACCAGGCGCTCGACACCTCTCGCCCGGTTATTCCCTGCTTTCTAGAGCTGAGCGAGCCCACCATTCAAGATGGCGTAGACCTGTGCGTGGAGAAGGGATACACCGACATCTCGGTGCTGCCGATTTTGCTGTTTGCGGCCCGTCACAATAAGTTTGACGTCACCAATGAACTTGATCGTGCCCGCCAGCGCCATCCCCAGGTCACTTTTCACTATGGTCGCCACTTTGGCATTACCCCAGCGATTATTCAGCTCTGGCAAGAGCGCTTGGCCGAGCTAGATACACCTCGCTTTAACCCCGATGGCATTGGCCGCGAAGACACGGTGCTGCTGTTTGTGGGCCGGGGGGCCAGCGACCCCGACGCCAACGGCGATGTGTACAAGCTGGCCCGAATTGTGTGGGAGGGCAGCCGCTACAAAACCGTCGAGATTTGCTTTATTGGCATTACTCACCCCCGGCTAGAGGAAGGCTTTCGCCGCGCCCGCCTGTACAGCCCCAAGCGCATCATTGTGCTGCCTTACTTTCTCTTTACCGGGGTGCTGGTGAAGAAGATTGTAGACATTACCCAACAAGAGCAGGCGGCGCACCCCGATCAGCTAGTGACCTATTTGCCGGAGATGGGCAGTCACCCGCAGCTGATGCAGATTTTGCGCGATCGCGAGCTAGAAACGCACCTGGGCCAGGTGGCGATGAACTGCGAAATGTGCAAGTTTCGTCTGGCTGCCGGGGGCGGGCAGCACGGCCACGATCACAACCATGGGCACGGTCATGCTCATGATCAAGGTCATGCCCACGACCACGGGCACGGTCATGACCACGGACATCACCACGGCGAACCGGTCGATCTATTTCCAGAACCCGACGACTACCACCAGCGGGCGTGGCAAGTTCCCTAGGCTCGGGTTCCTTGGTCTTGAGGGCTGGGAATGATAGAAACAGCGCCTGGGCAACGGCCTGGGTCAGTTTTTAGCGAAACCCGGGGGGGCAGCCATGTTCAAATCTGTTGGTCGGCACGTGTGTGCTTTTGATTTGGAATGGGTGCCTGATCCAGCCTCGGGGCGGCGGGTGTACGGCCTGCCTCAAACGATGCCCGATGCAGAGGTTTTTGAAGTGATGTGGGCCAGGGCCGGGGCCACGGCAGACAAACCCCGTCCGCACCTCAAAACAGCGCTGTGTCGAGTGGTCGCTGTTACCGCCGTAATCCGAGAACAGCAGCCCGACGGCAGCATTCGCCTGCGCTTGACCACCCTGCCAAGACAAATCGATCAGCTGATGGAGGAAGGCGAGCTAATTTCCACCTTTCTAGGCTACCTAGGCCAGCACCATCCTCAGCTGGTAGGGTTTAATTCGCAAACCACCGACCTGCCGATTTTGCTGCAGCGCGGTCTAGTGTCAGGCATTGCGGCAGTTGAGTTTTGCCGCCGCGCCGAAAAAGGCTGGAGTAACGATTACTTTAGCCGTCACGGCGATGCCCACATCGATCTAAAACAAATCCTAAGTGGCTGGGGCATTGCTACCCCCACCCTGCACGAACTGGCGGCAGCGATGGGCATTCCAGGCCAGGTGGGGCCAGAGCCTCACGATGTGGTGGACTGGTGGGTAGAGGGGAATTTGCGAGCGATCGTGGTGCAGAGCCAGTACGACGCGCTGAGCACTTACCTCCTGTGGCTGCGGGCCGGGCGATTTGGCGGGTTCTTTAGCCCAGAGCAATATGTTGAGGAAGAGGAGCGGGTGCGGGGGCTGCTGGTAGACAGACTAGCCCAGGGCGATCGCCACTTCACCCCGTACATACATCGCTGGGATAGCTTCCAGATGCCCCCTGCGGATGCCGTCGTTATTCCCCTCGCTGCACCCTCTGAAGTGTCAGACCGGGCAGCCTAACTGGGGCGATCGCCTGTGCCCGGTTGCTGCTGTCTCAGAGCGCGGTTAGATACCTACGTCACACGCCCCCGTAGCCCGATCGATCGACCTAGTGATAGATGATCTGTAAAGCTGCGGGGGCACGGAAACTTACTCTTCTTCAGTCGATGCCTCGGTAGCTGGATCGGCAATGGCCTCGACAATGGCTTCAACGTCCGCTTCGGTAGCGTCCTCAGCCTCATCGAGCCCTTCGACTTGCAGGGCGGGGGGCACGACGGCTACCGCCGCGATCGCATCTTCCCCATCCAGCCGCTGTAGCTTCACGCCAGTGGCGGGCCGCGACTGAATCGAGATATCCCCCACTCGCTGGCGAATGATGATCCCCCGGTTGGTCACCAGCATCAGCTCGTCGCCATCGCCCACCACCAGCAGCGCCGCCAGGGCATCGTCGCTCTTGCGGAACTTGATCGACATCAAACCCATGCCCGCCCGGTTTTGTAGACGAAACTTAGCTACGGGCACCCGCTTACCCAGTCCCGAGGCCGTAATCACCAGCACCCAGGGACCATCTTCGGTGCCGCTAGACACGCTCTCGTCATCGTCGTCATCGCTAGCGCTAGCGTTGGCCTGCACTACCGCTTCAACGACCTGACTGGGCAGAATATCCATGCTGATCAGCTCGTCGCCGTTGCGTAGCGACATGGCCCGCACGCCGCGAGTGGGCCGCCCCAGGGGCCGCAGCTGGTCATCGTCGGCCTTGAAGTGAATGGTCATGCCCCGGCGTGAACCGATCAAAATGCTGTCGGTGTTGCGGGCCAGACGCACCCACTTGAGCTGGTCGCCCTCTTCGAGGGAAATGGCGATTAGGCCGTTGGTGCGAATGTTGCTGAAGGCCGACAGGGCGGTTTTCTTCACGAAGCCGCCCTGGGTCAGCATGACCAGGTAGTCTTCGTCGGTAAACTCGCGCACCGCCAGCACCGAGGTAATTGCTTCTTCTTTGGGGATGGGCAGCATTTGTACAATCGGCATACCCCGCGAGGCTCGCGAGCCCTCGGCGATCTGGTAGGCGCGTAGGGCATAGGTGACGCCGCGATCGCTAAAGAACAGCAGGTAGTCGTGGGTATAGCAGGTAATGAAGTGCTGCACGCCATCGTCTTCCTTCATTTTGGCCCCGGCTTTGCCTCGGGTAGCGCGGCTCTGGGCCTCAAATGTGGCCACCGGCATGCGCTTGATATAGCCCTGGTCGGTGACCAAAATCACCACCTGCTCGTTGGCAATCAGGGAGATGTCGGTGAGTTCCGCATCGTCCATTTCGATCACGGTGCGGCGGGGGCTGTCGTGTTTGGCTTTGAGCTCACCCAGCTCGGTGGTGATGATGTCGAGAATGCGTTCGCGCCGGGCCAGAATATCTTGCAGGTCAGCGATTTGCGCGACGAGCTCGTCGTGCTCTCGCTGAATTTTATCGGCCTCTAGGGCGGTGAGGCGGCGCAGCTGCATTTGCAGAATGGCATCGGCCTGAAGTTCCGAGAGGCTGTAGGTATCCATCAGCTCCTGCTTGGCGGCGGGGGTGTCGGCCGCGCCGCGAATCAGGGCGATGATGGCATCCAAATTTGCCAGGGCAATTAGGTAGCCCTGGAGCAGGTGGTCTTTTTCTTCGGCCCGGCGCAGCTCATAGCGGGTGCGGCGGACGATAGTCTCTTCGCGAAATTCTACAAACACCTCCAGCATGCGCTTGAGGCCGAGCAGCTGGGGTTCGCCGTTGACCAGGGCCAGCATGTTGACGCCAAAGTTGTTTTGCAGCGGCGTCTGCTTGTAGAGGTTGTTGAGCACCACGCGGGGGTAGGCGTCTCGCTTGAGCTCAATGACGATGCGCATGCCGTCGCGATCGCTCTCGTCGCGAATATCAGAGATGCCCTCTAGGCGGCGCTCGTTCACCATTTCGGCGATCCGCTCGATCATGCCCGCTTTGTTGGTCTGGTAGGGCAGCTCGGTGATGATGATAGCTTCGCGATCGGGGCGGCCCCGGTGCTCAATGGTCTCCATACTGGCCACGCCGCGCATGGTGACCGAGCCGCGCCCAGTCATATAGGCGTCACGAATGCCGCTGCGGCCCAAAATCTGCCCGCCTGTAGGAAAGTCGGGGCCGGGGATGATCTCCATTAGTTCGGCGGTGGAGATCTCGGGGTTGTTGATCAGCGCGATTACGCCGTCGATCAGCTCGCCGGGGTTGTGAGGCGGGATGTTGGTGGCCATACCCACGGCAATGCCGGAGGAGCCATTGAGCAACAGCTGGGGCAGCCGCGAGGGCATTACCACGGGCTCTTGTTGAGAACCGTCGAAGTTATCGGCAAAGTCGACGGTTTCAGACTCAATGTCTTGCAGCAGTGAGTCGCTAGTTAGCGACTGTAGGCGACACTCGGTGTATCGCATCGCCGCCGGGGGGTCGTTGTCGATTGATCCGAAGTTGCCGTGGCCATTAATTAGCGGCACGCGCATGGAGAAGTCTTGGGCCATCCGCACCAGGGCGTCGTATACCGCCGTGTCGCCGTGGGGGTGGTACTTACCCAGCACCTCCCCGACCACGCGGGCGCACTTACGAAAGGGGCGATCGGCGGCCAACCCTAGCTCGTGCATGGCGTAGAGAATGCGGCGGTGCACAGGCTTAAGCCCATCCCTGGCGTCTGGCAGTGCCCGACCTACAATCACGCTCATGGCGTATTCCAGGTAAGAGCTTTGCATTTCGGCGCGCAGATCGGTCGGGACGATGCGCTCTTCTGGGGTTGCCATAGGCGGAAAAACTCCGAATTTGCGAACAACAAAGCGCTAGTCAGACCCTCGCACCGAGCGGTGCTGAATAGCGCTTGATCAGTTGTATTTTTGGGGATTCATACAGGTTATATTTTAGCACGAAATCCCTGGGTCAAATCAGAGGTTGCTATGGTAGAAGGATGGGTTCTAGACCCCTGATTCAGCAATGCTTTGCGGCCCCCATTGATCTCCCTGATGGGGCCTTCATTCTGATAGTTTGTCTCCCGAGAGTTTGCCGTGCACCACGCCTTTACCATGGCTGATTTTGCCATTATCTATTCGCCAGATTTTTTAAGCCATGACACCGGCCATTTTCATCCTGAAAATGCGGGCCGATTGAAAGCTGTTGTGGCAGCTTTAGAGCAGACAACTTGGGCCAATCATCTCGACTGGCGATCGCCGACTCCAGTAAACCAGCGCAATGTCGACACCCTAATTGCGCAGATCCATAACCCTCGCTACATTACCGCCCTACGTGAGTTGGCCCACAGCGGCGGCGGCCAAATCGACGGCGATACCGTGGTGTCAACCGACAGCTATGCGGTGGCGCGGCTGGCGGTCAGCGCCTGGCTGGATGGCGTCGACTACGTGCGCTCAACGGGGCATTCGGCCTTTGTGCTGGCCCGCCCGCCGGGGCACCATGCGGTGCGCGATCGCGGTATGGGCTTTTGTTTGTTTTGTAATGCGGCGATCGCGGCCTACTACGCTCTTGAACAGCCTGGCATTGCCCGCGTCGCCATTCTCGATTGGGATGTGCACCACGGCAATGGCACTCAGGCCCTGGTTGAACAGAATGCGGCGATCGCCTACTGCTCACTGCATCAGCTGCCCGCCTACCCCGGTACCGGGCACAGCAGCGAAACGGGTTTTCACGGCAATGTGTTAAACCTGCCCATGCCCCCCGGCAGTGCCAGCGGCGATTATGAAGACCAGTTTGAGCAGAAGGTAATTCCGTTTCTCAAAGCGTTTGCCCCTGACCTGCTGATCGTCAGCGCCGGGTACGACGCCAACGCCGCCGACCCCCTGGCCAATATCAACCTGCATCCCCAGGACTACGGCGCTTTCACTCAGCAATGCCTAGGCGTCACCGACAAAATTCTCTTTGGTCTTGAAGGCGGCTACGACTACGAGGCGCTCAGCCAGTCGGTGCTAGCCACCATCGCAGCAAGGCTGGGGGGATAGCCGCCTCCCTGGGTACAATGCGCCCATAGGCCCTTCAACGGCAGGGCAAGAACTGAAGATGACCGTAATGATCGAAGGCCCCTACCGGGGCAAACACCTGCGGGGACGCACCGTAGCTCAGCGCTATGCCGAGGGCGAGCGCAACTTTCGCGGCGCGATTTTGCGGGGAGCCAACCTGCAAGGTCAAACGCTATCGCAGGCGGACTTTAGCGGATCAGATCTGCGCGGCGCTAACTTTGAGTGGGCGGTTTTGCAGAGAGCCTACTTCGACCAGACCAGGGGCGGTTTGCAGCGGCGCTGGTGGCTGGCCAAGGTTCTAGGCGCGATCGCCCTGGCGGCGGGGGTGGGTTTTGTCCCGCCGCTGTTGGCCGTGCCCCCAGCGGCGGCGGCGGTGGCTGACGGCGACCCACGCTCGGCGGTGGGCATGGCGCTGGTGGTGTTATTTGTGGCCATTCCCGTGGTGCTGCTGGCCAGGGATTCCCTGCTGGGCGGTCTGGTGCGTCTGACCGGCCAGCAGCCCGCCGAAAACCTAGTCATGGCCGCGATGCTGTGCTTGCCCTTTACCGCCATGGGCCTGCTCATGCCGCTGTCGGCCAGTGGAGGGGCGGCCTCGCCTACGGCGGCTTTGGCACAATTAGAGTCCATGGAAATCGCTATTTTGGCGCTGCTGCTTGTGGCCCCCCTCGGCTTTGCCGTAGCCGATGGCGAGACCCGCCAGGCCGAATGGGGCGATCTGCTGGGCGTAGCGGCGGTGGCGCTGGGGGGAGTGG
>NZ_JADEXE010000210.1 GCF_015207265.1 Nodosilinea sp. LEGE 07298 | reverse complement strand
GGGTGGATGAGTGGGAGGTGAAGCATTGGATCAATACCCATCTACCCATCTACCCATCTACCCATCCACCCATCCACCCCTTCACCCCTTCGCTAGCCGAATACCGCTGAACTGCCAGCGAGCGCTGGGCGGGAAAAAGTTGCGATAACTGGGGCGGATGTGCCCCGGTGGGGTGACGCAAGAGCCACCCCGCAGCACCATCTGGTTGCACATAAACTTGCCGTTGTATTCTCCCACGGCTCCGGCCGCAGGGCGAAAGCCGGGATAGGGTAGGTAGGCGCTCTGAGTCCATTCCCAGGTGTCGCCGTAGAGCTGGGCTAACTGGCCCGACCCCGCTACAGGCTGTGGATGAAGGTGATCGGCAGCCAGCAGGTTTCCCTGCTGAGGAACCTCCGCTGCGGCCACTTCCCACTCGGCCTCGGTGGGCAGGCGGTGGCCTCGCCACTGGGCAAACGCGTCGGCTTCAAAGTAGCTAACGTGGCACACTGGCTCCATCAGGTTGACAGGCTTGAGGCCGCCCAGGGTAAATACCCACCACTGGCCATCGCGCTGCTCCCAATACAGGGGGGCCTGCCAGCCTTCGCTTTGCACCATAGCCCAGCCTTCTGCCAGCCAGTGAGCGGCGGTCTGGTATCCGCCATCGGCGATGAACTCTAAATACTCGCCGTTGGTAACCAGGCGATTGGCCAGGGCAAAGTCTGGCAAGTAAACCAGGTGGGCTGGGCTTTCGTTGTCAAAGGCAAAGTCTGAGGCTTGATGGCCGATGGTCTGTAGCCCACCAGGGCAGTCCACAAATTTTAACGGCGATGGGGAGGCGCATTTGCTGACGGCAACATCCTGGCGGTAGGCGGGACGCAGGGGGTTGATGACCAGGTTGTACTTGAGGTCGGTAAGCAATAGTTCTTGGTGCTGCTGCTCGTGGTGCAGGCCCAGGGTGACCAATTCCTTCACGGTCACATGATTGCCCTGGCGCTGCAGAAGCGTTGCCATGGCCTCATCTACGTGGGCTCGGTACTGGTAGATATCAGCTACTGTGGGCCGCGACAGCAGGCCGCGCTGGGGCCGGGGGTGGCGATCGCCCACAGCCTCATAGTAGGAGTTAAATAAGTACCCGTAGCCGGGGTGAAATTCTCCATAGCCTTCTAGATAGGGCTGCAGCAAAAAGGTTTCAAAGAACCAGGTGGTATGGGCCAAATGCCACTTGGGCGGGCTAACATCGGCCATGGCCTGCACGCCATAGTCTTCAATTTCGAGGGGTCGACAGAGCGTTTCGCTCAAACTACGAACGTCCCGATACTGGGCCATCAAGTCGTGATTGGCTAAATTGGCCACTGGGGACAGGGCAACGGGGGGAGAAAGCGTCATTATTCCGGCTTTTGGGGACATTTCTGGCCATTGTGGCAGATTGCGGCGATCGCAAGATGATGATTGCCTTAACGTGCCTAAGACCTTGTTGAGAATTTTCCAGATCAATAGCCATTCAGGGTTTCATCGCGATCGGCCCAGTGAGCCGGGTTCACGTCCCTAAATGGGATGCTTTTCAGCTGAAATACGCTTAGAGCGTTCCAGCTGAATACTGATCGATGGTTTCACCACGACCAATCCAGCGGGCTAAAGTCGCATCTTTAACCAGGATGCCTTCTGAAATGGAGTACTCTATAGAAGTCTCGCCTTAGCTTGACCCCTCGATTCAGCACTGACATCTACCTACAGAAGCAGCATTCAGATTCATGCGGTGGGGGCAAAACCTCTCCATAACCAGTACGGTTCTACCTACCCAGCGACGAAACGGAGCTTGTTACCGTAGGCACATGGGTTTCAGGAATGGCTACGCCCCCTGCTGTAGAAGTGAATAGTGATATAGAGAACAAATAGCACCTTCTGCATTTCGACTGGGAACACTAACCACATCCAGCTCAATCTGATCAACCCAGGCCGCACTTACTGCCAGCCAAGCGAGGTATCCACTGTGAGCAATTCTTCCGGTAAAGCCCACGATCTGTTTAACGGCTTTAAACATTCTGATTCTGAGCAGATCAACTCTCTCATGCAGTACGTTCATAGCATGAGCCCAGAGACCGTCTCTCAGCTCTCCAACCCAGCCTCCACCGAGGTGCAGCAGATGATGGAACACAACATCATTGGTTTGCTCGGCGGGCTGCCCTCCCAGCACTTTGACGTAGAAATTACCACCAACCGCGAAAGCCTGGGCCGCCTGCTGGCCTCTGCTATGATGAGTGGGTATTTTCTGCGCGGCGCTGAACAGCGCATGGCCTTTGAGGCCTCGCTGATGTCAGCAGAATCGTCCTTTGAGGCTGAGTGAGCGATCGTCAAAGACTGAACCAGGGGGAAAAGTATCCCCCCGTTTCCTCCCCTAGCCGTCGCCGTTCTACCGCGCGCGATGCTGATGGGCCATACACAACGAGCATAGCGAGGGTTCTAAACCAGCCCCCACTTTCCCCCAATCCGGCCCAGGCGCACCAGCCCTGGCCGGATTTTCCTGTTCAGGCCCTGCGGCAGGCACTGCTGGCCTGGTACGGCGATTGGGGCCGCACTTTGCCCTGGCGCAACATCGACCATCCCTACGCCATCTGGGTCTCAGAAATGATGCTGCAGCAGACCCAGGTCAAAACGGTGCTGCCCTACTACCAGCGCTGGTTAGAGCAGTTTCCGACTGTGGAGTCTTTGGCTGCCGCTGACCAGCAAAGCGTGCTCAAAGTTTGGGAAGGGCTAGGCTACTACGCTCGCGCCCGTAACCTGCACAAGGCAGCCCAGCGCATTGTGAGCGATCACAACGGCGAGATTCCTCAAAACTTTGAGGCCATTACTGCGCTGCCTGGTATTGGCAAAACCACCGCCGGAGGCATTCTCAGCTCGGCTTTTAACCTGCCCTTCGCCATTCTCGACGGCAACGTGAAGCGGGTGCTGGCTCGGCTGGTGGCGCTGCCTGTGCCCCCCGCCAGAGCCCTCAACGATCTGTGGCGGCTGTCTGAACATCTGCTCGACCCCGCGCACCCCCGCGACTTTAACCAGGCGCTGATGGATTTGGGGGCGACGCTGTGTACGCGCCGCAACCCCGAGTGCGATCGCTGCCCCTGGCAGGCCCACTGTCAGGCCTATAATCGCAATATTCAATCGGAGCTGCCCATGTCAGAACCCAAAGGCCCCCTGCCCCACAAGCAAATCGGCGTCGCCGTGATCTGGAATGACCAGCAGCAGATTTTGATCGATCGCCGCAAGCAAACCGGTTTACTGGGCGGCCTGTGGGAGTTTCCGGGCGGCAAAATTGAGCCGGGCGAAACCATCGAAGCCTGCATTGCCCGAGAGATTTTAGAAGAATTGGGGATGGAAATTGCGGTGGGCGATCGCCTCTGCACCGTCACCCACGCCTATTCTCACTTCAAGGTCACTCTCAACGTGCACCACTGCACCCACCTGAGCGGCGACCCGCAGCCAATCGAGTGCGACGAGGTGCGCTGGGTGACACTGGATGCGATCGAAGAATTTCCCTTCCCCAAGGCCAATATTCACATCATCAACGCCCTGCGAGCCTACGCGGCAGGTCAAACGCCCATAGATGTGGTCGAAACTGCGCCATAAACGTAAACAAACCGCCACATTCTACAGACACTGTCCCAGCCCTCGGCTTTGATAGAAAAGGCAATTTGGAGCGGCAATGATGGGTACAGGCAATTGGGGGTGGGGCCAGGGTGGATGCAAGCGCAGGTTGAGGCCCTGTTCCTTTGGTCGTAGGCTGCTTCTGGGTTTTGCTGGTACCGGACTGGCGATCGGTACGATGCCTCCTTTGACTGTTCGGGCCGTCGCTGCTGAGGTGTGGCAGCACCTGCCCGAAAACACGGCCATGGTGATGTTAATTGACACCACCGCCGCTACCTGGGGCCAGCTCAGCCAGTTTCAGCTATTTAAGCTGCTAGAAACTGAACAGGGGCTAATCCCCAGTCTGCCCGGGCTGCCCTACCTGCCCTACGGAATTGACTTTGAGCGCGACGTGACCCCTTGGGTGGGCGATACGGCGGTGGTTGCCCTACTGCCCGCCCGATCTGAAACCGCTGTGGCGATCGCCGACTACAGCGTGATGGTGGCCCCGATTGCCGATGCCGAAGCCTTTACAGCCTTTCAAACCACCTTTTTTGAGCTACAGGAAGTCGACCCCGAAATCACCTCTGCCCAAGGTGCCGACATCTACTACTGGCCAGCTCCTGAACCTGAGGCTTTGCCCGAAGAATGGCTTGAATGGCCTGAGAGCGTGCCTGACCCGGCCTGTGGTTCCGCCGAGGTAGAGATAGAACCCTGCGCCGATGAAATGCCAGTCGTCCCAGATGCTTCAAACGGCGGGAAAGCCTCCTCCCACGGAGAAGAACGGCTCTATAGGCATGCGGCTGCGCCCCAAATCTGGCGGTTTGGTGGCGATAGAGTGAGTCTGCCACTCACCGTTAGCCCGTTTCACGATGAGGACACAGAGCTGGAGGTAGAGGTGCCAGTGCCCCTGCCAACCTTTGGCCCCAGTGGTCTGGCCGTCGCCTTTTTGCCCGATGTGGTAGTCACCGCAGAAAGCCCCGCCGCCGTTGAACAATACCTGCGACTGCGCCAGGCGGGTGACGCGGCAACGCTGGCTACCAGTCGAGAGTTTCAGCGCACGTTGGCCAATCGTCAGCGCAGCCGAGCCCTGTTTGCGGTCTACGGCAATGCGCTGGAGCTGCTGAACTACGACCTGGCTCCGGCGGATTTGCCCAACCTGGGGCTGCCCTTGCCGCCCACCCCCGCGCTGGATGCCGACACTCTGCAAACTCTGCGATCGCTCAATTTTGGCGGCACCCTGGAGGCGCTGGTCTACCCTCTGGAGACAGGAATGCAGCTGAGGGGCCGCTACTACTACGATGCGGTGCCATTTACCTTTGGCCTCACTCCCAGCGTAGCCAATGCCGACAGCCCCCTAACGCGGCTGCCCGCCTCCACCTTTTTGCTAATCAGCGGTCGCGATGTGGCCGGGTTTTGGCGTGGCTTCTCCCGCATTCTAGAGAACGCCAGCGACTTCACCCAGCAGGGGCTGGCCACGGCCCGATCGTTCTTTACCTTGGCCACCGGGCTAGACCTCGACCAAGACGTGTTTGGCTGGATGGATGGAGAAGTCGCGATCGCAGCCTTTCCCACCGAGGGTGGCCCATTGCAGTACCTGGGGCTGGGGCTGCTGCTGCAAACCAGCGATCGCCCCACTGCCGAAAGTGCCCTGGCCGCTGTAGACGGCCTGCTGCCAAGCTTTGGCCTCTCCGTCAGCCCCCGCACTATTAACCAGCAGCCTGCCACGAGCTGGGAGCTAGGGCACAATGGCGAATACGTTCCCGAGCTTAGTGTTGGCAGCTACGGCTGGGTTGCCGACGATACTCTGGCTATCACCTCCGGGACAGTCCCAATGACTAGCGTTTTAGCCCCCTCGCCCCACGACCCCCTGGCCGATTTCTTCTTGTTCGACCAGGCCACAGCGGCGTTTCCCAACCCAAACAACGGCTACTTTTACCTCAATGTAGGCGCTACCCTGGCCCTGGCCTATCAGGTATTTGACCTCCACAATGCCCCCGCCTTTGACTCGACTAAGCCCTATCTTGGCAGCCTGCGGAGTCTGAGCGCTACCACCGCCCAAACCCCCAACTTTATAGAGTTTCAGGGCCAGCTAGGCTTAGCCCCCAGCCGCGATTGACCGCAGTCCGCACCTACGTATACCGCTGCCTGACGGGCTGGGGTGGCTCGACGGCGCTGGTCGTTAGCTCCGAAACCACCGTAATCTCGCACTGGTAGTTGCGAATAAAGGCCTCAAACTGATCCATTAGGGCCGGGTCGCGCCAACCCCGCTCCACCTCCTGCCGCATGATGCTCAGCGACTCTTCGAGGGGAAAAGCCGGTTTGTAGGGGCGATCGTGGGTGAGGGCATCAAAAATATCGATTAGCTGAAAAATCTGCGCCAGCCGGGGAATCGCGGCTCCCACCAGCCCGTCGGGGTAGCCGCTGCCGTTCCAGCGTTCGTGGTGGTGGCGAATGATGGGCACCACCCCCTGCATAGTGCGCAGCGGGCGGCAGATGCTTTCACCAATGGCCACATGCTGCTCCATGATGTTGCGCTCGGCCACGGTGAGGGATCCCGTTTTAAGCAGCACCGCATCGGGAATGCCCACTTTGCCAATGTCGTGGAGGTAGCCCGCCCAGGCCAGATCGCGAATGTGGGTGGGAGCTAGCCCCAGATATTCGCCAAAGCTGCGGGCCAAAATGACTAGGCGATCGCAGTGGTCGCCGGTATTGGGGTCGCGGCTCTCGATGGTGCGGGCGATCGAAAACAGCACCTGTTCAGCGTGGTCGAGGTCTTCGTTGAGCCGCTTTTGGTGAATCAGCGATTTGACTCGGGCCGATAGCTCTAGCTGGTCAAAGGGTTTGGTCAAAAAGTCGTCGCCGCCTGCTTCAATGCCGCGTAGGCGAGCCTCGCGATCGGCTAAGGCCGTCACAAATACCACCGGAATCAGCCGGGTATTTTCGTTGTCTTTGAGCCGACGGCATACCTCAAACCCGTCAAGGCCAGGCATCATCACATCCAGCAAAATCAGGTCTGGCTGGTGCTGAAACACTCGGCTGAGAGCGCTTTGCCCGCAGTGGGCCTGATCTACGTGGTAGCCCTCTACGGACAGTAGTGCTACAGCGGCCATCCGGCTGGGGGCGTGGTCATCAACCACAAGTACGCGGGGCGGCAAGGAGTTTTGGTAAAGCACAGCAATAACCTAAAGGTGGCAACGACCAAGCGGTGGGTATAGGTCTTTAGCCTATCGAGCCGGAGTAACTTTTTGATGCGGGGGCAGCCACCGCTTGCGCCAGGCCGACGTTGGTACTAAGTCTGAGACAGACTGTTCTTGCTGGCGGCGCTGACGAATGACGTCGGCACTGTCGCTCAGGGTTGGGTCACGGTAGGGCACCGCCGCCCGGGTCAGCAGATGTTCTTGCTCCTGTGGCGACAGCGGGGCTAGCCCCACAGAACTCACCTGAGCAAGAGTACCCGGCCAGCGACGGCCCGCAGCATTCACCGGGCCAATCGACAGACCAGCCCGGTGAAATGCCGTTCGCACCGCCGCCGCACAGGAGTAGGTAACCAGTTTTCCCTCAGAATGCAGGCAGGCCGCTACCTGTTGAACAAACTCCACCGTCCACAGCTCGGGGCAGTGGGGCGGCGAAAAGGGGTCAAAGAAAATAACATCGGCCTGAAATTCTAGCGTTTTTACGGCCTGAATACGCTGCCGGGCATCACCCCACATCAGGATGGCTTCCAGCCAGGGGCGCTGGGCCTGCCCGGTGTTGGCCAAATCTTGCAGGCAGGCCTGCACCGCAGTAGGCCAGCCGTTAATCAGGCCCTGCTCGACAGCCTGACTAGGCACGCGGGGGTCTAGCTCTAGGGCCACCAGCCGCACCTGGCAGGCCGGGTTAACCCGCAAAATGGTATCTAGGGCTGCCGCTGTGTTGTAGCCCAGGCCGTAGCACACATCCAGCAGGGTCAGGGTGGGTGCCTGCGCCAGACTGGCCAGGTCAGTGGCCTCGACATAGGTGGCGTAGGCTTCGGCGTAGGCACCCTGGCGGCTGTGGAACCATTCACCAAAGTCTTCTGAAAACAGCGTCATTGACCCATCGGCGGTGGGTTCTAAGACCAAAGCTCCGGTAGGGATTGACATAGACGGTATGGCGTTAAGGATAGCGACGCACTGGATTTCTCTAAAGATGCCTCCAGTTAGTGCCTCAGTGCCGTAGAGGTACTAACTAGCTCACTTACCCCGTGTTCTACACTGGTAGAACGGTGCTGGGGTGATTGACAATCTATCGTTGGCTATTGTCAATGGTTACCGATCGCAATTGAAGCGATAAGGGATTCTAACCCCCAGCTCTCTGGTTTAAAGCGAGAATATAGATATTAAGAAGCGTTGCTAAATTCAGGATTTACATTGGGCCTTGGGTTAGCAGCACCTATTTGCAGGAGGTTCTCCATGGTTGTAGCGGCACCAGCACAAAAGCGCCTTACCATTCAGGTCGAAGCAGTGGCGGATGATACCACCACCATTCGCTCCCTCGACTGGGATCGCGATCGCTTCGACATTGAGTTTGGTCTGCAAAATGGCACCACCTACAACTCCTTTATTATTCGCGGCGAAAAGGTGGCCCTGGTCGATACCTCCCACGCCAAGTTTCGCGAGCTGTACATGAAGACGCTGACCGGCGAAATCGACCCCAAAACAATCGACTACCTGGTGATCAGCCACACCGAGCCCGACCACAGCGGCCTGGTGCGCGATGTGCTAGAGCTAGCTCCCCAGGCGGTAGTGGTGGGCGCTAAGGTGGCGATCGCCTTTCTCGAAGACCTGGTACACCGTCCCTTTGAGCGTCTGATCGTCAAAAATGGCGACACTCTGGAGCTAGGCAACGGCCACACCCTTGAGTTTGTCAGCGCCCCCAACCTGCACTGGCCCGACACCATCTTTACCTACGACCACAAAACCGGCCTGCTGTTTACCTGCGACGCCTTTGGCCTGCACTTTTGCAGCGACGCCACCTACGACGAAAATTTAGAGCTGATTTCCCCCGATTTTCGCTTTTACTACGAGTGCCTAATGGCCCCCAATGCCAGGTCAGTGCTGGGTGCCATGAAGCGTATGGGCGCTCTGCCCCCCGTCAAGATGGTGGCTACAGGCCACGGCCCCCTGCTGCGCTACAACGTGGAAGAGTTAACGGGGCGCTACCAGCGCTGGAGCCAGGAGAAGGCCAAGTCCGAAGATCTGGTGGCGGTGTTCTACGTGTCGGATTACGGGTATAGCGATCGCCTCTCGCAATCCGTTGCTCGCGGCATTACCAAAACCGGCGTCGCGGTCGAAATGATGGACATGCGCTCTGCCGACCCCCAGGAGGTGACGGAGCTGGTGGGCCGGGCCAAGGGCCTGGTGATTGGGATGCCCCCGGCCTCTGGGGTTGGTGCCAAAGAGACCCAAACTACCCTGGGCACCATTCTGGCGGCAGTGCACGGCAAGCAGACCATCGGTTTGTTTGAGTCCTACGGTGGCGATGATGAGCCAGTCGATCCCTTAGCTAACAAGTTTCAAGATCTGGAATTAATCCAGTCTTTTGCCCCCATTCGTATCAAAGACACCCCTACTGAGGGCATTTACCAGTCCTGCGAAGAGGCCGGTACTGACTTGGGCCAGGGGCTAGCTCAGGCGGGCAAGCTGAAGAAGCTCAAGTCGCTCGATGCCGATTTGGAGAAAGCCCTGGGCCGGATTAGCAGCGGGCTCTACATTATCACCGCCCAAAAGGGCGAGTTGTCTAGCGCTATGTTGGCCTCCTGGGTGTCCCAGGCTAGCTTTCAGCCCCTGGGCTTTACGGTGGCGGTGGCCAAAGACCGCGCCATTGAGTCGCTGATGCAGGTGGGCGACACCTTTGTGCTCAACATTCTCGAAGAAGGCAAGCACCTGGGCCTAATGAAGCACTTTCTGAAGCGCTTTGCCCCCGGTGCCGATCGCTTTGCTGGAGTACGCACCCGCCCCGCTAACAACGGCTCGCCGCTGCTGGCCGACGCCCTGGCCTACCTGGAGTGCGAAGTCGCCACCCGCATGGAAGTCAGCGACCACTGGATTGTTTACTGCACCGTGCAGGACGGTAAGGTGTCTGACCCCGACGGCCAAACCGCCGTCCACCACCGCAAAGTGGGCAACTACTACTAAGGAGATTCTAGGAAAGAGGATACCAGCTTTAATCCAGCGACTAGGGCCGCTGTAGGGTGGGCACTGCCCACCATTTGGGAAACTATTTTCTAAAAGTCGCCTGAGCCGAGATCGGTCGGTGTGTCGTCGCCCAGGACAGGCAGGATACATTGAGTTCTCTAACTGAGCAGCAGGTGATGGTGGGCACTGCCCACCCTACAACTTGTGAGATATCAGGGGTTTGTGGGATAGCCGTCCTGCCTGTCCATCCCTAGCTGTTCGCCTTGGGGCAATGATGTCTTCTAAGATGGAGTACTTGATTGAAGTACTCCAGGTTCTTTGAGGTTTATTGTTGTCGTCCTTTGCTGCGATCGCTGTCACCCCTGCCGGGCTTAAAGCTCTGCTACCCCTGGTCACGGGTCTCCCCGCTGATCTGTGGGTTCCCCATAGCCTTGTTGCCGATGCAGAAGCCTGGAATGTCAAGGTTCAGGTCTACGATCGCCCCCTTAAAGACACCCTCGCCGATCTGTGGACAACCTACGACGGCCTGATCTTTGCCCTGGCTACCGGGGCGGTGGTGCGGCTGATTGCGCCCTTGCTGACGGACAAAACCAGCGATCCTGCTGTGGTCGTGGTGAGCGAATCGGGGGAAAAGGCGATCAGCCTCTGCGGAGGGCACCAGGGCGGCGGGGATAATCTGACTCGCCAGGTGGCCCATTTGCTCAATGCCGATCCAGTCATTACCGGATCCTCTCAAGCCCACGGACTGCCGGGGGTGGATGTGCTGGGGGTGCCCTTTGGCTGGAGCCAGGGCAGCGGCGACTGGACTGGGGTGAGCGCTGCGATCGCCCACGGCAAACCCGTCGAAGTGCTTCAAGACTGCGGCACCACCCTCTGGCAAGACCACCTGCCGCCAACCCATTCCTTTGTATTTGAAACTGCTCGCAACCCCTCCGCTCGCCTGTGGATTAGCCCGATTCAGCGGCGCTTTGACTCCGACAGCAGCTTCCCTAAGGCCCAGTGGCATCCGCGTGTGCTGTGGGTGGGCATTGGCTGCGAACGGGGCACACCTCAGGCGGTGATTGAGGCGGCAATTGAGCGGATTTTTCGGGCCGGGCATTTTGCCCAAGAGGCGATCGCGGGCATTGCCAGCCTTGACCTCAAGGCCGACGAGGTAGGGGTAGTCGCCCTCTGCGCCGAACGCCAGTGGCCCCTGCGCTGCTTTACAGCTGAGGAACTGAAGGTGGTGCCGGTGCCCAACCCGTCCATGGTTGTGGAACAGGCGGTGCAGACCCCCAGCGTGGCCGAGGCCGCCGCCATTCTAGCGGCGACAGAGGCCTCGGGCGGCCAGCTGCGAGTGGCCAAGCAGGTGGTGCGAGTGGAGGGGCAGCCCGGTGCAGTCACGGTGGCGATCGCCCAGGCCGATCGCGAATATATTCCCCACCCCGGCCACCTGGCGCTGGTGGGCACCGGCCCCGGTGATTTGAACCAAATTACGCCTGCAGCTAAGGGGGCGATCGCTCGCGCCGATGTGGTAATTGGCTACGGCCTCTACATCGATCAAATTCGCCCCCTCTGCCGCCCCGGCCAAATTGTTGAGCCCTGGCCGATCACTCAAGAGCGCCAGCGGGCCGATCGCGCCATTGAGCTGGCCCGCTGGGGGCTAAGCGTAGCGGTAGTCTCGTCGGGCGACTGCGGTATCTACGGCATGGCCGGGCTGGTGCTAGAGCAGCTTCAGGGCATCGGCTGGGATGGTGAAACGCCCCCAGTAGAGGTACTGCCCGGTATTTCGGCCCTACAGGCGGCGGCGGCGCGGGTGGGGGCACCGCTGATGCACGACTTCTGCGCCATCAGCCTCAGCGACCTGCTCACCCCCTGGGAGGTGATTGTGAAGCGGCTAGAGGCAGCGGCCCAGGCCGATTTTGTCGTGGCGCTCTACAATCCCAAATCGAAGACGCGCACCGAGCAGATTGCGATCGCCCACCGCATTTTTATGGCCCAGCGATCGCCCCATACCCCGGTTGCGGTGGTTAAGTCGGTCTATCGCCCCGACGAGGTCATTTTCCGCACAACGCTGGAACAGATGCTAGACGCCCCCATCGACATGCTGACCGTGGTGCTAATCGGCAACCAGAGCACCCAGCGCCACGGTCCCTGGCTAATCACCCCCCGAGGCTATAACGGCGGCCCAGAAAGTAGCCTAGAAGGCGACCTAGAAAGGGGTATGTAGAAGTACCCGTCAGGGGCAGGGTACAAGGGCCAATCTGCGACTAGGATTGGGGAGGGTGCCGATGCCAGCTGTAGATAGGGT
>NZ_JADEXE010000020.1 GCF_015207265.1 Nodosilinea sp. LEGE 07298 | reverse complement strand
CCCTCGGACAGCTAAATCTATCCCAACAACGCCCCGCCCTCGGATAGCTAGGCGTCAATCAATACAAGACATCTGGCTTGAAGCTGTGGTGGGTATTTTAGGCCTTACTACTGTCGCACTGTTCGCCGTGCCGTTTGTGCACAGAACCTTCTTTCTGTCGTCTGTTCCCTTACCCACTGCGCAGCCCACTACTACGACTCCACCCTCGCCGCCTGCTACAAGTAGTTTGCCCTCACCTACTGCACAGCCCACCACTACGCCTCCGCCTTCGCCGCCTGCTACGAGTAGTCCGCCCTCGCCCACTACGCAGCCCACTGCCACAACTTCGCCTTCCCCTATTGAGACGATCGCAGAATCTACCTGTGTGGTCAAAGGCAATATTTCAATTTCAAGCGGCAACAAGCTCTACCACGTTCCCGGCATGGAAGATTATGAGGGAACAGAGATCCATCTCGACAAGGGAGAGCGGTGGTTTTGCACCGAGGCGGAGGCGATCGCGGCGGGCTGGCGCAGAGCACCCCGATAAGCCCATGACTGAGTAGCCCGGTTACACTTAAACCATAAGTGAAGTTCAATAAGCCATGCCAGTCGTTACGGCCAAATCTTACGTCGAGTATCGCAACGAAGCTTATTGGGTCGAGGGCACTCGAATCTCCATAGATTCTGTTGTCTATGCCTTCCGTGATGGCCTGGCACCCGAAAGCATTGTGCAGTCATTTCCACTACTGACTTTAGAGCAAGTGTATGGGGTGATTACCTTTTATTTGGCCAATCGTGCTGAGGTTGACGCTTACCTGGCGGCAGAGCAAGCTGCTTTCGATGCCATGCCCCAACCTCTACAAGTTTCTGCCCCTGGTTTGTACGACAAGCTCCTAGCGGCTAAAGCCTCGCAGCAGCAGGTAAATTCTTGACCGTTCGCTACCAAGCAGATGCCGATTTGAATCAAGCGATTGTGACCGGGGTGCTGCGGCGAGAGCCTGCGGTGAATTTTCAAAGCGCCTCTGCTGCTGGGTTGGATGGAATTATTGACGCAGAGGTCTTACGCCTCTCGGCACGGCAGGGGCGGATTCTTGTTAGCCACGATCGCAGGACAATGCCCCTGGAGTTTGCTGCATTTATCGCTAGTCAGCAAAGTTCTGGTGTCATCATCGTTTCTAGAAAGCTATCGTTTGAAACAGCGATCGAAGAATTGCTGCTGATTTGGGCCGTATCCAATGCTGAGGAGTGGGTCAATCGAATTGCTAAACTTCCCCTTTGAAACTACCTACATTAGGTCTATCTCCCCCCACCTTTCTCGTCTCTCTAACCGTCCCCGCCTTCATTTACCGACCTAGATAGTTCAAAATACCTCGGGCGATACCGTCGGCGATGCGGTTGACGGCGGCGGGGTCACGAAAGCGGGCGGCATCTTCGGCCCCGGTGACAAAGCCGGTTTCGACCAGCACCGAGGGCATGGTGGTATAGCGCAGCACATAAAAGCGGGCCTGGCGGACGCCGCGATCGCGCATACTCACATTTTGCAGCACCGCGCTGTGAATGCTGCGGGCCAGCCGCTCGCCGCTGGAGAAGTAGTAGGTCTCTAGACCGTTGACCTCGGGACGGCTCATGCTGATGGCATTGGCGTGAATGCTGACAAACAGGTTGGCCCCGGCCCGGTTGGCGTACTGGGCGCGGGCATCGAGATCCACAAAGACATCGCTGCTGCGGGTCATTAGCACGGTAATGCCAGCGGCCTGGAGCTGCTGCTGCACCCGATTAGATACGGCGGTATTGATCTGCTTTTCTTGCATACCGCCAATGCCTACGGCACCGGGGTCGCGACCGCCGTGGCCGGGGTCAATCACCACCACGATCGACCCCTGGGGAATGGGTGGAATCACCGGAGTAGAGGCCACCGCTGGGGCCGAGGCGCTGATAATCTTGGCGGGTAGACTGGCGGCAACCAGAGCGTTGTAGATCTCATCGGCTCGCTGGCGATCGCGAAACAAACCCACCTGCACAACCGACTGACCATCGACGGTGGCGCGAAAGGCTTCGGGCTCGACGGCGCGCACCTGTTGCAGCGTGTTGTTGTTGGTAATCGGCACGATGACGCGGAAGTGGTTGCCCGTGGGCGTGGTGCCGCTGGATGGCGGCGTTTGGGCAATGGGCGTGCTGGGTACGGTGGGAAGTGCTGGGGCTGGTGCGCCCTGCGACAGGGGTGGAGCAGCCCCGGTGGCCAGCCGCACATCCAGCGGGGCGTCGTGAGTGAGGTAGATGTGGCCAACGGGCTGGCCGTTGTAGGTGCGGCGGGCCATCTGCCAGCCGGGGTTGAGCTGAATCTTCAGGAAACCATTGGTGCGGCCATTGGTGCGGCCAATTTCGATGGGCGGGGCCGAGCGATCGCGGGTTGGCCTGGCAAACAGCACCAGGTCATTCTGCCGAGCCGACACCTCCAGACGGTAGTGCACGCCCAGGTCTTGGCCGTTGACACGCACTGAGTAGCCGTTGCTATCGGTCTTGCGATCGCAGGCTCCGGTAAAGTCAAAATTGAGCAGCAGTGGGTCAATGGCCACCGGCCCGTTCCCTGGGTTTTGCTCCTGCCAGCACTGCCGCTGGTTGGGAACTTGCTCCAAAATCATCAGGTTGTAGAAGGCCCCATCGCGCACGGGAGTAGCGATCGCCACGGTTAGGCTGGGGTCAATGGGCTGTTGTTCAAACTGCTGTGCCCTAGCTATAGGGGCGGCAGCCAGCCCCGCCAGCACCACGGCAGCGGTCGTGAGTAACGTATTCAGTGGACGAGACAGCAGGGCCATAGCGATTGGTGTAGCGGTGTGAAGAGCGGAGTAGCGTTCGGGGTCTAAAGCTGGCAAGACTCCTAATGCTACTCACGATTGTGGCGATGGCAAGGGCCAGTTGCGAAGTAACGTGTCGCAGTTTACCAATTGTCCTTACCAAAGACAAAACCGGCCCAGAAAACCTGGGCCGGTGGCGGGGGCTAAATCGCCCCTGACGAGACATTTAGGCGATGCTTTAGCGGCCCAAATCTCGGAAGGTTTGGTAAGCCTGCTCAGGGTGATAGATATGACAGCGCCCTGTAATTGTCCGCATCAGATCGAGGGAGAACCGGGTCTCTTTCATTAGCGGTGCCCAGTTGGCTTTGAGCGCTGCGTAGGCAGGCCGCAGGTTGTAGGACGGTATACCCACTGAGATATGGTGGGGAACATGGACGTTGATATCGTGGCACAGCACTTCAATCCACTTGGGATAGTCACAGTGGAGCGTGCCAGAGAGCTGGGCCTCGGCTTCATTCCAGGTGTCGTCGTAGTGGAACTGAATTTCAGGAATGGTGTGGTGCACCAGGGTGAAGGTGCTCATCCAGAAGTGGTAGCCCAGCCAGGGCATCAGCCAGTACTTGACCACGCCCCAGGGGCCAGCAAAGTAAAACAGTGTGGGGAAGAATATCGCCGCAAAGATCACTACTGCTGCAATTGAGCGCTTGACCTTGGCATGGTCGCGGGGTTCAAAATTGCGCAGGTCAAAGTGCAGCGCTCCCCAGTGAGCCACCGATGCCAGCCACCACAGCCAGCCCCGCATGCTCTGGTAAACCACCTGCAAAAAGCCACCAGCGCCAGAATATTCTTCCTGACTCCACGGGGCCCAGGCGTTGTCGATCTCCATGTTGTTGGTGTGGCGGTGGTGAATGTCGTGCAGCAGCCGCCAGCTGTGGAAGGGGTAAATTAGCGGCAGAAACATGATGTGCCCCAGCCAGTTGTTGACCCAGCGGCGGTTGGCAAAGGAGCGATGGCCGCAGTCGTGGCCAATCACAAAAAAGCCGGTAAGTGCCGTGCCCGTCACAAACCAGGCCACCGGCAGTAAAAACCAGGGCGAGAGGGCGATCGCAACGTAACCTAGGGCTACCGTACCTACGCTGAGCAGCACTGCAGTCCACGCTTTGCGGGAATCTTTTTGAAAATATGCCTTAGGAATAGTTTGAATAACCTGCTTTAGAGTCAGGTCGCCATACGGATTCACATCCGCGGCTTTAGCGGAAGGCTCAAAAATTGCAGTCAAGGAATAGTCTCCAGAAAAGTTAAGGTGCGAACGTCGGGGCTGGACTATAGCTGCCCAAAAAAAATCTGTTCACCCCGAAGGGAACCGAACAGAGCCTAAGCTTGATTGCAAAATCGAGATATCAGCAAGCCGAATCAACTCAACAACTCAGATAACCGCCGCAAACAGCTTAATGGAGCAAAGACTGGCCCATGAGGACGCTTATAATTCCTTAACAATCATATCATGCTCAGTTTTGCTTGCTAGCTACGCTGAGAGCTTTATATTGATTTCTGCAAAACGAGTGTTGATTTATGGCGCATAGTACCATCGAAAACCGCACTTCTACACAGCAACGAGGCGCTGCACCTCCAGCAGAAACCCGGTCTCGATGAAAGTTACTAATACATTGCCTAACCAGGCATCAGTGTGGTTTCAATCACCCAAAAGTTCTGCCCTCGGCATCCCTAGCAGCAGGCCAGGCAGGTCGAGGGCAGCCGTTAACCGCTGCACTTGAAGGATTGTTTAGCGACGGCGACGGGTAAACCCTAGCCAGGCTAGCGCTCCACCGATAGAAATCATCAGCGGCATGAAGGCAGCGGCAGCGCGGTAGTGTACATCTTCGGTCGAGTCGAGGCTAATGCCGTCGTAGATAATGCCCTTGTCGCCCACGGGCACGGTCCAGTAGTCGGCGTGGCTGCGGGTGTCATCTTCGATCGCCACTTCCCAGTCGCCCGGTATCGACTCGTCGGGCACAAAGGCAAATCGCCCCTCACTGTCGGTGGTGGTGGTCATCCAGGGCTCGTCGGAGCTGTTGGGGGCGTAAATACTGACCGTTGCGCCCACAAACGGCTCTCCAGAACTAAACCTCGACTGAAACTCAAGCTGATTGTCGAGAGTGTAAAACGTTTCAACCTGGTGTGCGCTTGCCTGGGCCGGAAACCCCACCAGAGCCAAACACATGACCAAAGCAACAAGCAACCGTTTCATAGCGCAAGCGATCCGTGAATTCTGTGTGGCTTTTATTGTAGCGAGAGTTGCGAAGAGCTGAGCTGAGTCTAAAGGTTCCGGTAAAAGCGCGACTAACCAGGACGTGAACCATACCCAAGCGAGAGGACAACACCCTGCTCAAGCAGCAAGCAGCCCACCTTTAGCGATCGCGCCCTACTGTGCCGCAAACTGCTCAAGCGCGGCCAGAGCGATTGTGCAGCGGTGAGCGCAATGGAACGGTGTCTTGCCGGACGGCCTCGCCCCCAACTCGGTTCAACCGTAGTAGATTGCTACTGAATGACGGCGGGAATAGGCCATGTTGGACACGATAACGTTTGCACTGGACGGGTTGCTTGGTATTGCGCTGGTGGCGATCGCGGCCTTTACCTGGAAGCTGACCCAGTCGCTGAAAGCGGCTCCTCGATTAGAACCAGCTGATACTGCACCACCAGAATCGTCTATTGATGTGATTATTCCGGCCTATAACGAGGCTGAGAACATTCGCGCCTGTGTGGCAGCGGTGCTGACGACCGCCCTGCCAGGGGCTAAGCGTTTTGAGGTCTGGATTGCCGACGACCAATCGAGCGATGCCACTGGGCAACTGGCTGCCGAACTCGCTGCGCAGCACGCCAACGTTCACCACCTGACGGTGCCGCCGCGCCCAACAGGGGAAGTCTGGCACGGCAAAAACTGGGCCTGTGCCCACGCCGCGCAGTTTACCAAGGGCGACTACCTGCTGTTTATTGATGCCGATGTGCGGCTGTCGGCGGGAGCGATCGCCGCTGCCCTGAGCGAGGCTCAAACCCACCAGGCCGATCTGCTGAGCTGTGGCCCCAAAATTGAGTGTGGCTGCTTCGCCGAGTGGCTGGTGCAGCCGATTATGATGAGCGCGAGCGCGATCGCCTACGACTTTCAGGCTATCAACGACTCGACGGCAGTAGACGATGCCTTTGCCGCTGGGCCATTTATGCTGTTTCGGCGCGCCGCCTACGACCAAATTGGTGGCCACGCCGCCATTCACGACGTAATTGTGGAAGATGTGGAGCTGGCCCGCCAGATCCGGCGGCAGAATTTGGCGCTGCGCTACGTGCTGGGCATTGACCTGCTGGGGGTGCGGATGTATTCATCGTTTGGCACCCTGTGGGAGGGGTGGACAAAAAACTACTACCTGGGCACCGAAGAAAATTTGCCGCTGACGCTGCTGTCTGCCTTCACCATTGCCATGGTGTTTGTGATGCCCTGGGTGGGGCTGCTGGCCAGCCTTACCGCGCTCCTGCTCAGTCCCGAATTTTCCTGGCCTGTAGCGATGCTCTATGGGTTGACGGCGCTGACGCTGGTGGCCTACGGGCTGCTGCGGTGGCTGAGCTACCGCCAGGTGGGAGTGCCCCTGCGCTACTGGTGGCTGAGCAGCGTGGGCGGCCTGATTGTGGTGGCGATCGCCCTTACTTCCATTATCAAAACCAAGACCGGCTGGGGCTGGACCTGGCGGGGGCAATCGCTCAAAGCGTCCTAGAGCATCGGTACAGTATTGCTGCTTTAGCAAGAGCAAGTTGCGCAGGCCAAAGCCGCTGGTGAAAGCCCGATTTGCCGCCGGGGCCATTTCGCTGGCCCCGGTCCCCCGTCGACCAGGGACGTTCCGCCGCCCTAGACCCGACAGAAAGGAGTGGGCGATCATCGGTTTAAACCTCTGTTCTGTCCAGGAAGTGATGGGGGGCTATGGTCGCTGCGGCTGCACATCTGGGGTTTTAGCGATACTGTATGGGTTCTCTAGCGTCTGGGGGCATACATCATGATCAGAACACCCAGCAAAACCACCCAGCCGCCGAGCCAGTCGAAGCGATCGGGTTTGACCTGGTCAACCAGCCAGCCCCAGGCGATCGACAGCACAATGAAAATTCCGCCATAGGCTGCATAGGCGCGGCCAAAATGGGTGGGTTGCAGCGTAGGTACGGCCCCGTAGATGCCCAAAATTGCCACACCCAGCACCGCCAGCCAGGGGCTTTTGCCTTCTCGTAGTGCCAGCCAGACCAGGTAGCCGCCGCCAATTTCACACAGGCCAGCCAGCACAAAAAACAGCAGCGATCGCGCCATGGTTCAGCCTTTGGTTCTAGGGATAGTTCTGACCAACGCTACATCACTAAGCGTTAATACTGAATTCGCCTTGGCTAACCACGGTTGGGCTGGGCAAACGGTTGTTTGCCCCTGCGCAAGTCGCCGGTTTGGAATCGGGGTTATGTGATTCGGCTTTGTTACAACACCATTTCGCTGAGCTAGGTAGTCCTAATGTTTGCCGCCCGATCGCGCTTTTTAAAAACCACGTTGAGGCCCGACTTAGGCCTGAGGGTCGGAATGGGGGTCATGGTGAGGTCTTGATCGGGCACCAGTTCCCAGGTGTAGTGGCGTAGCAGGTGGGCGGCCACCAGCTTGATTTCGAGCTGGGCAAAGGCCAGACCCAGGCACACGCGGGGGCCGCCGCCAAAGCCCACCAGGCTAAAGTCGTAGCGCTTGTGCTCGGCTCGCTCGGGGCCAAAGCGATCGGGGTCGAAGGTTTCGGGGTTGGTGTAGATGCGGCGATCGCGGTGGGCCGCATCAATTCTGTACAGCGCCATCCAGCCCTCGGGCACGCGGTAGCCGTTGAACTCAAAGGACTTAACTACGCCGCGAAAGCCCCCGGCCACGGGCGGGTATAGCCGCTCCACCTCTTTGACCACCTGGTCGAGGTAGGGCATCTGCCGAATTTGCTCTAGGGCGACTCCGGGACGGATCGCGTCGCTTCCGGCCATTAACGCCACCTGCTCCTGCCGCGCCCGCTCCCAGACATCGGGGTGCTGCGCCAGCGACATAACCAGCGAGGTCAGCATAGAGGTCGTCGTTTCATGCCCCGCGAACAGCATCAGCAGGGCCTGGGCCTTGATTTCTTCTAAGCTGAGGCGGTTGCCGTCTTCGTCTTCGCTCTGCACCAGCAGGCCCAGGGCATCGTGGGTGGGGCGGGCCTGGCGCTCTTTAACCACCTGCTCAATGTGGTCTAGCAGGCGATCGCGCGCTTTAATCGCTTTGCCAAAGGGCGTCCAGCCCCAGCGAATGGGCGGTGAAAACAAGCCATTGGTCAAATCGGCAAACCACTGTGACATCTGGGCGCTCTGCTCGCCTGGTTCGCTGCCGAGCAGCAGGGTGCTGGCAATGTCAAAGGTGAGCCGCTTGATCTCATCGAACCAGGTGAACTGGCCCAGGTTCTCCCACCGCTGGGCGTAGCGATCGGTGAGAGACTGCATCGTGTCTACATAGCCAACCAGGGCGGGGCCGTGAAAGGCGGGCATGAGCAGCTTGCGGTTGCGGCGGTGCTCTTCGCCCTCCTGCAAAAAGAGTGATTCGCCCAAAAGTTCCTTAAAGGTACCAGGCCAGCCCTCTCGCCAGGAGAAACAGTCCATGTGGCTCGACAGCACAAACTGGTTGGCCTCTGGCCCCATCATTACCACCGTGGGGCGACCCAGCAGGCGCGTTTTGAAGATGGCACCGTACTTGGCCTGGCGCTTGCGGGCAAACTCGCGATCGAACAAGAAGCTGAGGGTTTCACCCACCACGGGTAGGCCAAAACTACCGGGGGGCAAAGGCCCCGAGTCTGGGATGCCTGAATTTGGGATGGAGGTAGCCATATACTCAAGCAAGAAGGCGAGCGTTAAGTTTGGCCCCAAGGCCAACGCCCTCTAGAGTAGCGCAGAGCTATGACGGTAGGCCCTTAGGCAGGTTATCCTTCCATCCCAAGCCGTTGTTAAGCGGGGGCAATATTGTGACCAGCGGCCACAATCAGTTCTTTGAAGGTTTCTTCGGAGGCCCTAGAGCTGATAGTGATGGTTTTGGCCTGAGAATTAATGTCAATATTGGCGTCGGGTTCAGAGGTAAGAATGAGTTTCTTAAGCTCTTGCTCCGACTGTTGATCGCCTAGAGTTGGGACCTTAAACTGCCACGCCATAGTAATTTCTCTACCTTTACCTATCGTTTTCTCCATCTACTTTAGGCAGTGGGTAATGGTGGTGTCGTCTACAGAAAGGCTGAATTTCTGGGGAGAAATGAGCCGAAACGGCTGCCTGAACGGCGGTGGCCAGACCTGAGGCTAGGTTTCATCGGCTAAAGCCAGAACCCGCTGCATAATCTCCTCAGACAGCTACATCCTTGTATTGTCCAGTCGATACACCAGCGGTTTTGATGGTTAGCTAACCAGCCAGCCCCAGCCCCAAAATACGACCATGCCACCCGCGATGGTGAGCAGCAGGTTCTTGCGCCAAAGGGCGAGGATGACGCAGGCGATCGCCCCCACCAGCCGCGCATTTTGCCACCCCAGCCATAGGGTTTCGCCATCGGGCAGCACGACCGCAGGCACTACGATCGCGGTCAGTACCACTGGGGGCACGTAGCCCAAGGCCCGCACCAGGGTCGGCGATAGCTGAATGCGACCGCTGAAGGCCAGCAGCACGTAGCGAATTGAAAACGTCACCAGGGCCATACAGGCTACCAAAAGCCAGTCATTCATAACCAGTTCCCCAATCGATGTAAAGCTTTGATAAAGCTGTCCTGATTTAAATCTGCTTCACAAACTCAGGCGTAATAGGCATGAAAACCTTAAACAGCTGGTTGCTTGATTCAAGCACCAAGCATAGGAGTTTTTAACATGCCCCCCTCCGATTCCAATACCCCCGCTTCTGACTTTTCCTTTGTCGAAGTTGATGACACTGGAGAGCGGCTCGATGGGGCCATCCCCATTGTCGCTGACTTAGCACAGCCGTTAACAGCCATCTCTGGAACCCTCGCTGGAGATGCTGATCTCTTTCAACTGTTTATTTCTGGCGAGCAGCCGTTTTCAGCGACCACGCTGAATCCAGCCACGCTGCTCGGCCTGCCCATCGACAATACGCTGGGTATTCCTACCAGTCTGCTGCAAGACCCGCAGCTCTTTTTGTTTGATGCTGCTGGCAACGGTGTCTATGGCAATGATGATTTGTTTGGCTCAGCCCAGGCCACCCTGCCCTCGATGGCGGGGCTGCTTGAGCCAGGCATTTATTACCTGGCTATTTCTGGTTTTGACTATGACTCGATCAGCACGGGTGGGGAGATCTTTCCCGACAGCTCTTTTGATGGCGTTTTGCTGCCTACCGGACCGGGTGGCGGTTCGCCGCTAGTCGGGTTTGCTGGTGAGAGCGCATCGGGCGGAACCTACACGATCGCCCTGACGGGGGCTCAAACCATCCAGCCTGTTGCGCCGCCAATGGACTTCGATCTGCTGGGTCTGACCGACGCCAATCAGATCGTGGCGTTTTCCACCAGTAATTTGGCCCAAACCAAAACACTGTCGGTTTCTGGAGTCGAGGGCACGCTGCTCGGTATTGACGTGCGTCCGGCTAACGGCTTGATCTATGGCCTGACCACAACCAACCAGATATACACCATTGCCCTCGGTGAGGAGAGCGCTGAGGCAACCCTGGTGAGCACGCTGTCTCAGCCCTTTGAGGGCGGTGCTGTATCAGGGTTTGACTTCAACCCGGTGGCGGATCGACTGCGCCTGGTGGGAGAGAATGACCAGGACTTTCGCATCAATGTGGATACGGGTGCGGTGATTGTCGATGGAGACCTCGCCTTCTCTGGTGATGATGTCAATGCGGGCGTAAATCCCAGCGTGACTGGGGCGGCCTACACCAACTCCTTTGCGGGCACTACATCGACCCAGCTGTATGACCTCGACAGCGCCCTCGATAGCTTGCTGCTGCAAAGCCCGCCCAACGATGGCACCTTGCAGACGGTGGGAATGCTGGGGTTTGACCTGGATACCCTGGGCGGGTTCGAGATTGTGTCGACCTCGGCAGGCGACAACACGGCGTTTGCGGTGTCTAACGCAATGTTGTACAGCCTCAACCTGGAGTCTGGAGTGGCGACCAGTCTGGGTGCGATCGCAGACGGCAGCGAGATTGTGTTCCAGGGATTGACGGCTGCGCCCCCGATGGCGGAGGTTGATCCCTTGCCCGAACTGTTTGACCTGACTGGCTTTGACGGCAACGTGGCGGTCAACGTGATCCGACGGCTCTCGCGGGAAGCCGTTTTTGACAACGTGCTGTCTTTTTATGAAACCGATGCGCTGGGACAGGTAGATGGCCTGCTGCCGGGAGATAGCGGCTATGAGGCCGCTGCCGCCGCCAATTTGATTGACGACATCACCTTAATGGTTGGTAACAACCAAAGTATCGATGTGACTGTGAGCCTCCTCGGCGGCACCTACTATGCACCGGCATTGTTGATCGACGGCAGTTTGCAAAACCTCGCGACAGTCGGCGATGCTGCCCTAGGCCAAACGCGCATTAAGCGCGAGGGGAACACATGGCTCTTTGAAGATGCCGGGGATTTTGACTTTAACGACCTGGTCGTAACGCTCACCCCTGAGATTGCCGGGATTACCTAGGCGATCGCCCAAACCACGTCTTTTATCTATCTCTTTATTGGCTTAACAAGCCTTGGAATCTAAGCTGCTGAAGCCGCTGCGATACCAGGGCTGAAGTTCCGTATTTTCTACCAACAATCAAGGGCTATACCTACCATGAAGACTATCAATCAAACGTTCAAAAAAGCCCTCTATGCCACGGGATTAGGGCTGGGGCTAGCGGCCACCCTGGGCGCAGGTGCTTTGTTTGTCAACGCGTCTGACCACGACGACGGTGAGTCAGAAATTAAAGGGCGCAACCTGAACCTGACCGATTTGTACGTGTTTCGAGAAGTGGATCAAAACCCCAGTGCTTCGTCGAACAATCTAGTTTTAGTTATGAATACGAATCCTCGTTCTCTAGCGGGGCAACAGTATTATTTCAGCACCCGAGCGGCGTACAAGTTCAACATTTCTCGCGTTACCAACAACGATGCTACACCGGACGGGATATCGGATGTTGTTTTGGAGTTTGAGTTTGGCCCGCCGGACAGCGATAACCGCCAAGACTATACCCTCACCGTGACCAAAGACGGCAGCAGTGACGTAATTGAAGGCCAAACCACCGCGCTCAGAGAGACTCCGATCTTGAATACGGGTAGCGTCGACGGCTCCACCGTTCAAGTTTTTGCGGGACTGCGCGAAGATCCATTCTTCTTTGATGTGGAGCAGTTCTTTCGGGTGCGGGCAGGGGCTTTGGGTAAAGGGCCTGCGGTTGGGTTTCGTGAACCCGATCAAGCGGTGGACTTTGCCCAGGGCTACAACGTCAATGCGATCGCCGTTCAGCTGCCCATTGGGCTATTGCAGGGCTCAGAAGACGCCACCACCTTTGATGTGTGGATGACGGTGTCGCTGCCGGGGAGCCAGAAACTTAACCAGGTCGAGCGACTGGCCCGTCCAGCCGTGAATGAGGGCTTGATTGTCACCAACGATTTCTTGAACACCCTCAACAGCGTTGACCCCGCCTTTGAGGCGGCGGCCCTGGCGGGGCGAGAACCGGCGGCCAGCGCGGCGGCCCCCATCATCGGCGAGGCCAAACAAACTCTGCTGGCGATCGGCAATAACGAGGCCAGGGCCGATGCTCTGCTCCAGGCGTTTTTGCCCGATGTCATGCGAATTGACACGACCGTTCCTAGCGGTTATGCCAACGCCCTGAACGCTAAAGGCAGCCCCATTGCTGGACGCCTGCTGATGGATGACGTTGTCGACATTACGCTCTCTGTGCTCACCAATGGTGGCATTACCACCGACAACGTGTCCTATGTGGGAACGCCCGGTAACCCGGCTCAGGGTCATGATCCCCTAGTGCCGTCGTTTCCCTACCTGGCACCGGCCAACTAGCGCTTCTCTAGCGCTGGCCCATAGCGGCTTCAGACCATTTCTCTAAGCGCAAAAGGGCCAAATCCTGGGATTCGGGCGGCGTGCTTGTCGCTTATGCGGCTGCCGCCCGAATCTCAAGCAAAGTCTGGTCAGTACAGGATGCGAGGATGCGATCGCAATGATAACTATCAGATCAATTACGTCTCCCTTGGGGCGAGGGTATCCGGTTCGGCTGCTAACCGTGGGTTTGCTATCGCTAGGGGCAGTCGCCTTGACGCAACCCGATCGGCAGTATTGGTCGGGCTTGTGGCACCAGAGCCTTTACAACTACCCGTTTTCGGGTTCTGTGTCCAGCCAAAATCAGCACACTCTAGAGCAGTCGATTTCGTTCTACCAAGGTCGAATTCAGCAAAACCCGGCCGATGGACTCGATCAGGCGGCGCTGGCTAATCTCTACATTCAGATGGCTCGCGCCACTCGCAACGACAGCTGGTACCTGCTGGCCGAAAAAGCGGCTCAGCAGTCGCTAGCCAAGATGCCCTTTGAGAATTCTGGGGCGACCCTGGCCCTGGCCAAGATCGCTGAGGCTCAGCACGACTTTGAGACCGCTGTTAGTCTCGCTGAAAGCGTTGGCAGCCCTGATGCCTTGGGGCTGGTGATTACCTCTCAGCTGGCGCTGGGACAGCTCGACGATGCCGCCAACCTAGCTAACGCACTCGCCGAGCAGTATCCATCCTTGGGGAGCCTGACGTTGCGGGCGCTGACCCACGAGGCCCAGGGGCGCGACGAGCTGGCCCTGGCGGATTTTAAGGCGGCGATCGCCGCCGAAGAACCTGCTAACACTGCCGGTTCGGCCCAAACCCGCGTGTTTTTGGGCCGGTTCTACGCCCAGCGGGGCGACGACAAAACCGCTCAAGCCCTTTACCACGAAGCGCTGCAAATCGTCCCTGACTATCCGCTAGCGCATCTTCAAATGGCCGAGCTGGCTACGGTTGAGGGCCACTATCGCACGGCCAAACACCACTACCGGGCCGTCGGGGGGGCGATCGCGCTCCACGGCCTGGCCCGCATTGAAGCCCTGCGGGGCCGATCAGAAACCGCAGCCTGGACTGTGGCCGAAACTGAGCTGCGCCGCAGCATCGACAGTAATGCCCTGGGGCATCGACGCGATTTGGCCCACCTGCTGCTGGAACGGGGTGACCCGGCAGACATAGCGGAGGCGGTAACGCTGATGGAAACCGAAGCTACCAACCGCCGCGATGCCAAGACCCTCCATTTACTGGCCTGGGCGCTGCAGGAGGCAGGTCAGCTATCGGCGGCACAACAGGTGATGCGAGAGGCGCTAGACTCGGGCATCCACAGCGCCGGGATGGCCTACCGAGCGGGCGAGATTGAGCTGGCCCTGGGCCACTCCGCCCAGGCGGAACAGTTTTTTCGCCAGGTGGCAGAAATTAACCCTGCGTTTAACCCTCAAACCCGGCAACGGTTAGGACTCGTCAGGCAGAATGAGAGGCTTTTACCATGACCCAGCAGTTACGCCGCTATTGTTTACGCCGCTACAGTGTTTTAGGTTTTCTGGTCGCCGTGACCTGCATCGTAATTGGGCTGGCGATCGCCCCGCCCGCCGCCGCCCACTGGGGCGATTTGGCCACCGCTGAAATTGGGCTGGCAGAGACGGAAACGCGCATTACCCTGACTTACCCCACCGGATTAACGGCCTTTGCCGATGACGACGGCAGCGGACGACTCTCGACGGCGGAACTCCTGCGCCATCGGCAGGCGCTAACGCAGCAGCTTGAGCCCGCGATCGCCCTCAAAGATAGCCGCAATCAATCGCCCCGGCTGACGATCCTGCCCGCCGTAGACAGCGTTTCTACCAACGCCAGGATTGCCCCGAGTAGCCACACGACACTACAGCTGTTGTACTCCTGGGCCGAGCCACCGTCGGGGCTAGCGATCGCCTACACCTTTTTCCCTGCCGATGCGCCCGAGGCGAGCTGTCTGGCCACCATTGCCCAAAACGGGCAGGTCATCAACCACGTCTTCACGCCTAAAGACCCCACCTTCACCGTGACATCGCCAGACGCAGCCGCCCTGGGCAGTAGAGCCTGGTTTATCACGCTGATTGGCGCATTTTTGTGGGGGGCGGTGCACTCGCTGTCGCCGGGGCATGGCAAAACTTTGGTAGGGGCCTATTTGGTGGGTGAACGGGCCACCTCCCGCCACGCCCTGTTTTTGGCCCTGATGACTACCGTGACTCACACCCTCGGCGTGTTTGCCCTGGGGTTGATTACTCTGGCCGCCGCCCGCTATGTGCTGCCCGAGCAAATTTATCCGTGGTTAGGCCTGATCTCAGGCGGCATGATTGTCTGCATTGGCGCTAACCTAGTTGCCCAGCGATCGCAGCGGCAGCGCTCTAGCCATCACAGCGCCCATACTCACGTCCCTAGCGAAGCGGCCCATGCTAGCGCCCACTCTCCCGGTGAACTAGCTCACGCTCACGCCCACAAAAAATCTCACGCCCACAACCACTCGACCCACGGCCACCACCACCCTCACCATTCCCACGGGCATCATGCCCATGCCTCCGCTCACTCTGATCACGACTCCGATCATCACCATTCCCACACCCACAATTCTGCTCACCACCACCACGGCGGGCACTCCCATAGCCACTTGCCCGTAACCGATGGCACTACCACCTGGCGCAGTCTGCTGCTGCTGGGTCTGTCGGCGGGGCTGGTGCCCTGCCCGGCGGCCCTGGTGCTGCTGCTGGGGGCGATCGCCTTTGGCAATCCGATTTCGGGGTTGCTGCTGGTGGTGGCGTTTAGCCTGGGGCTGGCCAGCGTTTTAGCAGGGTTGGGTCTGCTGATGGTGTCGGCCAAACGGGTGTTTAAGCAGGTGCCCATGCCTCGTTGGCAGGCGTTTCAGTGGCTACCGCTGATCAGCGCTGTGGGCATCACCGTGATTGGTCTGGGCATTTCGACCCGATCGATTTTGCAGCTGCTCTGACCTGGCCAACGTCGCAGCGCCAGCGTTGGCACTCCACATGTTGGCTTCCCGATTGCACCGATTTGACTATTTTTTGATTACAGGATGCACACCATGCCAAAGTTCTTTCGCTGGATCATGACTCTCCCCCTGGCGATCGCCTTCGTCTCGCCCGCCATAGCCGACCCAGCCGCAGCGCCACGCCGGGCTGAACCCGTGTCTTTCTTTTGCTATATGGTCATGACCGATGGCCAGGTGCGCGACCTGTCATCGCTGTGCGGTAGCTCGTCGGATGCAGCCCCTGGTCAAGCGGTCGTCCAAAATCCTCAACCCTGCTACTTCTTAGACAGCAACGGCAACCCTTGTCCGGTGGCAAGTCGGCCTGCCTTTGGCAACTAAGCCTAAATTTTGTTCGCAAAACTATTGCGAAGTATTCGTTGCAGAAAAGTTATTCCCAGACAGTCGCCCCCAAAATTTGCTCTAGGGCGGCAGGCAGCACATATTTTTGAGTGAGGTTAGACCATGACAACAGCAGGCTCGGTATGGCAGCAGCTCCGGCACAAAAAACTCGATTTAGAACAAGCTTTGGCGCTACTAGTCGATGCACAGGGGCAGGTGAATCTGGCACTGCTCGATCGCGAAGTGAGCGATCGCTTTTTTCGAGCCTGCCAAGATCAACCGTCTCTGCCGCCGATTCTGCCGCTGCTGCTGTGGCGCAACCGCTACTATTTGGGCAGCCCAGCGCCCTTATCGGCGGAGCAGATTGATCAATTGAGCGATCGCACCTCAACTGAAATTTGCGTTACCAATATCAGCGCCAAAAGCTATCACGCCTGGTTTCGTTTGCAGCGGCTCGACACCAATAAAATTGACGCCGAGCAAGTGATAAATCCGCTCACGGGCGAGATGGAATCAGAAGATATTGGCGAAATTACCGAGCTGTTTCTGTCTAAGGCCGTCGATCAAATTAGCCGCATCAAAACCATTATCTCTGGGGCGCTGCGCAATCGGGCCAGCGATATTCACCTTGAGCCGATTCGCGAAGGGCTGCTGGTACGTTACCGCATTGACGGCATTTTGCACGACATTACTACGCTACCCCCCGACATTAGCCGCCGGGTGATTGTGGCCCTCAAGGTGATGTGCAAAATGAATATTGCCGAAAGCCGGGTGCCTCAGGATGCTCGGATTGGCGATCGCTACTCAAAAAATTCAGACCTCGATGTCGAACTGGATATGCGGGTGAGCACGCTGCCCTGCATCAACGGCGAAAAAGCCGTCATTCGGCTGCTGCCCCAGGAAAACCCCTTTACCAACATCAAAGAGCTGGGCTTTACCCCGCCCGCCCTCGAAATTTACGAGAACTGGCTGCGCCAGCCCCAGGGCATGATTATTTTTACCGGCCCCACTGGGTCAGGCAAAACCAGCACTCTCTACACCAGCTTGCAGCGGGTGGCCACCGAGCAGGTCAACGTGGTGACGGTGGAAGACCCGGTCGAGTACATTCTGCCCCGCATTACCCAAACCCAGGTGCATGAGGCGGCGGGTATGACCTTCGCGGCGGGAATGCGGGCCATTCTGCGCCAGGACCCGGACATCATTATGGTGGGTGAAGTGCGCGACCACGAAACCGCTGAAACTGCCGTGCGAGCGGCCCTCACCGGCCACTTGGTGTTGACCACCCTGCACACCAATGACGCGGTCAGCGCCATTCCTCGCCTCAAAGACATTGGCCCCGACCCCAGCTTGATTAGCGATGCCCTGCTGGGTATTGTGGCTCAGCGCCTGGTGCGCAAGGTCTGCCCCCACTGCGCCGTGCCCCACGAGCCCAGCGCCCACGACCTCAAAATGCTGGGCATTTCCTACGACCAGGCCAATGCCAGCCAGTGGCGGATGGGGAAAGGCTGCCTGAAATGCTTTGGCTCAGGCTACTCTGGCCGAGAAGCCGTGGTTGAGCTGCTCAATGTCGATGATACCGTTCGCCAAATCATCTACGAAGGCACCCTGACTCAGCTTCATCGCTACCTGCACAAGTGCGGGCTAGAATCCTTCCGCAAAGCAGCGATCGCCAAAGTGACCACCGGTCTCACCACCATGTCAGAAATTCTGCGGGTGCTGCCCTACAGCGCTTTCAACAAACGTCCTCTGCTGCCAGAGGGCGCGACCTTTAAAGCAAATCTGCGCAAAACCAGTCTGCACAGCGCCGGTTGAAAAGCATTTATCTCCCCACCTCCTCACTCTTGAATACCCGAGTTTCGAGCCAGAAACCGGCGGCGACCCCCGCGATCGCGGCCACCATCAACCCCAATTTGTGCGGCAGCCCATTGGCTAAAACAGCCACCAGTCCGGCAACGGCGATCGCCCCCACCATCGGCCTTGTCGTCGCGTAGGGCACGATCATACCGATGAATGTGGCCACCATAGCAAAATCGAGCCCCCAAGCCGCCGCATTGGGGATCAGCTGCCCCACCGTTAGCCCCAGCCAAGTGCAGAGCACCCAGTTGCCGTACATGGCCCCGCCTGCGCCCAGGTAGTACCAGTGCTTGTGGGGGCTGAGGTCGGGCTGTAGGTAGCGGCGAATGGCGATCGCAAAGGCTTCATCGGTTAAAAAGAAGCCAATGATCGCCTTCCACCGTTGGGAGTCCCCTTGCACGTAGGGCAGCAGGCTGGCGGCGTAGAGCATGTGGCGCAGGTTGACGACCACCGTGGTGAGCACGATCAGGGGCAGGGTGCTGCCCGCCGCCAGCAGCCCCAGGGCAATAAACTGCGATGACCCCGCAAACACAAAGGCGGACATGCCCAGCGTAGCCCCAAAAGATAGGCCGCTGCCCTGGGCCAGGGTGCCAAAAATAATGCCGAAGGGTATGGCCCCAACCACCAGGGGAATGATGTCTCGTGCCCCAGCCAGCAGCTCTTGGCGAGGAGACCGTACCGTAGAGTTTGACGCTGTAGCCAAAAGAAATCTCCGAAAAGCAGGATGTCTCTTTCCATTTTGAGTTAGAAGGTAGAGGAGGTATCACAGCTTTTTGACATGGCAGACGCTCCCCAGCAAATTTGTATTCTCGGCGGTGGCTTTGGTGGCCTCTACACGGCTTTGCGCCTGAACCAGCTGCCGTGGGAAGGCAGCCCACCCACAATTACGCTGGTTGACTGCAACGATCGCTTTCTTTTCCTGCCGCTGCTCTACGAAATGGTCACCGACGAGCTGCAAACCTGGGAGGTCGCCCCCCCCTACGTCGAGCTGCTGGCCGGTACCGCCGTGCAGTTTCGTCAGGCAGACGTCGCCACCATTGATCTTGACCAGCAGCGCGTCAGCCTCAGCGATGGAATTACGCTCACCTACGATCGCCTGGTGCTGGCCCTAGGCGGCACCACGCCGATGGATATGGCCCCCGGCGTGACCGAGCATGCCCTGGCCTTTCGCACCCTGCAAGACGCCTACCAGCTCAAAGATCGCCTGCGCCTGCTGGAGGCCTCCGACGCCGAGAAAATTCGTGTGGCGGTGGTAGGCGGCGGCTACAGCGGCGTCGAACTGGCCTGTAAAGTGGCAGAACACTTGGGCGATCGCGGCCGGGTGCGGTTGATCGAGCGCACCGACATGATTCTCCGCACCTCGCCCGAGTACAACCGCGAAGTGGCCCAAAAAGTACTCTCTGATCTAGGAGTATGGGTTGATCTCGAAACCGCCGTCGATAGCGTGACCGCCGACACCATTAGCCTGACATTTCGGGAACAGACCGATATTTTGCCGGTTGATCTGGTGCTGTGGACGGTGGGCACCCGTGTCAATGAAGTGATGGCAAATTTACCTCTGAAGCACAACGATCGCCAGCAGGTGGCTGTGCAGCCCACTCTGGAGTCGGTCGATCGCCCCGGTGTCTATGCCCTGGGCGATGCCGCCGACTGCCGCGACGCCGAGGGCCAGCAGGTGCCCACCACCGCCCAGGTGGCGCTCCAGCAGGCTGACTTTGTCGGCTGGAATATCTGGGCGAGTTTGAGCGATCGCCCCCAGCTGCCCTTCCGCTACCGCCACATGGGCGAAATGCTGACCCTGGGCACCAGCCGCGCCACCCTAACCGGGTTGGGCATTCAGCTCGATGGTGAACTGGCCTACGTAGCCCGCCGCCTGGCCTACCTCTACCGTATGCCCACCTTTAATCACCAGGTGCGCGTCGGCCTCAACTGGATGACCAAGCCCCTGCGCGATCTGCTGGTGACGAAGTAAAGCTCAGGTGTCACCATTGGCCAGCCAGTAAGCGCATTCTTCACCTAGCTGGGCCTGGGCTACGGCTTCGTAGCAGCGACTATCGGCGTCGGTGAGGATGTCGCGCCAGCGGCCATTGGTGCCTTTGTTGATAAAGGTCTGGGCACCGCCTGCAAAAATTTGGCCGCCCAGGGGGGCGACCTGCTCGGCATTGCGCTTCATGTAGTCAAAGGTACAGTGCTCCACGATCGACTCCCACTGTGACTCAGCGATCGGGGTTTCAAGAAACGCGGCGATGCGGCGCATTTGTCCCGGCAGATCTTGCTTGAGCTGGGCGTAGTGCACCATCAGCACGTTGGGTAAATGACGCACCTCCCACCAGGAGCGCATATTCTCCCACAGCGACCAGAAGGGGTAGCCGTCGTTTTCGAGCCAGTTGAGAAAGTACTCGCGCACGGAGCCAGAGGGCGGCGCGAGGGGTGGCCCCACCAAGCCAGGGGTATTATTCACCAGGTTGTAGAACATGGCATTGGCGTTGGCGTGGTGGTTGTAGAGGCTCCACAACACATCGCGGCCATCGCGGCCAATGTAAATGTATTTCGCCTGGGGGGAAAAGACCAGAGCATCTACCGGCAAGTGAGTCTTGAGAAAGCGACGGTGGGTTTGGGCCTCAACGGCGGTCAATTTTTCCGGTGCAGGCGGCACGCGCAAATCCATCCAGGGCGACATATCGCCCACGTTCAGCCCCTCCTGACCGTTAAAAATCAGCTGGGCCACAATCTGCTGCATCCAGGTAGTGCCCGATTTGCCGTAGGTGGCAATGATGATGTCGTCATCGCGGAACTCAAAGTCGTTCCAAATAGTGGAGTCGAAGTGGTGGCTGTGCAGCTCGCGGGTCTTGACTGGCCAGTAGCTCGTCCCTGCTCTGTATGGGGCTGCGGTAGTGGGTTGGGCAGGCTTGTTGATGGCTTGGGTCATAGGTGGGTCTCCTTGTGGAAAGCGTGGAATGTAGTGGTTGCTACACAGCTCGATTAGCTACACGCGGCTAGGCCGCATTTCCAGACGGCAGGCGAACCGAAATGGGAATAAAGAGAGGTTAGTTAATATTGGCAGGCTTGCCCTTGCCCTGAAAAGAGCCGGAACAGCAGCAGGGGAGCGATCGCACCCCCATTTGCCCCCGTGAAAATAGGCCCGACCGAGGGCCAGAGGACTTTGTTAAGGACTACGGCAGCGGGACTACGGCTATACCTGCCGTTGGGGTCTGTCATAATGAAGAGTGGAATTTTGGGGGCTAGAACAGGCCTGTGAAAATTAACGGTGAGCCAACCAGAACCATTCGTCTACACCCAGACAATCCTCGCGTTGTGCAGGTGATTGACCAACGCCAGCTGCCCCACCAGCTCATCTGGATGGACCTGAGTTCGGTGGATGAGGCGGCCTACGCCATCAAAGATATGGTGGTGCGCGGTGCCCCGCTGATTGGAGCCACCGCCGCCATGGGCATGTATCTGGCGGCCTTAAACGCGGTTTCTGAACCAGACTTTAGCGACGTTTTGCACCAGGCGGCCCAAACTCTGGGCCAGACTCGGCCCACAGCGGTCAATCTGCACTGGGCGCTGACCTCCCAGCTCCATGCTCTGCGAGAGGTGGCCACGGCATCCGAGGCGATCGATCGCCTGCGCCAAAACGCCGAAGCTATACTCGATGCCGACGAAGAACAGTGCCGCCAGATCGGCCTGCACGGGGTGAAGCTGATCGAAGACATCTATGCCCGCACTGGTCAGCCCGTCAATATTTTGACCCACTGCAACGCGGGCTGGCTGGCCTGTGTCGACTGGGGCACGGCCACTTCGCCCATCTACCACGCCCACGATCGCGGCATTCCGGTCCATGTCTGGGTCGACGAAACCCGTCCCCGCAATCAGGGGGCCAAACTCACCGCCTGGGAACTGGGGCAGCATGGGGTACCGCACACCGTCATTCCAGACAATGCCGGGGGCCACCTGATGCAGCATGGCCTGGTGGATCTGGCGATCGTGGGCACCGATCGCACCACCCGCCAGGGCGATGTCGCCAACAAAATTGGCACCTACCTCAAGGCCCTGGCCGCCCACGACAACGGCGTGCCCTTCTACGTGGCCCTGCCCTCCTCTACCCTCGACTGGACCCTGCGCGACGGGGTGAAAGAGATTCCGATCGAGCAGCGCAGCCAGGACGAAGTGAAGTATATGGACGGGCTGTCTCCCCATGGCATGACCTCGGTGCTGATTTGTCCCGAATCCTCACCCGCCGCCAACTATGGCTTTGATGTCACCCCCGCCCGCCTGGTCACGGGACTGATCACCGAGCGGGGCATTTGCCCCGCCTCCGAAGCTGGGCTGCTGAGACTGTTTCCAGAGGCGGCCTAAGGGCTATGACCACGACTCCCGACGAAGGTGTCATCAAGTACGTCAGCCACTGGACACCCGGTGCGCCGCTGGAGGAATCTGAGCTGACCGAGTTAATGGCGTGGCGCGATCGCATGCATCAGGCTCAGCACATTGGTCTCTATCCCAACGGCATTGGCTACGGCAATATCAGCCTTAGGCGATCGACCCACAGCTTTGCCGTGTCGGGCACCCAGACCGGGCACTTGGCCCACACCACGCCCCACCACTACACCCTGGTCGACACATGGGATATCGATCGCAACACCCTGCACTGCACCGGGCCTATTCAGGCCTCTTCTGAGTCGCTGACCCATGCGGCCCTGTACGACTACAGCAGCGCCATTCAGGCGATTATTCACATTCACAATCGCCCGCTGTGGCAACGGGGCCAGGGTGTGCTGCCCACCACCGCCGCCAGCGTTCCCTACGGCACCCCGGCCATGGCCTACGAAATGATCCGGCTGCTGGATTGTTCAGACCTGATGCAAACCCGCATTTTAATCATGGCGGGGCACGAGGAGGGGGTGCTGGTGTTTGGCCCCACCCTGGCGGCGGCGGCCCAGGTGCTGTACCAGCACATCGACTAGCCTACGCGGCTACCGCTGCCAGCGCCTCGCGGCCCTGGGCTATGACCTCGTCGTAAACGGCTTCTAGGGCTGGGTTGCAGCCCCGGCACCCGGCCACTACGCGATCGGCCCAGTCTAAATACTCGCGCTTCCGCTCTAGCGACCAGCCGTCGGGGGGCGAGGTGGTCATGTTTTGCACATTGGCGGTTTTATCGGCAATTTTAAGCTGCTTGGCCTGGGGCGACAGGTGGGGGGCGTGCTCCACCTGAAGTTGTTTGCGCTCGGCCTTGGGCAGGTTTTTATCGTCGGTGACTTCTTCCACTACGTGCCGCACCTCGGGGCCAAAGTGGCGCTCTATCTCCTCGGGGGTAGTGTCAGTATCTTCGACCGTGTCGTGGAGAATGGCGGCCTGTAGAATCACCAGATCGGTGACGCCACCCTCGCTGGCTAAAAGCTGCGCCACCCGAATGGGGTGGTTGATGTAGGGCGAGGCTTCTTTGTCTTTGCGGCGCTGATCGCTGTGCTTGGTCGCTGAAAAGTGCAGGGCCTCTAGCAGGGCGACGGCGGGGCTAGGTACAGCCAAGGGAGATTGAGTCATGGTGGTGTAGAGAAAGCGCTTTCGTCTAGCATGACCGATTGGCTCGGGCGATCGCATCTGTTTTGGGTATGGCTGACATGAAGACGGATGTGCGCTCAACCCCCAAGCCGTCCAGTTTGGCTAGTGGTTTGTCAGACTTGATTTTTGGCACCCACGTGGAGTGCATAAGGCTGGGGTAAGGCTCCGCAAACGCGAGTCAATGCACCGTGCGGGTACTGGTTCGCGGTTCCTTACGTTAGGCAAACTACAGCAGCTTTTCAATCAGATCTTCACGCATTACGCTTGGCCATACACTTCGTAGTCTAGCCCTGGACCTAACACCCTAAGCTCAAATTAAATTTAGTCAATTTGTTATTTTGCTTACCAAAATGCCGCTAAGTTGAACACTAATCTCATGGCCCGTGGGTACACACTTTTAGACACTATATAAATCGCCCGTGACTCAACAACTCGACGTTCAACTCAGTTTTGCGATTAATGGAGAGCCGGTCTCCGTAAAAGATTTCTCCCCCGCGATGACCCTGCTGGAGTACCTGCGCCTGAGCGGGCGAGCCGGTACCAAAGAAGGCTGCGGCGACGGCGACTGCGGAGCCTGCACCGTGGCTCTAATTGGCGAGGGGGCCGATGGCCAGCCCCACTACCAGGCAGTGAACAGCTGCCTGATTCCCCTGGGGATGGTGGCGGGGCGACAGGTGCTGACCGCAGACGGCATTACCAACTGCCAAATTCCCAAAAGCCCGCTGGTGAAAGAACCCGTCACCGCCGCCGATCTCCATCCTGTGCAGGCCGCGATGGTAGAAACCGGCGGCTCCCAGTGCGGCTACTGCACCCCCGGCTTCATCATGAGCCTGTTTGCCGCCTACTACGACGGCACCCCCGACGACCTCTCGGTCGAGGGCAACCTCTGCCGCTGCACGGGCTACATCCCCATTCGCCGCGCCGCCCAGATGGTGGCCGATGCCACTATTCAGGACCAATTCTCAGAACAGCTGGTCTCTGCCACGACAGAACTGCTGCCCCTGGCCTACACCACGCAAAACAACGGCCACAGCGAGCGGTTCTACCGCCCCACTCAACTCTCTGAAGTCCTTGACCTGTTGCTGCAGCACCCCGACGCTACGCTAGTTGCCGGGGCGACGGACCTGGGCCTGGAGATGAGCTGGCACCGGCAGCAATATCCGGTGTTGATTTCGCTGGAGGCGATCGCAGAACTCAAGCAAATTCACCAAACCGAGGACTACGTCGAAATCGGCGCGGCGGTGCCCCTCAGCCACATCGAGGCTAACCTGCACGGCATTTTCCCCAGCCTGGATGAAATGATTCACTGGTTTGCCGCTCGCCAGGTGCGCAACCGGGCCACCCTGGGCGGCAACATCGGCACCGCTTCCCCGATTGGCGATCTGCCCCCAGTGCTGCTGTCGCTGGATGCAATTTTGAAACTGGCTGGGCCTGGGGGCGAAAGAACGCTGCCTTTAGCAAACTTCTTCACGGGCTACCGCCAGACTGAGCTGCAACCGGGCGAAGTTATTGTCTCCGTCCAAATTCCTAAAGCACCGACAGCGGGGACAGCGCGGCGGCTGGCGCAATCCTACAAAATTGGCAAGCGCGGTACCGACGACATCAGCATTGTCGCAGCAGCGTTTGTGGTGGATGTAGATAGCAGCAATCAAATTCTCCACGCCCGGTTGGGCTACGGCGGGGTGGCGGCGACCCCAGCTAGGGCGATCGCAGTCGAAGACTTCCTAATTGGCCAACCCTGGACAATGGAGACCATTCAATCCGCAAAGCCTATTCTGCAAGAGGCCTTTACCCCTCTCACCGACCTGCGCGGCAGCGCCGAGTACCGCAAGCGCCTGGTGGTGAATTTGTTCGAAAAATTCTTCGTGGAGTTTTCCTAGGGTGGGCACAGCCCATCGTTCCCCATGCCATCGGCAGTCTTCGTAGGGTGGGCAGTGCCCACCGTTCCCATAATAACCGATAGTCCATTCCCTACGCTGCGCTTCATCAGCCTAGTTTCTGCCCAATGCTGGTGATTCTGCCTAAGGATTTTGGTGGGCAGTGCCCACCCTACCTAAAATCTAAAATCGCCAATTCACAATTGCTAAGAGGTATTCCATGAGTCCAGTCGGCAAGCCCAAACACCACGAAAGCGCCGTCGCCCACGTCAGCGGCACCGCCGTCTACACTGACGACCAGCGCGAACCGGCGGGGATGCTGTCGCTGTATCCCGTGCTCTCGCCCCACGCCAGGGCCAAAATTACCAATCTGGATGTCGCCCCAGCGCTGGCGATCGCGGGCTGTGTCACGGTACTGACCGCTGCCGACGTGCCGGGGGAAAACAACACCGGAGTAATTGTCCACGACGAGGTGCTGCTGCCCACCGATGAGGTGAGCTACTACGGCCAGGTGGTCGCCTGGGCCGTGGGTGAGACTGAGGCCGCAGCTCGGGAAGCAGCGGCAAAGATTGTAGTGGAGTACGAGCCGCTGCCCGCGATTAAGACCGTAAAGGAGGCGATCGCAGCCCATAGCTACCACAACGACCCCCAGTTCATTCGTCGGGGTAACCCCGATGCGGCGATCGCCGAGGCCGAACACACCTTTGCGGGCGAAATCGAAATCGGCGGCCAAGACCACTTCTACCTCGAAACCCAAACCAGCTGGGTGGTGCCCGATGGCGAAGGCAACATCCAGGTGTATGCCTCCACCCAGCATCCCACCGAAACCCAGGAGGTGGTCGCTCGCGTGCTGGGCGTGCCTAAGAACCGGGTGGTCTGTACCTGCCTGCGCATGGGCGGCGGCTTTGGCGGTAAAGAATCTCAAGCCAACCCCTTTGCCTCGGCGGCGGCCCTGGCTACCTACAAAACCGGCAGGCCCGCCCGCTGCCGCCTGCGCCGTCACCACGACATGCTAATTACCGGCAAGCGCCACGGCTTTTTGGGCCAGTACGAAGTTGGCTTCAACAACGACGGCACGATTACGGCCATGAACGCCACCCTGGTAGCGGACGGCGGTTGGAGCCTCGATCTATCGCCCCCGGTGCTGGGCCGGGCCATGCTGCACGTCGATAATGCCTACTACGTGCCCAACCTGGTAGTGGAGGGCCGCATCGCCAAAACCAACCGGGTGTCGAACACCGCCTATCGCGGCTTCGGCGGTCCCCAGGGCATGATCGTGATTGAAGAGGTGGTCGATCGCATTGCCCGCACCCTCAACCTGCCCCCCGATCTGGTGCGCGAGCGCAACTTCTACCACGGCGAGGGCGATACCAACCGCACCCACTACGACCAGGACATCGTTGACAACCGCATTGCCCGCGTTTGGCAAGAGGCCAAGGAAGGAGCCGACTACATGGGGCGGCGAGCGGCGATCGCCGCCTTCAACGAAACCAGCCCCTACAAAAAGCGCGGCCTTGCCATTACCCCAGTCAAATTCGGCATTTCCTTCAACAAAGTCACCTACAACCAGGCCGGGGCGCTGGTGCTGATCTACACCGACGGCAGCATTCAGCTCAATCACGGCGGCACCGAGATGGGCCAGGGCCTGCACACCAAAATGATTCAGGTCGCTGCCAAAGCGCTGGGGGTCAAGAGCGATCGCCTGCGCATGATGCACACCAGCACCGACAAGGTGCCCAACACCTCAGCTACCGCCGCCTCCAGCGGGTCTGACCTGAACGGCCAGGCGGTGAAGGATGCCTGCAAAACGCTGCGCGATCGCCTCGCCGGGGTCGCCGTCCGCATGCTCAACCTCGATGCCCCCGAAGACATGGTCTTCGAAAATGACTGGATCTACTGCCGCACCTACCCCAGCGCCCGGATCACCTTTGATGAAGTTGTCACCCAGACCTACAGCGAACGCATTAGCCTTTCGGCCACCGGCTTCTACCGTACCCCCAACATCTTTTGGAATCCAAAGCTTGGCAAAGGTCGCCCCTTCTACTACTTCGCCTACGGTGCCGCTGTGTCGGAGGTCGAGGTCGACGGCTTTACCGGCACCTTTAAACTGCGCCAGGTCGATATTGTCCACGACGTCGGCGAATCGCTCAATCCTTTAGTGGATAAGGGTCAGATCGAAGGAGCCTTTGTGCAGGGCATGGGCTGGCTGACCATGGAAGAACTGGTGTGGGACGGCGAAGGCCGCCTGCGCACCTTTGCCCCCAGCACCTACAAAATCCCCACCATCAGCGAAGTGCCTGAGCAGTTCACCGTGCACCTGCTGGAGCGCGCCGCCCAGGATGGCGTCATCTACGGCAGCAAAGCCGTGGGCGAACCTCCCTTTATGCTAGCCATGTCAGTGCGGGAAGCAATTCGCGCCGCCGTCGCCGCCTTTGGCCGTGCCGACTACGTGCCCCTGGCCCTACCGGCAACCCCAGAGGCGACCCTATGGGCGATCGAGGCTGTGCGGGCGACAGTGTGTCAGGGGCAGCCTGTAGAGGTTTTGTCTGTGCCGGATTTGAATCTGTAGCAGCGATCGCATGAGCCGCAAGAGTAAGCGCAAACAAAGGCTTGACCAGCCAGAGCAGCCGTTGCTTTAAAGCTGGCCAAAGCCTTTCTTTTTTTTCTGGCTCTTTTGCTTTTTATTGCTGGGGGCGCGAAAGCCGGGCTGAGCCCCACCGCCCATGCCCGGTAGCCCCGGCATACCGCCGCCCATCCCCGGCATACCGCCGCCCATACCGGGCATACCACCACCCATCCCCGGCAGGCCGCCGCCGCGCCCCATCTGCTGCATCATGGTTCGCATTTTGGTAAAGTCGCTGACCAGCTTGCCCACATCTTTTTCCTGGTGGCCCGAGCCTTTGGCAATGCGGCGGCGGCGACTGGGCGAACTGGAGAGCAAATTGGGTTGTTTGCGCTCCTGGGTAGTCATGGAGTTGATCATGGCTTCGCAGCGTTTGAGCTGTACTTCGCCCTGCTCCAGCATGTCCCCGGTAATTTGCTTGCCTATGCCGGGGATCAGCTTCATGATGCCGCCCAGCGAGCCCATGCTCTTCATGAAGCGCATCTGCTTGAGAAAATCGTCGAAGTCAAACTCGGCTTCAAGAATTTTCTGCTGTAGTTTTTCGGCATCACCGATGTCAACGGCTTCCTGGGCTTTTTCGACCAAGGTGAGCACATCGCCCATACCCAAAATGCGGGAGGCCATCCGCTCGGGGTAGAAGGGCTGCAGCGCCTCTACCTTTTCGCCCACGCCAATAAACTTAATTGGCTGGCCCGAAATCTGCCGTACTGAGAGGGCAGCACCACCACGCGAGTCACCATCCATCTTGGTCAGAATGGCACCCGTGATTCCGATCTCGTCGTGGAAGGTGCGGGTTAGGTTGGCGGCTTCCTGACCGGTCATGGCATCGACCACCAGCAGCACCTCGTCGGGCGCAATCGCAGTCTTGATGTCGGCCAACTCGCCCATCATCTTGGGGTCAATTTGCAGGCGACCCGCCGTATCCACAATCACGGTATCAATACCGTCGGCTTTGGCCTTTTCGACCCCCTGACGGGCGATGTCGACAGGGTTAGCGTCAGTGCCTAGCTCAAAGACGGGCACGTCGATTTGCTTACCCAGGGTGACCAGCTGATCGACGGCGGCGGGGCGGTAAACGTCGGTCGCTACCAGCAGAGTGCTGCGGTTTTCTTTGCGCAAGTGCAGGGCAAGTTTGGCGGTGGCGGTAGTTTTACCCGTACCCTGCAGACCCGCCATTAGCACCACGGTGGGCTTAGTGGGCGAGTCGGCTAGGGGGGCATTAGTGTCGCCCATCAGCCGCACCAGCTCGTCGTTCACGACTTTGATGAACTGCTGGTCGGGGCTGACCCCTTTCACCACCTCGATGCCTAGGGCGGTTTCTTTTACCTGGGCGATAAAGTCTTTAATTACCTGGAGGTTGACGTCAGCCTCTAGCAGAGCGCGGCGCACCTCACGCAGGGCGCTATCAATATTGGACTCGCTGATTTTGTCCTGGCCACGCAGGCTTTTCCAGGCAGATTCAAGACGGTCAGACAGAGCTTCAAACATGGTTTAACAGAAGAGAATAATCCTGGGGCGCTAGTTCTATTCTAAGGGGTGAAGGCCTTAACCAGGAGCGAAACCCGTGCGGATGAGGATGGCGCGCCGCCATTGGGTACCTTCATGACAAACTAAATATTTAGCCCCGAGCGGGCGGGTACGGGTAGTAGATTAAAGTTGCACCGCAGAGATAACGTTTACCAAATCTCTGCAAACTCCCGAAATTCCGCAAAGATGTGAGTACTACTGCGGAATTTTACTAGGTTGCTTTGTAAGACTTTAGTGAAGGGTACACCAAGAGCAACTATGGCTAACGAAACGTCTCGCTGCATCGACACCGACCGCATAGCCGACCCTGACGGGGGGTTACTGCTAGATCTCTCCTATACATTGGACGATCGCAGTGGATGTTGCCAGGAGGGTGAGACCCCTGATCAAACCATTGCTCGACCGACATTGCCCTGGCTAGAGCTGATTCAGCACTACAGCCACCTGGTGATGGCGGTGGTGGACGTAGCCACGACGATCAGCGCTCCGACTCAGGCCCATCCGGTGCTCTTCGCCAACCGATACTTTTGTCGTCTAACGGGCATTCACCTTGAAGGAGGCCATCTCGACCTGAGTTTCTTTAACCGCCTCTCAACGACCGATCAAAAGGCGCTGCAAGAGCGGTTTCGGCGACACTTTTTGAGCGCCGTGTTATGCCACACCTATGGGCAGGCCGATCTGGTGTCTAAGCGCCTGCTTCACGAGCCGCTGGTGGTGGCCCTAGACGACTCACAAACGGGTCAGATGCGCAAGATTGAGTTGCGCCTGCGCACCGCTGATAGTGGCTTGCAGGTGACGGCGATCGCCCCCGAGCTTCAGGCCAGTCTGGCGGCCTGCTGGCCTGAGCCGCCCCGCCGCGAGCAGGTTGCTACCCAGATCTTAGGCAAAGACCCAGTCTTTAAGCTGCTGCTGTCTGCCCTGAAGCCAGGCAACTACACTGCTACCGGCCAAATTCTGATTGAGGGAATTGACGTTACCGAACGCGAGATTTCTAAGACGCTCATTGAACTGCTGGTGGGTCATGAGTCGGTATTGGGGACGCGCCGCTTTGAGCAGGCTAACGGGCTGATGAAACAGCTGTTTCACGCGACCGATAGCTTTTTGCTCAGTGCTGAAGACAACCAGGCCCAGCTCTTCACTGGCATCGACCAGCCCGAGTGGCAGACCGCGATCTATGCGGTAGACGATCTCAAAGGGTCGGCGTTTTTGCGGGCTACCGAGCGCCGCGAGGTTGTGAATGTGCCCGACCTCAGCCTCGACTGTTCTACCCAGTGCGAGGTCGATTTGCTCAAACGAGGGGCGCGATCGCTCCTCCTCATTCCCCTGGTCATGCGTACTGCCCGCCTGGGGGAGAGCGCCGCCCAAATGGTCGGCCTGGTGGGCCTGGCCAGTGCTAAGCTCCACGCCTTTGACCAGGCCGACTGTAGCCGCGCCACGACGCTGATTCCGGCGCTGACGGCGGCCATGCGCCACAGCGTTCAAGACCGCTTTACCAATATTCACCCCTCGGTGCGGTGGCGGTTTGAACAGGAGGCCGAGCGCCTCAGCCTGGGTCTGCCCTCTGCCCCGGTTGTGTTTGAAAGCGTATATCCGCTCTACGGCATCTCTGACATTCGCGGCTCGTCAGATGAGCGCAATCGAGCCATTCAAAAGGATCTGCTGACCCAGTTTCGTCTGGCTCTAGCAGTCGTTGAAGCCGCTGACCAGGCGGTAAACAATGCCCTGGTGGGTCAGCTAGCCCTTGATTTAGCCGACCACGTTGCCAATTTAGAAGACGGGGTAACGGTAGATGCTGAAGTCACCCTGTTGCGCTATCTACAGCGGGAGGTGGAGGGGCATTTCCCCTATTTTGCCCAGCACAGTGCGGAGGCCGAAGGAGCGATCGCTCAGTACCGGGCGGCCATTGATACCGAACACGGCTGCGTCTACGCCGCTCGGGCCATATACGACGAAACCATTGGTCACATCAACGGGCTGCTGCGCGACACCTGGACCCAGTGGCAGGAGTCGATGCAGGCCATTACCGCCCACTACTGCGACCTAGAGGCCACCGACGGCATTGACCACATGATCTATGCGGGTCAATCCATTGACTCAACCTTTACTGAGTTTCAGCTCAAGTCGCTGCGCTATGAGCAGCTGCGAGCGGTGTGCGACTGCGCTCGCCAGGGGTTTGCCCTCAAAGCCGCCTACGACACCGACATGACGCTCACCCACCTGGTGCTGGTGCAGGCGTTTACCGTCGATATCGTCCACGACGATACCAGCGAGCGGTTGTTTGACGTACGGGGCACCCGCGATACCCGCTACGAAATTGTCAAAAAGCGCATTGATAAAGCCTGCGACGCGGAGACGGGCGATCGCATTACCCAGCCCGGCATGCTAACGGTGGTCTACTCCACCACAGAAGAGTGGCAGGAGTACGAGCGCTACCTGCGTTACCTGCACCGCGAAGGTATTGTGGATAGCTCGATAGAGCGGGGCACGGTAGAGCCTTTGCAGGGGGTTAGCGGCCTCAAGTTTGCTCGGGTGCGCGTCAATCCTCAGTAAGGCTCTAGGCCAAAGGGGCCGAGGTTCAAGGTTCACGCCAAAGGGACCGGGTTGCTAGAGGTGCCACCACACTGGTGGTCAGTCCCAAACAACCCGGTCCCTGAGTTAGCGATTGAGCGATTGAGCGATTGAGCGATTGAGGAATTTACCGATTCAACCCAGAGGGTAGGCCACGGCCACTGTCCATCTGCCTCTGCAAGCCGGGGGTCAGGCCATGCCCATTGTCAACTCGACGCTGAAGACCGAACGGCAAATTTCGAAGATTTTCGGCGGGGGCTTGAGCCGCAGGGCCATGGAAAGGCAGGCTCTCTTGCTCCTCTGCTTCAGAGGTTTCGACAGCGGCCTCGGGGGTTTCAACCGCAACGTCAGGCATTTCGACAGAGACGGCGACAGACTCAACCTGCTCCACCGCCTGTACCAGCGGCGAACTCGGTTGAGGGCGAGGCCCCTGCCCTTGCCCAGGGCGGGCACTGGCGGCGGTAGAAGCAAGGGCAGCGGTGGTTAGAACGCTGAGAACGACTAGAGCAAAGTGCGATCGCGTGGCCATAGCAGTCATCCTTTTGCTGAGCGAAGGGGTTGGCAGCAGGCCGTTGTGAGAGGGGAATGCTGCCTGTTTCTCTAAAGTATTCAGGGACCAGTAGCGCCTGCATCTGTGGATATACGCTATCGCACCGTCGTCGTCTCAACGATTTCTCAGAATGCACTCATAGTGGCCTCAGTTGCACCGAGTTTAGTGGTGACAACGTTCGGTGTTGGTAGTTTCTGCCTGCCTAGCTGCAATTTTGCGGCGCTTGCAGAGGGCTACCAGGCCTCGGATAGTAACGCTGCTGTACTGCTCCCAAGGATGCTATGAAGATTCAATACCTGGCGGCCCTGTTGGCCTCGTCCGCGCTGACAGTTGGCGCTATGGCTCTCCCTAATGTTGTGAGTTCTGTATTTGCGGCCCCTTGTGCCGGAGCAACTGGAACGGTAAATCCCTGCGCCAGTGCCAATCCTTGTGCCAGTGCCAATCCCTGTGCTAGTGCGAATCCCTGCGCTAGTGCCAATCCCTGCGCTAGTGCCAATCCCTGTGCTAGTGCCAATCCCTGTGCCAGTGCGAATCCCTGTGCCAGTGCCAATCCCTGTGCTAGTGCCAATCCCTGTGCCAGTGCCAATCCCTGCGCTAGTGCCAATCCCTGTGCTAGTGCTAATCCCTGTGCCAGTGCCAATCCTTGCGCTAGCGCCAATCCCTGCGCCGGGGCTGATGTAGTCCAAGCTACCGAACCACCTCACGCTGAGGTTTATGTCGAGTCGGCTAGCAACCTGGCTATTCGCGGGGCCGACCCGGTAGCTTACTTTACGGAGGGAGCAGCGGTGCCTGGTAACGAGGCCTACTCGTTCACCTGGAGTGGAGCCACATGGCGGTTTAGCAGTGCTGAAAATAGGGCCTTATTTGAGGCCAATCCGGAAGCCTATGCGCCTCAGTACGGTGGCTACTGCGCCAAAGCGATGAGCGAAGGCAATTTGGCTTCGGTTGATCCCCGTGTGTGGACGATTGTCGATGGCAAGCTCTACCTGAACTACAGCGCCGAGGTACAGCAGCAGTGGGTACAGGATATTCCCGGCAACATCGTTAAAGGTGATGCCAATTGGCCTGGTGTGCTAACCGTGAAGACCTTCTACGAAAACGTGGTGTCTTGGGCGCAGTAGATCGCGCTGCCGCTTGCCCCTGTGAGCGTGCGGGCTGACCAATAACCCCTCTTCCCCGGCGGCAGGCACTAGGCCTGAGCTGGGGTTTTTGTTCGAGGAGGAAAGGTTCATGAAAAAACAGGCATAGGTTATTAGGGGCTGTCAGACACTGGTCCGCAGCGCTGATCGGTGCAGAGGGGGTAGGCCGAGTCGTAGCGGCTGGGGCGCTGGCCAAACAGCTCGTAACGGCGATCGCGCACAAAGGCATAGACCTGGTCACCGGCCTGCTTAATCCCCGGTAGGGCGCGGTAGGCCTGCACAAAGGTATCGCCTAGGGGCAGCAGACGACCAATTTCTTCGGCGGCATCACTGCCCTGCCAGCGGCGGTCTGGGGCTTGCAAATCGATCAGCAGCATGCCAGCCTCGCAGTCGGCGGCGGTAATATCGTAGCGGGCTAAGGTTTGCTCATCTTGCATAGGCACGTACTGAAACTGCATGCCCCGATCGAGCGACTCCAACAACTGCACCAGACTGACACAAAGGTTACAGTTACCGTCATAAATTACACAGTACATAGTAGTATTGCTGCTGATGGGTCATTATCGTTATCTTAACTGTCCGGCCCTTGGGTTTCACCCAAACGGTCAGCAGGCTTACTGCTCCTGAGTTCCCGAAGTCGACGCTACAACTGCAGGGTGCCACAACGGCTAATTTTTCGCCCCGGATTGGGGTTTGTGTCCGCTGTGTCCTAGGCCCTGAGCAAATAGATAACGGCAGCGAATCAACGCTTTTCTAGGGTGAAAGGCTGTTTTATCCGGCTTAACCGGTGCATTTACCTCGGCGAATCTAATGGTTGTGAAAAGACTGATCGATGGACGATTTCAGTTCATTCGAGTTGTCAGTACTAAGGCTTATACTAAGACCTACCTGATGACCGATCACGGCAGTTTGGCGAAAAACAAGTGCATTGTCAAGCATTTACAGCTGCCTGCCCACAACACCATTACCCTGAAATTTCTAAATGATTTGCTAGCCAAACGAGTCAGCTTGCTCAAGCGCATGGGTGAGCACGATGCGATCGCTAAAAATCTATCAACGGTTCAAGAAGGGCAGGATTTTTACTGGGTTCGCGACTATGTACCCGGTCATTCTTTACTCACGGAGCTGGCGGATCAAAAACCTAAGCCTGAGGCCGAGGTGCAGAGCTTTTTGAGAGAGAGCCTGAGTATCTTAGAGATTATTCAGCGCCACGGTATTGCCCACCAAAACCTGCACCCCAACAACCTGATTCGCCACCGCGATCGCGGCCCTTTGGTTTTAGTCGACTTTGGCCTGATTCAAGATACAGGCACCCCTGAGCCTGGGCCAATCTCCAATGGACACTCCGCCAGCCTCACGGCTGAATCTGCCTACTTGCCGCAGGTCAAGCAGCGGCAGTACACACGCTTTGCAGCCGACCACTTTGCCCTGGGCATCATTGCGATACAAATGGCTACAGGCCTTTCGAACGAAGCCATTCCGCGCCTGATCCAAGACGATTTTTTAGCTCAGATTAAGCTTCAGCTCGACGAATGCTCATCGCTGGGCGGTGCCTGCAAAGATATTTTGTTGAGAATGGTATCGCCCCAAGCCGAGGTGCAGTTTCACCAAGCTAAAGACATTTTGGCCACGCTTCCGGAGCTAGAAGCTACCCCAGTCCCGCTGGCTGCAATGGCAACAGCGCCACCGCCCTCTCAAGAGAATGGGGCTATAGAACCCGAACCGCCGCGATCGCCCGCTGCCCCCCCTCCAGCGCCACGCCGATGGAGACCAGGCCCATACCGACCAAACCTGCTTTGGTTAGGAGGTGGGGCCGCCCTAGCACTGCTGGGGATCGGCAGCCTTCTATGGCTACGTATTCCTCAAACCCTAACGGTAAATAACTTGCTCCAGCAGGCCACAACGGCCAAGCAAATGGGACAAAACAACGACTCGCTAAACTACCTAAATCAGGTTTTAGAAGTTAAGCCTAACAATAGCGATGCCCTAGCCCAACGCTCTACCCTGCTGTGGGAAAATGGCCAGTCAGAGGAGGCTCTGCAAGATCTCACCAACGCAATTGAGGCCAGTCCTGAGCGAGCCGTTTTGTACTATCAACGGGGTAATCTGCGCTTTCAGCTAGGCGATTTGCAGGGGGCGATCGCTGACTACGGCGAAGCCCTTCAGCGCCAAGAGGCCTATACAGATGCTTACATTAACCGAGGCAACGCCCGCGCCGAACTGGGCGACGAAGCCGGAGCCCTACAAGACTATACCGCCGCAATCAACCTGGCCAGTAGTCCAGAAAGCAAGGCTGATGCCTATCTAAATCGGTGCCTGTCTCTATCAAATTTAGAGGATCATGCGGCGGCCCTTAGTGACTGTACCGAAGCCGTAAACCTGCGACCTAACAATAGCTTGGCTTATGAAAACCGAGGGCTGGTCAAGCGTCGCCTCAATGACTTTCAGGGGGCCATTCAAGACTTTACAATTGCGATTCAAATTGATGCGAGCAGCCCGGAGCCTTACTACAATCGCGGCCTGACACGGCAGGACTTAGGCGATTTTGCCGGGGCCATAAGTGACTTTAACCAAACGATTCAGCTCAATCCCAACCATCCCTTTGCCTATTACGACAGGGGCTTGCTCCATGCGGAGTTGGGGGATCTGGAGAGCGCGATCGCTGACTTAGAAACTGTGGCCAGCGCCTGTCTAGATGTCAGCCGTCTAGGCTGCTTTGACGACGCTCAATACCAGCTTGAAAAAATCCGGGCTGCTCAAAGGGACGAGCCCTAACCGCGCATACCGCGCCGACCGCTACCGGAGCGCTTTTTATCTTGCAGATAGGTGGCAACAACGGTATCAGATTGAACCTCAGCAGATTCAATACCTAAGGGTGACGGTGCAGATGCCGCCTGGGGAGATAGAGCTAAATAGCTCAGCCCCCCTACGCTACCAGCCACCAGAAGAGTCAACACTACAGGGAAACGATGCCACATGATGGTATTCCAAATTGGGACAGTTACCTCTTCTCTGTCCAGCCCAAAAATCCACCCACTTCTGCGTAGCCGGGTTAATGACTTAGTAAACAATTTGACAGGTTTTTGAAGATTAAGCAGGAATCTTACTGAGTAGACTTCGAGAGTTGACGTTGCTCAGCAAAGCAGTTAACCAACTCGCCTTAAATGTGCACTGTATACAGGTTTTCTTTATAGTGAAAGCATTAACGACATGCCCTTGGGCTAGCCCAAAACAATTGGACAGCCCTAGGCGACATGCCCTAGCCATCACAGCAGTTAGGAGCGACCCATGTACAACCTGAAGGTGGTGATTATCGGAGCCGGAATTGGTGGTTTGACCACAGGTATCGCGATGCGGCGAGCCGGTTACCAGGTCGACGTCTACGATCGCGCCCAGGAGTTGCGCCCGGCTGGGGCGGGTATTTCCCTGTGGTCGAATGGAGTTAAGGTACTCAATTATCTGGGGCTGGGCGAACAGCTAGCAGCTATCGGCGGCGAAATGAACGCCATGGAGTATCGCAGCCACACCGATGAGTCGCTCAGCTATGTCGACCTGCGCCCCCTGTTTGAGCGGGTAGGCCAGCGGCCTTACCCGGTGTCGCGCACCGATTTGCAGTCCATGCTGCTCGATGCCTGTGGCTCTGAGTACGTCCACCTGGGCATGAACTGCGTCGGCGTGGAGCAAGACGAGCACAGCGCCACCGCTATCTTTGAAAATGGCGATCGCGTCAGCGGCGACCTGGTGATTGGGGCCGACGGCATTCACTCCGCCGTGCGGGCCGATGTAGTGGGGCACTGCGTCGATCGCCGCTACGCCCGCTATGTCAACTGGAACGGGCTGGTGAAGGCCGATCCCGAACTGTGTGAAAAAGACCTGTGGGTGCTCTACGTGGGCGACAACAAGCGCGCCTCAATGATGCCTGTGGGGGGCGATCGCTTTTACTTTTTCTTTGGTGCGCCGATGGTAGAAGGCACCCAGGTTGCCCCCCCTCACCGCCAGGACGAACTCGCCAAAATCTTTCAGGGCTGGCCCGAGGCGGTGCAAAAGCTAATTCAGGCCATTGACCCCGAGCAAACTAACCGCCTGGAAATTGGCGATATTGACCCCCTAGAGCGCCTGGTAAAAGGGCGCGTTGCCCTACTGGGCGACTCGGCCCACGCCACGACTCCCACCCTGGGCCAGGGGGGCTGCCAAGCGATCGAAGACGCCGAAGTGCTGACCCGCTACCTGACCACCACCAACATCAGCGTGGTCGATGCCCTCAAGCGCTACGAAGCCGCCCGCAAGGAGCGCACCGCCGACCTGGCGCTTAAGGCCCGCAAGCGCACCAGCACTATCTACGGGCACGTTCCCGAGGCCACTCAGCAGTGGTACTGCGACCTTAAGCAAGAACCGCCCGAGGCCGTAGTCAACGCTCTGGCCAAGGTCATCTTGGCCGGACCCATGGGCTAGGGCTGGCGTTAGTTAGCTGATGATGGCTCAAGAATCAGCCGTTACAGCCTCTAGCTTGGTTCTGGGGTCGGGCGTGGCAACGCTGGTGTCCTGAAGATTTTGGTCAGAATTGATGACACGCCCGAGGCTACCAGCTTTTGCCGCTCTCGCTAAACTTGTCGCTGCTGAGGGCAGCGGGCCAGTTTTGGTCGCCCTGGGCAATGTTGCCCGCAATATCGGCCTGCCACTGCTTTTGCACCCCAGCGCTGTAATTGAGGTAGAGCTTGCCGTCGACAATCTTCCACGCCTCGGGGTCGACCGAGGCCAGGTAGCCACTCTTGACCGCCCAGGCACAGTAGCCGCCGTACTGGGGCGCGTAAGCTTCGGGGTCGGCCTCAAAGGCTGCCAGGTTCTCGGCACTGCTAAAGCGCCAGGTGGCACCGCCCCAGGTGGTTTCGTAGTCGGCGGAGCCTTTAACTGCTTTGCCCTCGGTGAAGTAGGCGACTGGATCGGCCCCGCGAATGGCTACTCCTTCAAAGGCGTAAACTTCGGGCTGTGCCCCAGCTTTTGCGGCGGCGCAAGGGTTGGCAGCAGCACAGGGGTTGGCAGCAGCGCAGGGATTAGCGGCGGCGCAGGGATTGGCGGCGGCACAAGGGTCAGCCGCTTCTTGGCTGACAGCCTCAGGGGTACTGACGGTAGTGGTGCCACAGGCCACAGCGCCCAGGCTTAGCAGGGAGGCGATCGCCACAGCGCCCAGATATTGAATTCGCATAGTCAACCTCTTGTGGAGAAAACATAACCTAGCCGCCGCCGTGTCAGGCGATCGCGCTACGTCATCAGGCTGTCACGACAACCTGAGAGCACCCTGAATAAAGCTTGACAACCAGCTGAGACTATCGATAGGACGCTTCAACGACTCACCGCGATGGAGCGGCGACCTGGCATATAGCCATTGCCAACAGACTGCTGTAAAGAATGTCCTAAACCCTTATGACGACAGCTATAGAAGCTGACGGCGATCGCGCTAGCCTAGCAAACCTCTCGATACCAGGCTCGCAGGGTTTGCACAGCAGCGATCTCGTCATCCTTAGCCATGCTCAAGAACGCGTAGAGCCACTCTTTCGGCACCTGGGGAAAGGTAGGACTGTTCTCTACCTCCTGGTAAACTCCCTCCTGCAATACATATACCCGCCACACCTGCCCGTTAAAGCGCCAAAACTCTGGCACCCCCAAGCTGGCGTAGAACTGATTTTTGGCAATATCGGTGTGAGTGATATCGACCTCCACCACCAGATCGGGCGGGGGGTCTTCGCCAAACACCACATTTCGCCCCTTTACCAGGGGTTGGTTTTGAATGTAGTAAGCGTTGTCGGGCTCGGCCCCCTTGCACAGGTGGGGGTAGGTCATGGTAGTGGAACCCATAGTTTTGATGGGCAGACCGATCAGCTCCACTAGGGTCAAGATAAAGCGCTCAATTAGCCGCCCCGAAAACTCATGCTCTTCTAACGGCACGGTAATTTCTAATACCCCATCGTCGTAGGTGAGCCGCGAACCGCGCGATGGGGGCAGCGCGTCTAAAACTTGCAAATACCCCTGCCAAGATAGACCCCGCAGCACTACCCGCTGCTCCCCCACTGGGCGCAGATCAGATTTGGGTTCAGGGGCAGCAACAACCATTGAGTGCAGCAATACTCTGTGTTTTCAGTGTAGGCGATCGCCTCAATCTAGGGCAGAACGAAGCCCTGTGTATGGAGCAAAGGCAGCCTCAAGGAGAATTAAGTTTTTCCAAACAGGTCAAGCTGTTCTGAGGGATCGTAACTGGCAGCAGTCTCACTCACTCGACGGCGGGGTCTTGAAGATTTCGGTACCTCTCCCCGCAGGCCCACGGCGATCGTGCTGTTGCGCTCGATTTCGCGCATGACATCGCGGGCGCGCTGAATTACCGAGGTGGGCAACCCTGCCAGTCGCCCGGCCTCGATGCCGTAGGATTTATCGGCTCCGCCGGGCTGTACCTGGTGCAGAAAGATAATCTGGTCAGGCATTTCTTTGACCGTCACCTGGTAGTTAGCCACATTAGGCACCAGCGCCGCCAGCTCATTGAGTTCGTGGTAGTGGGTGGCAAAGATAGTGCGAGCCTGGACATCAACCGCCAGGTGCTCGGCTACCGCCCAGGCGATCGAGAGGCCGTCGAAGGTGGCGGTGCCTCGGCCAATTTCATCCAGCAGCACCAGCGATCTGGGCGTGGCGTGGTTGAGAATATTGGCCGTTTCGTTCATCTCCACCATGAAGGTCGATTGGCCGCTGGCCAGGTCGTCTACTGCGCCGACCCGGGTGAAGATGCGATCGCACACACCCAGCCTTGCCCCCTTGGCGGGCACAAAACTGCCCATCTGCGCCATCAGCTGAATCAGCCCTACCTGGCGCAGGTAGCAGCTCTTGCCGCTGGCATTGGGGCCGGTAAGAATAATCAGATCTTGAGCCGCGACAGCGTCTCTGTCCTGGGGAATCGTGCCCATGTAGTTGGAGTTGGGTACAAAGAACCCAGCCGGGAGCAGCTGTTCCACGACGGGGTGGCGGCCTTCGGTGACGGCGATCGCTCGCGACTCATCCATCTCGGGGCAGCAGTAGCCCTGGAAGATCGCTACTTCCGCTAGGCCACAGAGCACATCGACGGCAGCCACGGCGGCGGCTACTTTGCGGATGAGTTCGACCTGTTCGCCCACTTTTTCGCGCAGCTGGTTAAAGATCTCGTACTCCAGCGAGTTAATTTCTGACTCGATATTGAACACCCGCGTCTCGCGCTCCTTGAGTTCGGGAGTGATATAGCGCTCTTCGTTGGTGAGGGTCTGCTTGCGAATGTAGTCGTCGGGAGCCTGGTCGGCGCGGGCGCGGGAGACGCTGATGTAGTAGCCAAAGGCTTTGTTAAAGCCGACTTTGAGCGTAGAGATGCCGGTACGCTGGCGCTCGGCAGGTTCTAGCTCTGCGATCCATTTTTGGTCATCGACGGCTTGCTGGCGCAGGTCGTCAAGCTGAGCGTTAACGCCATCGCGAATCAGATGGCCCTCGGTGAGGTAGAGGGGCGGGGTTTCAACCAGGTGCGATCGCAGCGTCTGCCCCAGCTGCTCTAGCTCCGGCGGCACGTACTGTAGCGCCTGCAAGTAGGGCGACGTCGCCTGCTCGGCCAGGGCGGCCAATTCCGGTAGGCGCAGAAAGGAATCGGCCAGGGCCACCAAATCC
>NZ_JADEXE010000209.1 GCF_015207265.1 Nodosilinea sp. LEGE 07298 | reverse complement strand
GGAGTCGTCTGGATTGGCATGGCGACCGGGGCTTGAGTTTTCTGCAACTCGGTTTGCGGGAACTGGCTCGGCTTTGCTACGAGCGTTTGCCCTTGCCCATCCTCCAAGCCTTGCCTAAGGGCAATCCACCGCCCGCTTGCGCCTCTCAATGCAAGCGAGACGCCCTAGACTGTCGCATTGAGTTCGCTAAGGTCCTCACATTCTCATGGTGAGACTGCCCTAAGTTTTCTGCACCACTAAGGGGCATATTGTTTAGGCCCGTTGTCAGTCACCCAAGACAACACCTGCTGATAACCTAATTAGGTAAACCTAACTCTGACACTTATGACCCGAGTAGGTTGATCGTAGGCCTCAATTCTCATTTGAACATCGCCAAAACCACCCCGACCGGGTTGACGAAGATCGTAGCGAGTTGTCACCATGCCTAAGGCCGTTCGGTACTGTTGAAAAGCTACTCCGGAGCCGTTATCGCCTTCCCACCCGCCTAAGGCATCGAACGTAGATCGCACTGGTAAGGTTGAACCGGCAATTTCTAGCGGGCTAAGGCGTTGAGTCGATAATACAGGTTGAGCATTATGAATACCTGTCATGGTTGGCCCTGAAAGCCTGGCATCGCTAAAATCGCCTTGGAAATTTTGAATAAACGCAAAGCCTACATTATTACCAAAACCTTCTTGACGCTGCCTTCCCCATAGAGAACTAGCTGCTGTCCCAGTACCTGCTCGTGCTAGTTCTGTGCGTGATTGAATAAAGTTGTTGCGTTGTAACCCTTGGTCAGCCCGACGAATGACATTCGCAGCTCCCGACTCAATCTGACCGCCGCCAGCCCCTCCTTGCAAAATTGGAGTAAGTACACCTGGCACTGGCCTAGCAGCTGAGAGACGCTGCAAACGAGTAAAAACTTGACCTGTTGAGAAGTCGCGGAGCGAAAAATCGAGATTGTAAGCTTCAGCAGGTTTAGGAAAGAAAAAGCTGTAAGACTGGCTAGCTAAAGAAGCTCCGCCAAAAAGCGCTAACCGATTGAACTGCCGACGATTGATGCTCACGTCCCTAACCATTTGAGAAAGCTACTTTATAGTGCCCGCTTAAAAGAAATTGGTATCAAGGTAAATAACCCCTGATACCAATAAAACTGAGCGATTTATTGCTAAAACTTTGTAAAAATAGCTGTGGGACGAACAAAGAGTATATTTGTCTGAGTCAGGTTGGCGATTGACGCACTCCAAGTTTCAAATTGCGGCTTACACCCTTACCTGCGACCAGGGTTTCTTGGACTATCAGTTCCCAACTGGGTAAACCAAAGTGTTCCGCATCCTGAAGAGCGGGTGCAAACGGCTTCGATGCTAATGCTTCTAGCATTAGAAGTATCAATCATCCTGGAGTATAGCTGACCAGACCTAATAGTCTGTCGAGAAACCTCAGTACCATCTCGATAAATAATGAGCTCGGCAGGAGATGCGTTGCGATCACTATCGCTGTATCCTACTGCATAGCTATACGTACTTCCAGGAGTGGGATTCACTCTGCATGTCGCAACAGAATCGCCTTCTGAATAAGCATACATATAGGATACAGCCCTGTATAACTCTCTACCGATTGATACATCTCGATTTCTGTTGTGCCATGCTGAACCATTGCCTGCATCAACACAGTCAACGAATTGAGCATTTGCAGATTGGCTACCAAAAGCTCCAAGCAATATAGTGCCTGAAAGAACGCTAACTATTGAAAAATTTCCCCAAAGTTTCTTGATTTTCATAGTATTAATCTCAATAGTATGCCTTTATTTAAAATTCCCAAGCTAGCCTTGAATTAAACACCACTTACGATAAATGACTTAAATCAGAAAACTCACTTGACAATCCCTAAAGACGCTTGTTAAGGAGAGATAATTCAGCTCTTCCGGATCTATGATTGAAACCGTATTTTTTGATACATTTTGTTTTTCCTGCATTTGCTGAAAGCCTTGTTATGCCTAGATATTAGCTGGGCTTATCACCCTGAACCCGGAAGAGCCGATAATTCAACGTATCAGCAGTGGTATTAGATTTTTAGCAGTACTCTCAGTCAAAAGGGTATTCACCTAATTTCTGACTAAGATCTGTCAATCTTTTTAAGGTTCTTGCTTCCCAAGACCTATCTTCTATCTGCCGAGCGACGGCTAAAGCAGTCTTCATACTCTCTACCGCTTCTGCATACTTCTCAAGCCGAGCCTGGCAGTCTCCTAGATGAAATAGTGCTTCGCACTCTAATTGATGATTCTTTGCTTTACGAGCAAGTTGTATACGCTGAGAGTGATATTCAATTGCAGCAGCATATTCCTTTAGCTCCTGATGGGCAAGAGCTAAGTTGTGAAGATCTTGATCTTCTCCTTTCTGGTCATTGATCTCCTGACTGATTTTCAGAGCTTGTTGGTGATAAATAATTGATTGTCGATAATCCTTTAATGAGGAATATGCATCACCAAGATTACAAAGCGCATTCCCTTCACTCTGGCGGTCTCCAATTTCCTGGGCAATCTTCAAATGCTCTTCATGGTGCTGAATAGCTAGCTGGTACTTTCCAAGATTATGATAGGCACCACCTAAATTACCTAAAATTCTGCCTTCGTAAGCACGATCTTCAATTTTACGCGCAAGCGTTAATGCCTGCTGGTAATAACAAATGGCTTCGGCAGTCTCCCCCAAATGGTGACAGGCCATCCCCAAATTGCCTAGGTATGTAGATACGCCTTGACTATCGCCTACTTCACGAGCCATCCTTAATGCTTTCTTAAAAAACTCGGTTGCCTCAGCATACTTGCCTAAGCTGTTATGAGCTGATCCTAAGCACCCCAATGCTCTACTTTCTCCTATGCGATCTCTGGTGTCATGAGCAAACTCAAAAGCCTGTTGATAATATTTGATGGATTTCTCAATTTGCCCTTGATTTCTATAAGCATTGCCAATCTGGTTCAAGCAAACTCGCTTAATTGGAGACGCAATATTTTCTGCCAGCCTATTGCTAACTTTGATAAGTTCTTTGTAGTACGACCAACCAAGCAGTTGCATGTGTAGTGGTCTCTGGTCTGAGCCAACTGGCTTATTATAGATTTCACTAGCCTTGTCCCAGTCTTTCACTTCGCAGTAGTGCTCAAAAGCCTCCAGCCAACCTCGGACTTTTTCAATATTTGAGGCATCAGGTGCAGGACTGTAAGCGGTGAGCCAAATGTCAGCAGCTCGGTGGTGGGCGACTTCCCACACAGAACTATCCGATTTCAGGGAAGTCAGGGCAGCAGAGCGAATAAGATTATGTTGATGCACTAATCTTTCATGTTTGCTAGGGGCATCTTCTACTAAGTGACGATCTTCCAATAGGTCAAAAGCGACAACCGGATCGCAATCAATTGCCATATCTTGCCAAAAAGTTATAGGCACTGGACAACGGAAGACGGCGCTAGCGCAAAGCATCTGCCATGCCTGGTCTGGTAGCCGCTGAATAGTTTGTTCCACTTTATGCCGAATACGTATGCGGAAAAGCTTGCTTTGATCAATCTGACTGACGTTAGTGGAATGCTTAACAAACTCAGTCTGGTGTTTTTGCCAATAGTGGCTAGGCTTACCTTGAAATGGAGGTTTGCGCATCTCCTCAGCAATGACCTGTAATACCAAAGGATGACCATTGTAGAAATCGCCAATACGCTCCAAAATTTCTAGAGACTCAGCATCTTGAGGTAGTCCTGTCTTTTGGAACAGTTCCTGTTGCTCATCAGAATCTAAACCTTCAAGCTTTTGGCAGTGCCAAAATTGAGGGAATGTAGAAGCGATCCTGATTAGATCAGCTGGCAAATCTTGACTGGTGAGTATAAGTTGGCTAGAGCAAGCATTTCCAGCCAAAAAACGCTGAAATAGCTTTAGCCACAGAGGATCACAAAACTCACTCCACCCCTTCTGCTCATTTCCTTGAAGTAAACGCTCTAGAGAGTCTATTTGTACGCGGTAGGGGCGACTACAGAGGCAATTAAGCAGATGGTTTAGCAAATTATTAGGGTCTTGTTGATCATCCAAGGTAGGTTCTTCCCCTAAACTACGAAGCAAAGCAGCGCCACTGCTAGCTAAATCAGCGCTAAGACCTTCATCATCTAAACTGAATCGATAGTAAGTTCTGGAGTCAGCTACATTACTGCTCTCTAATGCATCAACTACTCTTTCTGCTAAAATAGTTTTGCCAATACCAGTCATGCCTACAATGGCTAATATTCTACAATTGGCCTTAAGAAGGTTGACGAACTGGTGAGTTTCTGTTTCCCTTCCAGCGAAGTTGGCTGAGTTATAGGCAGAGAAGGGTGCAGATTTTCGAGGATTAGCTGGCACAGTTAATGCTTGAGATGGAAGTTTAGAGATATCCTCAACTTTTATTTTTTTGTGAAGTACAGGAATATGAGCCTGAGGAATACCTTCCATCTTGATGGCAACGCAAGCATTTTTATAGGCGAAATCAACATCTCGCCCAGCCCCAAGAGCGTCATAAAATGCGACAGCAAATGAGATCGCAGCTTGATCTCCAATCTGATCGCACATTCCAATTACGTAAGGAATATGGTTGGCAATCGCCTCAGCCTGAACATAAGAATAACAAGCATTGAGAACAACACAATTAAGATGTTCTGAGAATAGTTCAAATAGTGAGGCCAGAGCATCAGTATTTGCTAATTGAGTCTTGCCTATCTGGTCTTCTAAAGCTATGCCCTGCGTACCTTCTCCATGTCCGCTAAAATGTACGATTTGGGGGATATGATCCAGCATAGCTCGCTGGAAATCCCTTGGCCGAACAGCAACCTTAGTAATGATTGTGAACTGATCTCGTAGTTTCGATCTCTCAGTCAATCCGGCCTCTATCTCTCGCCGTTCCTCATCTAGTCGTAGGGGCTGGGTTCCCTTAGGGTTAGCGCTTAGCATTAGGATAGTTGTCGATTGCAGTTCCATAAGGTTCGAAGCACCGCAGTTGTTTTGTCCCCCAGGGAAACATGTCGTCAAGCCGCCCTAGTTAAGTTATTGTGCCCACCGATTACCGCAAGCTTCTTCATAAGGACAAATTCCGCAGTTGTGATATCCAGCCGTGGGGGCAAAGTTACCGCCCATTAGCCCTTCTACCAATTCATCTGCCTTTTGATCGATGGTCTGTAAAGCCTCTGCATCAAATGGATGCAGATGATCATGCCGTAGATAGGCCAGATAGGCGTTGGGTTTGCCCATAGCGCGGCTATAGGCCCAGAGCTGAAACTGGTGGTGCTCTGGGTGCATGACCTGGTCAGTCTTAAAATCGAGCACAAAGTCTTCGCCCACCAAATCCACCACGCCGTTGAGGGTGAGGTCGCCTATGGTGAGTGAAACTGGGTGTTCCCAATGCATCGCGTCTGCCCGATGGGTCGCATAGACCGGGGAGTGGCGAAAGACTTGGGCCAGGCTCAGCGCTTCTTCGACGGCAGTTAGCGTTAGGTGAGGGGCGTAGGTAGCCAAAGTTTCTGCCTGGGTAATGCCAAGCTCCAAAGCCTTGTGAGTGAGCTTGCCTAGCTCCATTCCCGAATTGGAAGTGCCATTGCCGCTGGTGTAGCCGGGGTGACCATCCACATGGCGAAACTTAAACCTTAGGGGGCAGATCGCGTAATCGCTTAGGGCCGTGACCGGCAATTCGGCAAAGCCCGCCCTGGCAGGGTAGAGCATGATCTGCTCGGGCAAGGGTGGAATAGTAGGGGCCACCGGGGCAACGGGCTGGGCTAGGTCTGGCGCAAAGGGTATGGCAGCAGGAGCAATCAAGCTCTCTAGCCCAGGTTGCAAAATATCGAGGCCGCCGCCAGCAGCTTTAGCAGCGGTGAGAATGAGGCGATCGCGTGCCCGAGTTAGGGCCACATAGAGCACCCGCTTGCTCTCCTCGCTGTCAGCGGCCTTTTTGCGCAGCTCCAGCAGGGTGTAGAGGGCCGACTTTTGCCGTTCGCCTGCTTCATCTTCTAGTTTGAGAGCCACCCCCAGCTCGGGGTCAAAACGCACCAGGGGTGAGTCATGGGAAGCTGATCGCGCCAGGTCGGGCACAATCACCACCGGCCACTCCAGCCCCTTGGATCCGTGGATGGTCATCAGGCTGACGGCATTGCCCCCGGCCAGGGCGGGACGGGGCACCTCGACTTCGGCAGCCTGCAACCGCTGGAGCCGACGGATGACGGCCAGCACATCGAAGCTACCCGACTCCAGCGATCGCACCAGTTCCCCAAAGCCTTGCCAGTCGGCCAGTCGGCGATCGGCACCGGGCAGGTTGGCGATCACGGCGGTGTAGCCGGTGAGGCGATCGCCCAGTTGTAGCAGCCGGGTTGGGGCTTCGGTGCGGCGGGCAATCAGCAGCTCGCCTAGGGTTTCTCTGGCGTGGCTCAAGTCTGGGTCGATGTTGGTGCGCAGGTGTTTCCACCAGCCCGTTTTCTCGGGCAGAGTTTGGGCAAAAGTGTAGAGGATGCGGTCGCTGACCGCAAAGAAGGGACTCCGCAGCACTGCCGCCAGGGCCAAGCTATCCGTCGGGTCAGCCAAAAACCGCAGCAGCGCCCCGGCATCCTTGGCTTCGCGAGTGTCGAGCAAGTTGCCGCCCCCGGCCTGCAAGATAGGGATGTCGCGAGCGGCGATCGCATTGCCGTACAGCTCCAGCGGCCCCCAGGTGCGCGACAAAATGGCGATGTCCTTGGGCTGAATGTCCCGCAATTGCCCGCTGGGCTTGTCATGGACTGCCAGCTTGGCCGACAGCATTTCCTCCACCAGGTCGGCGATCTTCTGGGCTTCCACCCGGCGGCAGGCATCAGCATTGGTATCGATGCCCTTGTCTTTCTGATATTCCTCATCCACCGTCACGGTGAAGAGCTGAATTTCTGGGGTGGGCTCTAGGGTTTCCTGGCGGTGGGCATCGAGGGGCTGGTGCAGGTCGGCCAGCACGGGGGCAAATACCTGGTTGATTTGGGTGATTAGGGCCTGGTGGGTACGAAAGCTGAGGCTGAGTTTGACAGGGTCATCGCCGGGGTGAATATGTTTTTGCCAGGCTTGAAACACCCGCACATCCGCCCGTCGAAAGCTGTAGATGGACTGTTTAGGATCGCCGACGATGGTGAGGGTGGCGTTGGCGGTGAGTGTTTCGAGCAGTTGGCCCTGGATGGGGTTGGTGTCTTGGAATTCATCAATTAAGAACACCTGCCAGCGCTGGGCGTAGTAGTGCTGCACCGATGGGTCTGCCAGGGCTTGCAGGGCGTGAACTTCGAGATCGTTGAAGTCCAAAATTCGCTGCTGGTACTTGGCTTTTTGTAGGAAGTCACGCACCCAGGCAAAGGCACCCCGCAGGTTGGGCAGCAGGGCATCGGTTTGGTCGTCAAAGACGTTGGGTGCCAGAGTGATAAGCCCGGTTTTTAAGGCATCTTCGGCCAGAGTCCTCAGCGATTTGATCGCCCCTTTCACTGCATCCAATACATCTTTGCCGCCCCAATTCTTTTGGCTACCGACGTTGATTTTCAAGCTGTTGAGTATATCCAACGCCTGGGCGGCATGGCCCTCTTCAAATAGGGCGATCGCATCCAGGGCCGCCAATCGATGCTCCTCTAATTTGTCGCCAGGGGCAGCGTAGGCTTGCAGAATGTGCTTGCTGCTTAGCCAGTCCGGGTGCGACAAGAATTCCTCTAGGGCCTGAAGTTGAACGCGCTCCACCCAGGGCAGCCAGTCGTCGCGACCTTTTTCCAGTGCCTGGGCAGCGGTGAGCGGATCGGCTAGCAGCGCCTGCAATATCTCCCGCATAAGCGAGTAGGGAATGCCCAAGTAGAAGTGGCTGGGCAGTTGGGCCAGGGCATCGGCAAAGACATCGGCCTGCCAGATGGGGCTTTCCAGCTCGTCCTGCACAGCAAAGTCGGGGGGCACGTTAGCGATGGTGGCGTGCTCGCGGCAAATGCGGGCGGCAAGGGCGTGGAAGGTGCTGATTTGGGCCGCTTCTAGCTCGGCTAGTAGGTCGGGGCGATCGCCCATAGAGGTAGCGATGGTGGAGCGGATGCGCGATCGCAGTTCCGCCGCCGCTTTTTCAGTAAAGGTGACCGCCACAATTTTCAGGGGCGAAAATCCCTGCTGCAAAAAGTACCGATAGCGCTCGGAGAGCATGTGGGTTTTGCCGGTGCCCGCCCCTGCCGTGACCGCCACACTCTTAGGACTGTAGGCGGCGCGTTCTTGCTGTTCAGTCAGTCCCATGGGTCATCTCCTTACGGCTGAGGCGGTCGCCCTGGCGACACAGGACATCAAAATCGCAGTAGGCACAGGCCTTCCGCTCAATATCGGGCTGCACCGGATAGTGGCCGGTCTCTAAATGGGTTTTGCAGCGCTCGATAGCGGCGGGCAATTCATGCTGGGGTGCCTTCGGTGAGAGCGCAATTTTTTCCCTACCGCGAATGGAATAGTAGTAGGCGTCGGCAACGGGTTCATCAAATAGGGCTGGGCCAGCGGCCACCCGGTAGAGCGGGAGCTGGAGGTCGATGCAAGCTTTGCCAGTTTGGTCTTTGATGCCGGTGGGGCGGCTTTTGCCGGTTTTGTAGTCGATTAGCACCAGTCCGGCGTCGGTGCGGTCAATCCGGTCGATGCGGCCCCGCACTTTCAGTCCGTGCCATTCCCCCTCAAAGTCGCCCTCCAGCAAAACCGGCTTTGCTCCAGTGGGCAAAAAGTTGGGGTCTTGCAGGGCTAGGGCCAAGACACGGAGGTGTTCTTCCCGGCGCAGCGTCCAGGCGGGGATAGTGGGGGGAATGAGTTCACGTTCTGCGATCGCAAAGGCCTCGTGCAGCATTGTCGGATCGCCTACTTCCAACTCTGGATGCTTGCCCCACCGGGTCAACACCAGTTCCAGCACTCGGTGATAGAGCTGGCCAATCTGGCTGGGATCCAGGTCGTCGTTGATTTCCTCCGGTGGCCCCAGCTTCAGTAGCTTTTGGGCGAACCAGTTGAAGGGGCACTGGCCCAGGTTCCGCAACTGCGACACGCTGAAGGGCCAGTCGCCATAGTCGAAGGGAATACCGATGACGCCGTCGTACTCGTTGGCAGCGGCGCTGCTCTCACGGTGCTGTTCAACTGCATAGGCGTGGATGGCAGCCAGGAGCACCGAATCTTCGGTTGGGGCGTTGTGGCGCAGGGTAGTGCGGCGATGTTCTTCAAGGCTGGCGATCGCAGCAGCGGTTGGTTCACCGGGGTTTAGCCCTAACTGCGCCAGGTAAGGGCTATGCAACAGTTCCTTGCGCCCCTCCAACTGGGGATAGGAAAACACCACGGAGGTGGTCACTGTTTGCAGCAAAAAATAGACATTCAGTGCCTCTCGCCGAGCCATTTCGGCGGCGCTCGGCAGCATCACCTCCTGGTGGCGGAGCTGCTGCCGTTCAAAGAAGTCGAGCAGTGGGTCATTGCCGATGGGGGCAGGTAACACCCCTTCGGCCATGCCAATGACGAAGACATGGGCATACCTTGCCCCGACCACCGAGCGGGGGCTGTGCAGCTCGATCCCGCCGCGACCGGGCTGGGCGGGTACGGTCAAGCTGTCTAGCAAGTCCCGCAATTCCTGGCGAAAGTCACTCCAACTGAGAATTTCTGCTTCGGGTTCGGCCAGTTCTCCTAGGGCACTGCGGAAGGTGTTGAAGGCTAGGCTCTCCCTGGCCCAGCGGGCGCAGCGGCGGCGCAGGTCAAACCGGCCCAAGATACGCTGCCACAGGTCTACCCAGTTGTCGCGACGGCGGGCCTGGTTAATCTGGGCCAGGAGGTCGAGGTCGAGATCGAGGTGGTCTTGGGCCAGGGTTTTCCAGGCGGCAAAGCCCTGGGGATGCTGGCGGCGGGCAGTGGCCCAAAAGTCGCGATCCGGGTTGCTGGCCAGGGCGTGGCTGAGGAGCCGCGCGGTGCCCTCGAAGGGGAATTTGGCATCGAGCACGTCTACTAGCTGGTTTAGCCAGGTTCCCAGACGGGTGGTGAGTAGTGGGGTTTGGTAGAGCGCCCGCAGGGGAACGCCGTATTCCCAGGCAATGTCAATCAGCTTGGGGCCGTAGGCGACTTCGTTTCTAGCGACAACAGCGATGTCGCGGGCGAGGGTGCCGCCGTTGAGCAGGGCTTTGACCTGGGCCAGGGTGCCCCGCACCTCCGATTCCAGGGTGCTGTAGGCGTAGGCGATCGCAGGGTTCTGCCCAGGTGAAGAGATCCCAGGGTTCTGTGCAGACTTAACGGCTACATCCTCCCCCCCGCTAGAACCCTGGGATCTGTCCCCGCAAAACACCTGGCTGAGAGATTCCCCGAGGGCAAAGATACCAGGGTTCTGCCTAGAGTTAGCGGATGCAGCCAGATCCCCGCTAGAACCCTGGTATCTGGCATCCAGTTCTCCCATGACCTGCCAGCCTTGCTTCACCAGCCAATCCACGGCAGCTTGGCTATCGGCAAATAGCGGTGAGTCTGCGATCGGCAAAAACAGCACACTTTCCTCAGCGGCTAGGGCATTGATCCAGGCCAGTTCATCGGGGCGAGGTTGAAAGTAGCCGTAGATCAGCACCGGCTGGGGAGGTACCTGGCTCTCGGCAGCGTGCCAGTAGAGGTCTTCCCCGTCGATGAAACCTTGCTCACTCAGAGCGGTTTGATAGGCTCTGGCTACGTCGAGCAGCTGGGCGGTTCTTTCAGCGGCGGCGGTCACTGTCGCGAGATTGGGGCTGCTTTGGAGGAGCGATCGCACCCCCGGCAACCAGGCTCTAGCGGTACCCAGCCCATCTACCGGCTGCGCAATGTCTTGTACCACTCGGTGAAACAGCCGTTGAGCGGTGAGATCAGAGGCGATTTTCTTGCCCCCAGCCTCCAGGGCTTTGATCGCTAGTCTACGAAGAGGCTGATGGGGCTTAGATAAAGCCCTAGCCGCCAGCCGCGACGGGGTAACGAGTTGATGGCCAGGTCGCGTTGACCAGTCCAGGGCGGTGGCATAGCTATTGCTGTGGGTTAAGACAAATCTCGCCATGCCAGTTGCTCCATTGTTCCGCCGGGCTGCGGCTGTAAACTGGCCATCAAGACGCTGTGCTAGCCACACACCACATCACTATGAAAGCTAAGTTTCTCAAGCCTTCTTAGCTTGCCCATACCGATCGGGGAAAAGTTCAGGCATTTCATCCAAATCATGACGATAACTTCACCATCCACTGCCCATGGATGCTGACAAGCGCACGCTGCACCTCCCTATCTACCGGGCGGCTAACGTTGAGATAGCGGTAATAAAGCCTTCGGCGGTTTCGCCTCCTTCGGTGAGCCCCCCGTTTATCTACAGCCAAGCGCGTCAGCCTAATATTTCTGGTTACCCTTAGCAAAAGAGTGCTCTATCGTCACGTTGCCAGCCGGTATTTGGGGGAATTCGACATGTGGCCAGTCAAACACGGGCAACCCTATGCCAATGAAATCGAACGGTGGATGTACGCCAATTTCGTGGCAGCCTTCTTTGAGAAATTTGACGAGCTGCGCGACATTGATGTTGACGATCCGTTTGAGTGTATCAATGCCACCGAGCAGTTTGATGCCCTACCTAGCGACGCAAAGCTAGCGGCGGTCTGTGAATCGGCCATAGCAATTATGGATCCGTTGTCTCCTCTGGGTGGGCAAAATGCCCTACTTGCCGAAGCAGGGGCGATTCCATTTGAGTGCATGAAAGGCCTCATTGTCATGGAGATTGAAACCACCCAGGAGCTTGAGTCTATGGAGGGATTCTTGTCTAGGTGTTAAATCTGTGGGGTAGAAAAATAAAGGCGCTAGGGTTGAGGTGTCCTGGTTAGTAGCGGGAGGTAACCCGAGGGAGCATGTCACCTTTGTAGCCCAATTGAGCCATTGAGATAAGCACAACGATGGGCCAGCACTTGAGGGATATTGTCCTCATTCCACTGAGCCCCTGAAATCTTGACTCTGCGGCTGATTTGCTTGATGGCCGATTCAACAGCCCCTGAGCCAATCGAGCAGATTTGTTCGCGCTGATAATAGTCGTAATTGACAATGCGGTGGCGATGCTTGCGG
>NZ_JADEXE010000208.1 GCF_015207265.1 Nodosilinea sp. LEGE 07298 | reverse complement strand
GCTACGGGGTACGGCCCATGCGGGGTTTGGGGGCGATCGCGATCGCTACATTATGGCCTTATACATGCAGCCCACCCAGCTTCGTCTGGCCGATCTAGTCGCCCGCGCCCCCGACAGTCCCAGCGCCCAATACCTGCCCGAGGTGGCCTATGTGGGCAACAACGCAATTCGCATTGCCCAGGCCCAGGCGTTTGCCCGCCAACACTTCGACGCCACCCTGGGACAGGGAGCACAGCCCACCGATGCTTTTTAGATTGGCCCATCGCCAAATTCGGGCTGCTTCCCTGCCGGGCATAGCGTATTATTAACGGTTGTTTTCGTTGGGCAGTTGGTTCTTTAAGGAAAGTTGGTTTCGTCCATGACTCGCATTATCGTAATGACCTCGGGTAAAGGGGGCGTTGGCAAAAGCACCTGCACGGCCAACCTCGGAATGGCCCTGGCCCAGCGCAATCAGCGGGTTGCCGTCGTCGATGCCGACTTTGGCCTGCGCAATCTCGATCTGCTGCTAGGGCTAGAGAACCGCATTGTCTATACCGCCCTTGACGTACTGGCGGGCGACTGTACGGTCGAGAAAGCCCTGGTCAAAGACAAGCGCCAGCCTACCCTGGGCCTGCTGGCTGCTGCCCAGAACCGTAATAAAGAAGCGATCACCCCTGAGCAAATGAAAGAGCTAGTCGGAGGGCTGGCCAGCAGTAATGACTTTATATTGATCGACTGCCCAGCGGGAATTGAGATGGGGTTTCAGAATGCGATCGCCCCTGCCAAAGAAGCGATCGTCGTCACCACCCCCGAGATCTCTGCCGTGCGTGATGCCGACCGGGTAATTGGCCTGCTAGAGGCCAACGATGTCAAATTCACTAAGCTGTTAATCAATCGCATCAAACCCAAAATGGTGCAGGAAGACCAGATGATGTCGGTGCGCGACGTGCTCGATATTCTGGCGGTGCCCCTGCTGGGGGTCGTGCCCGACGACGAGCGGGTGATTGTGTCGTCTAACCGGGGCGAACCGCTGGTACTCGACAAACAGCTCTCGCTGGCCGGGGTCGCCTTCAACAACATCGCTCGTCGGCTGCTGGGCGAAGAGGTGCCGCTGATCGATCTCACCGCCACCCACGACGACTTATTTAGCCGCCTGCGCCGCTTTTTCCGCGGCTAACGTTCTCTCCAACGATCTCGGTGTTCGATGTTATCTCTACCCAGCCGCCAGTGCCGATGCTAAGCGAACTTCTCGATAAGCTGTTTAACCGCAGCCGCACCATTACCCCTCGGGCCGAGGTAAAGCAGCGGCTGCAGTTTGTGCTGGCCCACGATCGCGCCGACCTCACCCCCGAAATGGTCGAAAAAATGCGCCAGGAAATTCTCGAAGTGGTCTCCCGCTACGTCGAGCTTGATCAGGAGCATCTCGAATTTACCCTCGAAAGCGACCAGCGTATGACGGCCCTGATCGCCAACCTGCCCATTCGCCGGGTGCGCCCTGAGGTGCCTGCCATCGAAGCGGTTCCCTCTCCTGGGCCGGAAACTGTCCCTGCATCTGAGGTTCCCGCCACCAGCGTTGAATCTGCTGAAACGAAACCCCCTGAAACGACGTCTTCAGAAACCGAAGCCTCCGCAGTGCCTACCGAAACCACAGCATTCCAGGCGTCTACTGACCTCACAAAACCTGCTGTCACCCCCGATGAGTAACGCTTCCGACGCCTGTGATTCTCTGGCTGTCTGTGTTGATGCCCTGGCGCTCAACACCATTCAGCGCCACGTATTCATCTGCGCCGACCAAACCAAACCCAAGTGCTGCGACAAAGCCGACAGCATCGTCGCCTGGGATTATCTGAAGAATCGCCTGAAAGAGCTGGGACTAGACCGACCCACCGCCGAACGCCCCACCTCTGTCTTTCGCACAAAGGCCAACTGCCTGCGGGTTTGCCACAAAGGCCCCATCTTGCTTATTTACCCAGACGGTGTGTGGTACCACAGCGCTACTCCAGCGGTGATCGAGCGCATTATTCAAGAGCACTTGATCGGTGGACAGGTGGTCGAGGAGTTCGCATTCCTAAAGCATTCTCTGCCCGAAGCGTAGGGTGAACTGTGGTTTGTCTGTCTGTATGTTGCTAGGTCAGACGTTGCCATGCCGCTATCCTGCGAAGTCTCGTTCTAACAGAAGCTTGGTATAATCCCCGACAAGACCTATGGGGTAACAGCAGCATGGCAGAGTGGCGGCTAGTTGAGGGCGGCATTACGGCCCCCAAAGGATTTCAGGCGGCGGGTATTGTAGCCGGGCTTAAACCCTCAGGCGCTCCCGACCTGGCCCTCATTTATTCAGACTGTGAGGCGATCGCCGCTGGCGTCTTTACCACCAGCCACGTACGGGCCGCCTGTGTTGACTACTGTCGTCAGCGGCTCGAAGCTCGCCCCAGCGCCCGCGCCATTCTCGTTAACGCGGGTCAGGCCAACGCCTGCACCGGCAACCAGGGGTGGGTTGACACGATCGAAAGCGCAACCTGTCTTGGATCTGCCCTCAATCTGTCCCCTGAGGCGGTGCTGATCGCTTCCACTGGGGTAATCGGCCAGCGGATCAAAATGGATCAGCTCAAGGCGGGCATTCCTAAGCTAGTTGAAAGTCTGTCGTCTGAAGGTTCCAACGCCGCCGCTGGGGCGATTATTACTACCGACCTGGTGCCTAAAACGGTGGCGATGGAGACCGTTATCCACGATCGCCCCGTGCGCATCGGCGGCATTGCCAAAGGCTCCGGCATGATTCACCCCAATATGGCTACCATGCTGGCCTTTGTCACCTGCGACGCTACCGTGTCGCCTACCCTGTGGCAAGATATGCTGCGCCGCGCCGCCGATCGCAGCTTTAACCAAATCACCGTTGATGGCGATACCAGCACCAACGACACCCTGATTGCCCTGGCCAACGGTGCATCGCGCACCCCCGCCATTACCGACGAAGGGGCTGAGGCCAACCAGCTAGAGGCCATGCTTACCGCTGTGTGCCAGCACCTAGCCAAGGCAGTCGCCCGCGACGGCGAAGGGGCTACTTGTCTGATTGAGGTCACCGTTACCGGGGCGGCCAACACTGCCGCCGCCAACCAGGTCGCCCGCGCGATCGCTGGGTCGTCCTTGGTCAAGTCGGCGATCTTTGGCCACGACCCCAACTGGGGCCGAATCGCCGCCGCTGCTGGGCGGGCCGGAGTCACCTTCGACCAGAGCGATCTGCGGGTGCAGCTAGGTGACTTTCTGCTGATGGAGCATGGCCAGCCCCTGGTCTTTGATCGCCCTGCCGCCAGCGCCTACCTGACGGCGGCTACCCAGGGCGAATACCTGAAGACTGACACTGTGGCCGTTCATGTCACCCTGGGCGATGGCCCCGGCAAAGGGCAGGCCTGGGGCTGCGACCTCAGCTACGACTACGTCAAAATCAATGCTGAGTACACCACCTAATCCAGGGGGGTGGCTTGAGTTAGGGGAGCGGTCCGATCGCTTGCTGAGCCGAAGTCTAGGTCTAGGCCTGTCGTCGGTCCTTGATGCCTAAATTCTGGCGGCGGCGGGCCAGTTGTGAATATGTCTGCCAGTTTTGGGCTTTGCCCTGAAGCCTCGCCTTGAGCTGCTGTGCGGCCAGGGCGTAGCCGCCGTCAGCCCCATCAATCAAGTGAAAGTGGCGATCGCGCCGGTTCATAATCAGGCAGGTCATCAGCGCTCGGTCAGAAATATGTACACCGTAGACTAGATGCCCTTGGGCCAGGCGATCGTCCAGGTAGGCTACCATCTGGTCGGTTTGGGCGGGGCTACCCGCAATCACCATACGCAGCATATCGTCGATTTTTTGATAATCAGAGGCGGCCCGTACGTCAGCCTTGTAGCGCCCCCAGTCTACCCCTCCCGCCTGTACATCAAACCGCATTAGCCCCAGACCCAGTAAGCTTTCTAAGTAAGCTCCGGCGGTATAGGTAGCGCGATCGCGCCACTGAGGGCTTTTTGCTCTGGCTTTAGCCTCAGCGCGCAGCCGCCAGGGGTTCAAAGATATTTTTAGGGCAGCCGGGGCCACTGGATGGTAGCTTTCCCACTCTCCATAGATACTGTGAATGGTTTCTAACACCTCACGGTAGAGATACTCATTGATATAGCCACCGCTGGGGAGAGCCGCCACAATTAAGCTCAGGGTATGCCCCCTAGGGCTAGGAATATCCTGCCAGCGACACTCTAGCCCGGCCAGGTTGGCGGCAGTGCGATGGTCAGAGACCGGCCTGAGGCCATCGCCCGGCACATCTAACCGGTAAGCGGGGTCTGCTTTTACCAACTCAGTGGCGTAGGTTAACCCGCCGCCTATAAAGCTGGCCTGGCAGTAGGTCGGGCTGAGCCGAAATTTAGCGACCCGCACCGCATGCCGAGCCCCCAGCGCCGTCAGCGGCACAATGCCCACCCGTAAGTCGAGGCCAAAGGAGTCGCGGGCCAGCGTTCGAATGCCGAGTAGTGCTGCTCTGGCAGCCTGTACGGCGCTAGGGGGCACCAGCAGCAGCGCTCCGTCGCCCCCAAACACAAACGGCACCTCCAGCGGAGCAACGGCATTGAGCACCGCCATAATTGAGCTAGCCCCCAGCACATTCACCTCTTTGTACTGCCCTCGGGCGATCGCTTGACTGGAGGCCACTACATCGGTAATCAGGGCGTACCAGTCTGCTGGTGCCTCGACGTAGTTGCGGGGGTTGGCTAAGTCTAAAAACTGCTCTAGAGGCGGCAGATCGGTATAGAACGTGTCAGAAGCCATGGAACGGCGGCCAAAGCTGGCAATAATGTTAGCTACATGTTGCGATGACCAATGTGCTGGGCATACCAGTCATAGCAACTGGCAGAAACCAGGGCAGCGCATCGGCTATATCACCCGATCAAAACACCCGTATCTACTATTGTGAACCCAAATCGCCGCTCTCGGGAAAGCCGCCTGAAGCTACACCAGATCTTTGTATACCGTCTTCAAAATACGGCCTTCAATCCACTGCCCTCCGCCCGCCGTTCACTTCTTTGCAAGCTCCGCTGTGGAAAAGGCGCAGGCTCTGGATCTAAAATTTTCAGCGATCTTGACAGTAATGCGGTTAGACCTGCTATATTATCAAAGCGAAAGCAGCGAAAGCGTTGGGGTGTCGCCAAGTGGTAAGGCACCGGGTTTTGGTCCCGGCATTCCTAGGTTCGAATCCTAGCACCCCAGTTTTAAGTCAGTCATCCTCATCTTCTTCGTCTTCAATTTCCTGAATGGCGAGCAGGATTTCTTCTTCCTGGGCCTCAAAATCGGCTTCGGAAACGTCGCCCATATCAAAGGCAAGCTGGAGGGCCAGCAGCTGTTTTTGCAGGCTTTCCAAATCGTTAGTAGAGATGTCGGCCTGCTCTAGCAGTTTGTTGGCCACCCAGCTTACCCCCTCAATGGGGCCAAGCACGGGTGCAAAGAGAAGTTTTAGCAGCATAGGGGGCGGCAGCTAATTTAGCTGGGCGAAATTGTAGGGGGCGGTGAAGTTGTTGTAGCGAATGCGCAGGCGATCGCCAAAGGTAGTATCTACCGCATCGACAGCCTGATTAAACTCAGCCTCGCTCTCCCACGGAATTAGGAAGGCGGCATTGTAAATCATCACATCGGTCTGGGGCGCATTTTCTAGCACGTCTTTGGCTAGCGGGGTTAGCACCTGGCGAAACTGATCGACAATGCCTTGCTTACGTGCTTCCATGGCCGCTTCGATCTGCTGGCCAATAAAGATCACCTGCTCCATCCCTAGCTGAGTGCCTTCTAGCTGATCGCGCTGGGCTCGCAAATCAGCATCTTCGACCATCATCATTTCTAGCTCTGTAGACGGATCCCACTGCACTTTAATGCTCACCTCGCGGCAGCCGTCGAGCCGCTTAAACAGCTGCGTCAGGTCTTCAGCGTAGGGGGCAACCAAATCTTCCTGCACCTGGTCCCAACTGTTGACAATCAGTCCAAACTGAAGCGGCAGCAGCGTGCGATGGCCCTGCTCCATGGCGGCTTCGAGCACCTTTTCGTGGCCCAGCAAGTTTTTGCGGCTTGACAGGTAGCGTTTCTGGCAGGCAAGGGAATAAAGAAAGGTAAAGCCGTCTAGCTGCTGGGTCTGTACCACCTGATCATCTAAGCCGTTTAGAGGTAGCTCGGTAGGGCCAGGTGCCGGGAAAATGCCGTACAAGTAGTAGCGATCAGCCATAGGTCGTCTCTGGGGGATGGTCTGGGGGAATGCCTCTAGAGTGCCCTAAAGTCTCAGATTCTTCGACAGGGGCGCGATCGCCCCTAGCGCACTCTTTTCCCATCACATTCCATCACAATGAGCTAAACCAGTCTTGTTTGAGCCAAGGCTAGGCCAACGGTCCTGACTACCTCAAGGCCCAACCTTGCCAAATTCCGGGGCTCAAGTTCCGGAGGGTAGTTCTGGTAGGTCAATCGTTGTAGGTTAATCGCTATAGTGTTTGAGGCATCATCTGGCAGATAGGAGACTCGCAACCGTGGCCATTGCATCTCAGGCAACCGATCGTTGGCGGATGGCGGGCACCTGGGTGACCAGAGGCAGGCAGATCATGGCCCTCATGCTGGCGCTGGCGATCGGCCTAGTTAGTACGGGCTGCAACCCCGCCCGGTTTGCCCAGGCGAGTGTTGATGTGCCTCGGCTGGTACTGAGTGCTCTGAGCGACCCCAAAACCTTCAACCCTATCCTCAGTCAAGAGTCGCCCAATATTTTTAGCTTCACCTTTGAGGGCTTAACCACCACTGACGGTATCAGCGGTGAAACCGTACCGGCCCTGGCCGAAAGCTGGGAGATTTCTGACGATGGCAAAATCTTGGTGTTTACTCTGCGCGAGGGGCTGCGCTGGTCCGATGGCGAACCGCTGACCACTGACGATGTGGTGTTTACCTACGACACGCTGTTCAATCCTGCCATTTTGACCAACAGCCGCGATGGGTTTCGCATCGGCACCCAGGGCCTGCTGCCCGAGGTCAGTAAACTAGACGATCGCCGGGTGCAGTTTACCCTGCCCGAGCCCTTTGCCCCCATGCTGGGGAACACAGCTTTAAATATTATTCCAGCTCATATTCTCCGGCCTACGGTAGAAAACCTCGACGCCCAGGGCAACCCGCTGTTTCTCTCAACCTGGGGCACCGATACCCCTGCCCGCCAAATTGTCGGCAATGGTCCCTTCCAGCTCGCCCAGTATGTGCCGGGGGAGCGGGTCATCTTCGAGCGTAACCCCTACTACTGGCAGGAAGACGCCCAGGGCAACCCTCAGCCCTATGTCGAACAAGTCGTGTGGCAGATTGTCGGGTCTACCGATACCTCCTTTTTCCAGTTTCGATCGGGCGGACTCGATATGGACAATGTGCAGCCCGATTTTTTCTCGCTGCTCAAGCGGGAAGAGGAACGAGGTGACTTTACAATTTACAACGGTGGCCCTGGCCTGGGCACCAATTTCTTTGCCTTTAACCTCAACCGGGCCAGCCGCAACGGCGACCCTCTGGTCAACCCGGTGCGATCGGCCTGGTTCAACAGTGTGGCTTTTCGTCAGGCGATTTCCTACGGCATCGATCGCCAGACGATGGTGAACAATATTTTCCAAGGCCTGGGGCAACCCCAGACGTCTCCTATCTCGGTGCCTAGTCCCTACTATGCGCCGCCCGAGCTGGGCATTCGCACCTACGACTACGACCCAGAGCGAGCTAAGGAACTGCTGCTGGCCGATGGGTTTCAGTACAACAGCACCGGAGAATTGCTGGATGGGGCTGGCAACCGAGTGCGGTTCACCCTGATCACCAACTCAGGCAACAAAATTCGCGAGTCAATTGGGGCGCAGATTAAAAACGACCTGTCTAAGCTGGGTATTCAGGTTGACTTTCAACCCTTGGCCTTTAACGCCCTAGTCGATCGCCTCACCGACAGCCTCGATTGGGAAGCCCTGGTGCTGGGACTAACCGGCGGTACAGAACCCAACGGCGGAGCTAACGTTTGGCTGCTCGACGGTGCGCTCCATGCCTTCAACCAAAATGCTGGCCCAGGCCAAGACCCGCTAGAGGGTTGGCAGGCCGCCGACTGGGAGCGCCGGATCGCTGAACTCTACGTCCAAGCGGCCCAGGTGATTGATGAAGAGGAGCGCTTTGAGCTGTACAAAGAAACCCAGCAGTTGACCCAGGAGTACCTACCCTTTACATACTTGATCAATAACCTCTCACTGACCGCCGTACGCAACCGAGTCAAGGGGGTAAAGTACACGGCCCTGGGTGGTGCCCTGTGGAACATTCAGGAGTTAAAGGTCGAGTAGGTGAGCCGGGTTGGTGGTATTCGTGCCGCCAGCCCGATTGGCTGAGGATGGGCAAGACTGATCAATCCTTAATAGCGATCGCGCAGTAACTCGACCTCTGCCTCTAGAGTCATGCCTTCCATAGCGACTAGTTCGGCCCGCCGCACCGCCAGATGGGTTTGGGCCAGCGGTTTACCCAGGGCCTCTAGCAGCATGGTGTCTTGCTCTAGGGCGGCTAGGGCTGTCGCGAGAGACTGAGGCAGTAGGGCAATGCCGCGATCGCACCGCTCTGCTTCCGACAGCGCCCCTGGGTTTTGCTGAACGGGGTCGGGCAGGCGATAGTTTTGATCAATCCCGTCTAGGCCCGCTGCGATCGCACCCCCCAGCGCCAGGTAAGGGTTAGCCGCCCCATCGACAGTCTTTAGCTCCAAATGCGTCGGGCTGGGATGGGCCAGGTTACTCGGTACCCGCAGCGCTGCCTCCCGGTTGTCCATACCCCAGGCGCAGTAGGCTCCGCTCCAGCAGTGGGGCCGCAGGCGACGGTAGGAATTGGGGCTAGGCGTAGCGATCGCCATCAGGGCTGGCAGATGGTGCAGCAGCCCAGCAGTAAAAGATTGAGCCACCGCAGACAATCCTCCGTTGCCGTCAGGAATCAGGTTGTTATCGCCCTGCCATAGACTCAAATGCAAATGGCAACCGCTGCCCGCGTGGGACTCAAATAGCTTCGGCACGAACGAGGCCATTAGCCCGTGCTGGTGAGCCACCGCCTTTACCGTTTCGCGGTAGATAATGTGCTGGTCAGCAGCAGCAAGGGCATCGGTATAACGTACCGAAATTTCCTGTTGCCCCGGCCCAGATTCTGGATAGTACTGCTCCACTGCCACCCCCTGATCGCTGAGAGCAGCGGCGATCGCCATCACGACTTCCTGGTGCTGGTCCATTGCCAGAGTTGCGGCAAACGGGGTGGTGTCGGCGGGCAAAATTCTCTCGCCATCCCGCCGCAGTAAGTAAAACTCTGGTTCAAAGGCGGCCTTGATGGTCAACCTCTGACTGGCCGCCCGCTGCGCCATGCGTTTCAGAAATTGACGCGAACACCAGGGCCAGGGCTGGCCATCTTTTACCATGTTTCCCATTACCCGGGCTTGCCCAGGGGCATAGGGAAGGCTCTGCACCGTGCTCCAGTCTGGCACCAGCCACACCTCCCCCACTGGCCCTAGACCGCTGCCAGGGGCCACTGCATCCGCCACCACTGGAATCGCCTGCTGTGCCGCCGATAGCCCTACGGCGCAGACTCCTCTGCTCTCAAGCTGCCGGGCCAGCGCGTCGATATAAATAGCCTTACCGCGAATGACGTTGCCGTTATCACACCACACCACCCGCACAAAGCGAGTATGACTCTCCTGCAGGCGGGCCAAAATTGCAGAGGTGTTTTCGAGCATAACAAGGCTGAATGCAAGGGTTAGGGTAGAAACGGGCTAGCCTACTTCAGACCCCCATAATAGTAGGCTGGTAAAGGGGTCTAGTTACCGATCTAAATGCGTCAACCGATCTTACCCGTCAGCTTAGTTGCGCCGTACATTCTAGAATTAGCCGCTGGTTAATTAGCGCGTAGGGCTGCACCGCCAGCGCACGACGAAACGCCTGAATAGCGTCTTCATACTGCCCCAAGGCAGCATGGCATAACCCCAGCCCGTGGAGTGCCCCAAAGTGGTAAGGCACCAACTTGATGACCTGCTGACAGTCGGCCATCGCCTCCAGACAGCGACGCTGCACAAAGTAGAGCACCGCCCGCCGGTTCCAGGCTTCGGCAAAATCGGGCAACTCAGTCACCAGGGCCGACAGCAGCGCCTCTGCTGCATCCAGTTGACCCTGGTCTATCAGGGTTTGGGCATCTTGCAGCCGTTGGTTGCCCACGGTTCCCTTTTGGTAAAACCAGCGCTGCCAGAGGGCGGCTGTGGCCAACTCCCGCTGATATTCGTCGTCTTGCTTCAAGCTTTGCAGCAGCACTTCTAGGGTTGAATCATCCATCATGCCTTGGCCTAACCGTAGCGTTGCGCTTTTATTATCTAGCATCTGGCTGAGATTGGCTGTGTCCAAGGCGTTCCAGCCTTTCTAGCTAAGACTCAAAGCCTTGCAGGTAACAATAAGTGAACTGATTTTTTTAAAGTTGTGAGCTGTTCTAAGCAGATGGGCAGACTACAAATGTGCAAGGAATAAGCCCTACGCACTGAGACTGTTTCTACCGCTTCTTTGCAGTAGCAGTTAAGTGCATTCGAGGGAGTTATCTTTGCAATTTCATTGAACACATTAATTGTTTAGGGGTTCAAAACCATGGCTGTTGAAAAAGTAAACTCTTCCTCTAGCTTGGCTGAAGTTGTTGACCGCATTCTGGACAAAGGCATCGTTATTGATGCTTGGGTTCGTGTTTCTCTAGTTGGTATTGAACTGCTAGCTATCGAAGCTCGCGTCGTCATTGCTTCTGTCGATACCTACCTCAAGTACGCCGAGGCTGTTGGTCTGACTGCCCAAGCTGCTGTGCCTGCTGCCTAGTCGAGCGCCATCGCTCTTTGCAACTTAATGGGGCAGTGGAACGCTGGATTTTACCCATGCTTAACTGCCCCATAGACTAGGTGAAACTAACAATTTTAGTTAGCTAATCGTCAAAGTCTACTATTGGCAAGCTTAAGAATAGTGCTCCATAAAGATGCCGGAATGCTTAAAAATAATTAGATTTTAAGGTCTGGCAAAATATCTTCTCTTGGCGCTAATTTTCATCTTGCCACCCTGCAAGATTCTCCATACTAGTCACCACGTTTCATTTTCGCTAAAGGGAGAGCAGTCCTGTGACAGCACTTTATGACCAGTGGCAAGCCGCACGACAACTGCGCCAGAGCGAGGTAGTGAGTCGGCGCGACCAGGTTTTTACTGACCTGGAGCGCTGGCAGGCTGACCGACTGGCCCATGCTGTACAGCTGCGCCACAACCTCGATCAGCTGATGGCTGACCTACGCACCAACACCGCTCTGTGGCTAGCCCAAACTACCGCAGACCGCGAGGCCCAGGTTTTACCTCGGCAGCAGATCCGCCAAGACTATATTCAGCAGCTGCGATTTGATACCGAAGTGCTGCTGGCCACTTACCAGGCCGATCGCGAACTGAGCGCTGCCGAAGTTCGGCAAAAGCTTGAATACGATTGCCAGGTGCTTCAAAACACCGTATGCGACCTGCGCCTAGAGATTGCCCAAGAGCTACGCCAGGTGCAGCAACAGGTGGCCAAGATTCAAGCTCAAACGGCGGTTGATCGGGCTGGCTATCGCCAGCAACAGGCAATGATACGGGCTGAGCTGTTACCCCAGCTAACGGCCTACGTCGAAGATCTACAGGTGCAGGTGCAGGCCACGCTGAAAGAGTTGACCGCAGTGCGCCAGCGGGCAGCAGTGGTACACCAAGAGCAGCGCCAGAGCGATCGCGCCGCCCTAGCTGCTTCTGTAGATGCCATGTTCACCGAGCTAGCTGACTTTCGCCATCAGCTCCAGACCCAGCGCGCGCAGCTTTCCCACATTGTGTGGGGGGAGAAGGCTACTGCTCTGCCTGCCGCTGCTCCAGCCACCCGCCCTGCCGCCACTCGACCCGCTGTCACCTCAACGCCAGCCCGCACCGTAGCGACAACTAAGCCTGTGCCCAAAGCATCTGTCGCAAAACCGATAGCAGTACCTCCCATCGCTAAAGCCGCTCCAGCTAAAGCAGTGCCAGCTAAAGCCACCCCGGCTCCAGCTCATTCGGAAGCGGTAGCTCGTTCTGCGCCTGTCGCCACGGTTATGGCTCCTGTCGCGGTAGAGACC